>DAOTTW010000337.1:0-16858 GCA_034437615.1 Anaerolineae bacterium | reverse complement strand
CGCTTTATCATCCACGAAGTAAACGGTTGCCTGCGTTGGAACGTTTAGTGGAGGTAGCAAGCGTGCAACCCGCAAGATGCTTTCCAGATGCAATTGATCCCGGTAGTTGATCGTTTTGGGGAGCGGATGCGGCAATATTTCTTGAGCGATGTAGGACGCTGTAGCCTCCAGGTCTGGTCGAATCTGATGCAATTCGGTATCTTCGTTAGAATCTTCGTTAGGCACCAAACTATCTAGTGCTAATATGCCAATTACGCGGTCTGCTTGGTATGGTGAGAAGATGGGAACAGCCATAACTTCTGCCACATGCTTGGTGACAGCGATTTGAAACGGGTCTAGTAAAAACTTTTGACGCAATTCTTGCTCAGTTTTTTCTTCCAGGTTGCTCACCAAACTGTATTTCATACGTGCCCAAGATTCACCGACGATGCCCTGCCCCTTTGCAAAACGTAACCCCAGTTCTGCATCTCTGAAGCCAGGGCTAGCGGAAGCGACGTATATCTGCTGTGCCCCATGATCTAGCAGAAATAAACAAGCCCGATACAAAGGACCGGGAAACAGATCAGATAGCGCGTTTACAGCGAGTCGGGCCAAGCGCAACTCCCTGACAGTGATTGGGGGGACGTGAGCGCCGGGCAGGTTGTTTTTCTGCCTGCTGGGGGTTGACGTAATTGTATTCGCTTGTTTGCTTTTCGTAGCGGTATCGTGGCATGTGCGCTTGATAATCTGCGCTAATTCATCCAATTTTACGTCAGGGTTTCCAGTGCGAAGGTCGCTGTATTGGGTTAGCATCAGGTTAATCGACAGGTTAGTATCTTCTGCCATGATGGAGTATATCGGCTTATCCTGTGCATCGGCATAGGCTAACTCGCTACGCACCCACCTCGATGAAACGGAGTTTGGGGTCAAGATCACGACAACACAGCAAGCGTTGTCGATCGCACCTTCGATACTTTTACGCCAGTCTTCACCCGGTTGGATGCCCGTTTCATCAATCCAGACGCTTAGGCCGGAGTTTTGTAATCTATCACGTACATACAACTTGGTGTATTTATCAGCTTTGGCGTGGCTCAAGAAAACGTCATGCGCATGTGACATCACGGTGTTCTCGTTTGGTGTAGTGTGGATAGAGGTGGGTTTTTATTTCCGTTGGCGAGGCTCTGAATTGAATGCGTTGATGGTACGGTCCAATTCTTCCAGTTCTCCGGCGGTGGTGGCTTGGCGGCGTAGCAATTGCTGCATACGCTGAGATAGTTTCCGGTTGTAAGACTGTAATTTTTCCGTATTGTGGAAAACGCCCCGTTCATCCTGTTCAAAGTGACGCTCGAGGTCGCCCTCAGATTCTATAAGGAACCTTAACAACGCCATATGGTTACTCCTGTTGTGCATCAAGCGTTTGATGCAAATGATTAAGAGATTTTGTCTACATCTTAAAGATTCGGATGAATATTGTCTCAGTGCATCATCAAAGATACAAGGGTCAAACTGCGATTATTAGTCTTTTGCTAACTGCTTAAGCTGGGCCTGGGCGCTCAAAGCGTAACGTAACGCGCAAACGCGCAAACTCGATCTCGTCGCCATCCCGCAAGCGGTATTTCTGGCGCGGCGTCAACTGAAAGCCATTAATGCGCGTGCCATTAGTGCTGCTGAGGTCTTCGATATATAAGAACGTGTCCTGCAAGGTCAGCAGCGCGTGCCGCCGAGAAACGCCGAAGTGATACGCACCATAGGGCGTCAGGTCGAAGCCGACGCTTGGCCCGCTACTGGCGCTGTTGTCGGCTTCTAGCTTGCGACCCACGATTAGCGGCGTGGTGACAAGCGTTAAACGCTTGGACTGCTCGCCAATTTTGAATAATAAGCGCCACTTGTCGCTCAGGTGGGTGGTCTGTGGCGATGGTGGGCGCTCTAGCAGGCTGCCATCGCTCTCTTGCGCTCGATCTGGTGCCCTGAGGTTGGCCGTATGTTGTTGCGTGTTGCGTTTATCCGTCACGGCAAGCGTTGCCTCTTATTACAATTAGAATGCATGATAGTTTATTGTGGCGCAAAATCGACAGTTTTGCAATGACTTACTTTAAGTACGAGTCCTGGCACTTATGCTAAAATGCAACCGAAGCAGCAAATGCGAGGTAAACGACGCCTATGCCACCCAAACGGCTAATTGTGCTGATCCTGCTGCTGTTGACATCGTTTGCTGTTGTCACGGCGCGCGATGTGTTGCAGGGCAATCAGTGCTTAATTGACGCCGACGAAGTCGTAAACGATACACTGTTCGTCGTCTGCGAGGACCTGACAATTAACGGGACCATCACAGGTAACGTCATTGGTAGCGCTCTGTATGGCCGTATTGACGGCCATGTGCAAGGCAATGTGTATCTGGTTGGCGGTCAGTTGGATGTTGCGGGGGTGATTGCGGGTGATCTGCACTTTCTCGGCCCGGTATTGGATGTGGACCCCGCGCCAGCAGGCAGCGCCCGTCCAGGCAAAGCCCAGAGTCCGCTTAATGGCAGCTTGTTTTCTATCACGCTCAGCACGCATCTAGCCCCCGGTACGTGGGTTCCTGGCAGCGTCATCGGGGCGGGGTATCAACTGCTGATTGATGGCGCTGTCGGGCGTGAGGTCAACTTCTGGGGGTCTGCGTTGGTGATTGATGGCCCGGTTGACGGCAACGTTTACGCTTCGGTTGGCAACCCGGCAACGGACAGCAGGCAGATCGAGACGCTGCTGCTGCCGCTGAATTTTGACCTGGAACTGACGACGGCGGGCTTGCGCGTGCTGGAAAACGGGCGTGTGGGTGGGCAACTCAGCTATAGCGGCCCACAAGAGGGCATCATTGAGGGCGATTTAGCAGCAGAACCGCAATACACACAGCCCCAGGTCGTCACGTTGCCAAATTTAGAGCAACCCGGCACCGTGACGCGCTTCTTCGATCATTTCTTGCGTGAGGCGTCAACGCTGCTGGTTATTGGCCTAGTGATTCTGCTGTTTGTGCCGCGCTCTGTACAAACCCCCTTGACCAACCTGCGGCAACGCCCATTTGCGAGCTTTAGCGTGGGCATGTTGGCCTTCATTTTGTCTTTTCCGGTGGTGTTGTTCTCGCTGGTGCTCAGCGCATTGACGATTCTGGTATTACAGGTGGTCGGGCTGGCTGGTGTGGCGCTGGCTGCCGGGGTATTGTTGGGCCTGTTTAACGTCGGTGGCATCAGCGTTTTTTATTTCATCGCGATCTTCGTCGCTCGTGTGGTCGTTGCACTCGGCATCGGCCATCTGTTGCTGCGCATTATCCGAGGTCGTCGGCTGTCGGTCACACGTCCGCGTGTGTATCTCAGCCTGCTCATCGGCGTTATGTTGCTGGCGTTGCTGATTTCCTTGCCGACGGTGGGCTTCCTGGTCAATGGTGCGGCGTTGTTTTTGGGGCTAGGGACTGTAATTGGCGGCTTGCTGGAAACGCTGCGGCAAATGCGTGAAACGGGCATCCCCAACACGCCACCCGTCCGCACGGATTACCCCATCTCAGCCGAAATCATTCGCAACCGCAGTAATTTACCATCCGCGCCTGTTGCGATGCCGCTGGCAGGCCCCATCCCTGATATAAACGATCAACGGCCAGCAAGCCATGCCGACGAAACCACACACGACGCCAGCCAGACAAACGCGCATACAGATGACACAAACGCTGAGGGCCAGCAGCCACCGTTGCCGGATAACAAGCGCGGTCAGGGCATGGATAACCTGCCGGACGGCTTCGATGTGCAATCCTTCTTTGATTTAGACGAGCCGGATTAGACCCACTTCGTTGCGTTGGTACAGCATGAATATCGTCGCGCTACAACGCACGTAACCGTGTATTCACTTTAGAAAGGTTGCTACAATATGCTACGTTCGTTTCAGCACCGAGATAAACCATGATAAATAGACGTATACTCATCGGCGTTGGCCTCGTCATCAGCGCATTCTTTTTGTTCCTGGCCTTCAGGGATTTGCAACCAGAGACCTTTATCGCCAGCCTGAGCGAGATCAACATCCCGCTGACGTTGCTCGCCGTTGCGCTCTATTTTGGTGCAGTGACCGTGATTGCGTGGCGTTGGCAATTCCTGCTACGGGCGGTGCATTACGTCGCGCTCATCCCATTGACGGCCATCGTCGCGATGGGCTACATGGGCAATAACGTTTACCCACTGCGGGCGGGCGAAGCGTTGCGCATTTACCTGCTGAAGCGCAATCATAAGGTGCCTGTGTTGCGCACAACGACGACCATCGTGGTCGAGCGCGTGTTTGATGGGCTGGTGATGCTGGCGTTTATCCTGTTTGCGCTGCTGTTCATCGAGGTGCAATCGGACGAGATTCGCTTTATCGTGACGCTGGCAACGCTGATGTTCATTCCGGCATTGACCATCTCATTGATATTGGCTGCACAACCGAACCTGCTGCGGCGCTTGGTAAAATGGGTCAGCCGCATTTTACCGGGCAAGCTGGGCGAGATCGTCATGGGTCTGAGTGAGGATGTGTTACATGGGCTGGAAGGGCTGCGCACGTGGCGTAATCTTTTGGGGGCGCTGTTTGCTTCATTCCTCACATGGAGCATTGAGGCGCTGGTTTACTGGCTTGTCATGGCGGCATTTCAGCTTGAACTCGGTTATCCGGTGGCGCTGCTGGTGGTCGCGACGGTGAATCTGGCCGGGTTGTTGCCGGCTTCGCCGGGGCAATTGGGCGTCTATGAATTTTTCGTCAGTGCGGTGCTAATCGCAGTCGGGGTTGCGCAGGATCAAGCGCTGGCCTATGCCATTGTCGTGCATATTGTCATCTGGCTCCCGGTGACGCTGCTGGGTTTCATCTTATTGGCGCGTCAGGGGCTGGGGCTGGATAGCATCACCCATGCGCAAGAATTAGAGTCACAGGCCGCAGCGAGTTAACTTCCAAACAGCAAATGACCGAATAGGAAATGCCTTATGGGGACGTTCCAAACTATCTTGTTGTGCATCTCAACAGTTGCGCTTGTCTTTATAGCGCTGTTTTTGTTCGTGCTTGTGCTTTATCTCGTACCGCTTTTGAGCATCGTATCGCCACCAACCTTGAGTCAAGTGGAAATTAGAGAATACGATGTATCAGACGAAGATGAAGGCACACACGAGGACGAAGATGATGAAAACAATGCAGAACCGTCAACGCGCAAGAGTCGCAAACGTCCCTCGCGGTCACGTCGTAAAAAATAAATAACCAACACAGAGTAAGGTTCATCATCATGGCTGAGCACACAGCACGCAAAATCGGCATCATCGGCGCAGGGGCCGCAGGCATGGCCGCCGCCTGGGATTTAGCGCGGGCGGGTCATCATGTGACGCTGTATGAAGCCGGTGAGCGTGTCGGTGGTTTGGCGGCGGGCTTCAAAGCACCAGGGTGGGATTGGACGCTGGAAAAGTTCTATCATCACTGGTTTGAGGGTGATAGTGACATGCTCGGCCTGATTGCTGAGATTGGCCACAGCGATAAAGTGCGTTTTGAGCGCGTCAAAACGAGCTACTGGATAGATGGCGAGTTCGTGCGCTCTGAGATTAACCTGTCTGCCCTAGCGTTGCCGCTGAAGCCCTGGTCATTCCCGCGTTTTGCATTAGCAGGTGCCTACCTGAAGCTGACGCCCTACTGGGAGCCACTGGAAAAAGTCACAGCCGACGCTTGGTTCCGGCGCTGGATGGGCCGCGAACCCTATGAAAAGCTATTCAAGCCGCTACTGATCGGCAAATTCAGCGAAGAATACGACAAGGTGAATATGGCCTGGATGTGGGCGCGTATCGCTGCCCGTAGCTTGAAGCTAGGCACCTTTGAGGGTGGATTTCAGCATTTTCTGGATGCACTGGGCGAAGCCATCGAGAGCAAGGGCGCGCAAATCTGCCTCAAGACGCCTGTGCAGCGCGTCGGCCAACAGGACGGCAAGCCCACCCTGACGGTCAACGACGAAACGCAGGTCTACGACCATGTAATTAGCACGATTTCGCCGCGTCTGATGCTGAAGCTAACCGATGGGCTGGCTGAGACAGATTATGGCCGTCAGATGGCTGATTTGCATAGCATCGGTGGTGTGTGTGTGGTGTATGCGCTGAAGCAATCTGTGCTGACCGAAGGCACGTACTGGTTAAATCTGCCTGCTTATTCACCGGACCGCACACAGAACCCCTTCCCGTTTTTGGCGCTGGTCGAACACACCAATTTCATGGATCGCTCGCATTATAATGGGGATGTGCTGGTTTATTGTGGCGATTACGTCGCGCCGGATCATGAATACTTCCAGATGAGCGACGACGACCTGATTGAGCGCTTCATGCCCGGTCTGAAGAAAGCTAACCCGGATTTTGAGCGCGACTGGGTGAAAGATGCCTGGGTGTGGCGCGCACCCTACGCGCAGCCCGTGCCCTACGTCAACCATAGCGAAAAAATCCCGCCCTTGCAGACGCCGCTACCGGGCTTGCTGTGGGCCAGCATGTCGCAGGTCTACCCCTGGGACCGGGGCACGAATTACGCGGTTGAGTTGGGTCGGCGCGTCGCCCGCCTGATTGACCGATAACCAGCCGCAGGAGCAGACGATGAAACGCTTTTTTTTGCTACATGGCCCCAACCTGAACCTGCTAGGCACCCGTGAGCCGGAGGTTTACGGCAGCCTGACGCTGGAAGACATCAACGAGCGTGCCCGCCAACACATCACACGCTACAAAGCAGAAATTCGCGCCGAACAATCCAACCACGAAGGCGCGTTAATCGACATGCTGCATGTAGCCCGTAATTGGGCCGATGGCGTCGTATTTAACCCCGGCGCATACACGCATACATCCTATGCCCTGCGGGATGCCATCGCCGCCATTGATGTGCCTGTCATCGAAGTGCACCTATCCAACGTCCACGCCCGTGAGAGCTTCCGGCATACATCGGTGTTGGCTCCGGTCTGCATGGGTCAGATTGTGGGTTTTGGCTGGCGTAGCTACATCCTGGCCCTGGACGCGCTGGCGGGTCACCTGGGCCTAACAGAAAATACATAGCCAATTAGCACGTCAGCAATTCAGTGTGTATGCATTCTCATTATTAGTTAATCTTGTAGGGACGCCATTCTTGGCGTCCGTCATCACATATAATGGACAAGCAAAAACACACCCAGACAGTCTGTAGGGGTGCAATATATTGCACTCAGGGCGCAGCACGCTGCGCCCCCACAGAAAATACTATGAATTCGTTTTCGTTTCGCCACAAGCATTTTTGCAGTTAAATAACATTACGTCAGAAAAAGTTGAAAGCAGTTGAAGATATGCCCACACAAAAACCCACCATCGTCATCGCAGGGGAGCCGACCTGGGCCGACACGATCATTGAACGGCTTGGCGCAGCCTATAACGTGGTGCAGCAACAGCACAGCACGGGCTATATGAACACGCTGATTAATTCGCTGGCGGCGCTGGTGCTAGTGGATGCGGACCAGCAACCGGAGGCATGGCAGCGCTGGACGACCACACCCAAAACCAGCCCCGCGACGCGCCGCATCCCCGTTGTGCTCATCAGTGCAGACGCCGACATTCGCGCACAATCCGCTGCAAAAGGGGCCGATTTAGCCCTATCACCGGATGAATTGCAGCGTGGCCTGACCAGGCTGATCCAGGATTATGCACGCATCCCCGACCCGGAACGCATGGAACAACTTGATTGTGAATGCGCGGACGCATTGCCGGAATTGGCCATGCAGGGCGTGCAGAAGTTCAACGCAGGTGAGTATTACAAGCAGCATGATCTGTTTGAAGAGCAATGGGTGCATACCGAAGGCCCAGTCCGTGACCTGTACCGCGCTGTATTGCAGGTGGGCGTGGCGTATTTTCAGATTCAGCGCGACAACTATCGCGGGGCGCTGAAGATGCTACAGCGCAGCGTGCAATGGCTGGTGATTTTGCCTGATGTTTGCCAGGGCATCGACGTGCGCCAACTGCGTGAGGATTCGTTCCGTGTGCGTGCAGAACTAGAGCGCCTCGGTGAAGAACGGTTTGCTGAGTTTGACCAGTCGCTCATCAAGGGCGTGACGTTGGTCGATGCTGACGGCGGCATATAGGCAGCACAGCGTGTATCAATGATGCTATCCAAATGTCAGCGTCTCAAGTACAATCACCGAACACATCCGATGAATTTGGGTTAACTTGGGATATAATTAGGATAAACCCGCTAAACAGTGCCTGGTTAGCGCCAGAATGCACTTCGACTATCTGAAAAAGGTTGCGAACTGATGAACGTCAGCGTATTGCAAGAAAACCTCTTGAAAGGGCTAAATATCGTGCGGCGCGCTGTCGAATCGCGCCCACAACTGCCTGTACTGGCCAACGTCCTGCTAGAAACGGACGGCTCGCGCCTGAAATTGGCCGCGACGAACCTGCAAATGAGCGTAACCGCCTTCATCGGCGCACAGGTGCATACCGAAGGCTCGATTACGTTACCAATGAAGACGCTGTACGAATTGGTGACAAATCTGTCGCCGGAGCGCGTGGATATGACGCTCGATGCACGCTCACAGACGGTCAATATCCGCTGTGGGGCTACCATGTCGAATATCAAGGGCATCGACGCGGACGAGTTTCCACCTGTCAACCACGCCAACACGGGCGAAGTGGCTATTGGTAGCAAATTGCTGAAGGAAATGATCGGCCAAACGGCGTTTGCCGCCGCCAAAGACGATGCTCGCCCCATCCTGACCGGGGTTTATACGGAGATCAAGCAAGAGCGGCTGACGATGGCCGCCGCAGATGGCTACCGTCTGGCGATGCGCACCGGAGCGC
This sequence comes from Anaerolineae bacterium, assembly GCA_034437615.1. Lineage (GTDB taxonomy): Bacteria > Chloroflexota > Anaerolineae > Aggregatilineales > Phototrophicaceae > DAOTTW01. The sequence goes on along the minus strand of DAOTTW010000337.1, from coordinate 8,063 downwards.
TAGACGAGGCCTTCCGTGATGAAGTCTCGATTGTGATTCCAGCCAAGACCCTGATGGATGTAGCTGGCATCATTGAAGACGACGACGAACCCGTGAGCATCTCTTTACCCGGTGAACGTGACATCGTGACGTTTCACCTGAAAGATGTTGAGGTCTCATCCCAATTGCTAGAGGGCCGCTTTCCGGATTTCCGCGCCATTATCCCGCGTGGCTACGTGACATCAACGGTGATGTATCGCAACGATCTGCTGGCGGCCTGCAAACGTGCGGAGATTTTCGCCCGCGATAACGCTAACAGTGGCCGCCTTGCCGTCAAGCCGCCCAAAGCACCGGGCGAACCGGGCGAGGTGCGCATCATCGGTAAAAGCGCCGAACGAGGCGATAATGAAGGGATGTTAGATGCATCCATCGAAGGTGAGGAACTGGATATTTCATTTAATATCAGCTATCTCATTGAGGTGCTGCGCGTCCTGAGCAATGAGCGCGTCGTTTTTCAGAGCAACGGCAACGAGAAGCCCGGTGTGCTGCGACTGGAAGAACGCGATGATTTTATCCATGTCATCATGCCGATGAGCCGTTAGCATAACGCCATATAGATAGGTTGTGCGTGGGCGGAGCCTGATCCGCCCTACGAATCAGGCTCCTGTCTGCGTGTACAGGGCGTTGTAATCGTCCTCCGTGACAAATTCCCCGTTGACAATCTGCTTATCTTGTAGGCGCTTGCTCGCATCAAAAAACAGTTCGATTTCGACTTGAAACGGGCAACGTGCGCCACTCGCGACCTTGCGCATATAATAGCCGTCGCCGTCTTCGCGTGCGGACGGGCCATTTTTGGTATCGACGCGCACGCGCAGGATTTCCTTGCACATCTTCGGACGCACATATAGGAACAGGCTACCATCAGAGGCGCTACCGTCTGCCGGACCACTAAATAACTTCTTGAGAAAATTCATGCTCTATCCTATGGTTGTCATTCTAACGGGTAAACGAAGGCAAGCCTACATGATCGCAGTGACTTAGGCTTTTCCAGCTAAAAAACAAGCCAAGCAACAGCGGCTAACGCCGCTCGGACACCCAGAAGGGTATTCCTGGGAATCGTTCGCAGGGATGCGCTTCTGCGCGTCCGCCGCGAAAAACACACAACCGCGCTGTTGTGCGGTGTTGTCTATCACAGAGAGCGAGAAGCAAACCGCCATGACACTCGCACAATTTCTATTCATCAGCATCGGTGGGGCACTGGGGGCGCTGGCCCGCTTCGGATTAGGTAAGCTGGCCCAGCAAATGCTCACTAGCGGCTTTCCCTGGGGCACTATCGCCGTTAACCTGCTGGGCAGCTTGCTATTCGGCGTCATCTGGACGCTGACGGATAAGTACGCCACGGCTGTACCTCCCCACACCCGCACGCTGATGCTGACGGGCTTCATGGGGGCTTTCACTACCTTCTCGACCTTTATGTTTGATACGGCAACGCTGTTGCAAGAGGCACGCTGGCTGGCCGCTTTCGGCAACGTGAGCTTGCAGCTTGCGCTAGGTCTGCTAGCGGTGTTCGCGGGCCTTGCCATCGGGCGTGCGCTCTGAGCAAATTCGCCGCCCTGGACGCCAAGAATGGCGTCCCTGCGCGAGCGTTCTAATTCATGGCTGTGTGGTTTGTCCTTCCTGTGTAGCTTCGGCGGATTCGCCCTCGTCGCCACCACCCACGCGCCGCAAATGCGGATACAGCAGCACATCGCGAATCGTATGCTGGTCTGTCAACAGCATCACCAGCCGATCTACACCCATGCCGAAGCCCCCACTCGGCGGCATCCCGTAGCGCATCGCCCGCAGGTAATCCGCATCGAAGGGCGTGGCGTCGTCGTCCTGGTCACGGTACAGCGCCGCCATCTGCTCGAAGCGCTCTTGCTGGTCCACCGGGTCGTTTAGCTCAGTGAAGGCATTGCCCATCTCCATACCGGCGATGAAGAATTCAAAGCGCTCGACGTGCAAGGCATCGTTCGCATCTTCAACGGCTTTGGCAAAGGGCGACACATCACGCGGATAATCCTTGATGAACATAGGCTGAATCAGCTTTGGCTCGACCAGCGTGCCGAAAAGATGCTCCACGACCAAACGGCCCCAGGGTTCACCCGGCTTCACATCCAGGCCGAAGGGGTCTTTCAGCAGAGCCGCCAGCGCTTCGGCATCCGGGTACTGCATGTAATCCACATCCAGGTATTTTTGCACCGCCTCACGAATCGTTAGACGAGGCCAGGGTGGTGCAACGTCGATTTCGTGGCCATCAAACGTAAATGTCGTGCTGCCGCTGGCCTTTTCTGCGATGTATGCCACCATCTGCTCGGTGATGTCCATCACATCATTGTAATCGGCGTAGGCTTTGTAGAATTCCAGCATCGTGAATTCGGGGTTGTGCTTCCAGCTTACGCCCTCGTTGCGGAAGTCGCGCCCGATCTCGTACACGGCATCATAGCCACCGACCAGCAACCGCTTCAGGTATAGCTCAAAACTGATGCGCAGGTATAAATCTTGCTTCAGTTGGTTGTGATGCGTGGTGAAGGGTCGCGCCGCCGCGCCGCCGTAAACGGGTTGCAACACGGGCGTTTCGACCTCTAGCATATGCTCGTGCTCATCCAGATATTCACGCATGGCGCGTAGCACCCGTGAGCGCGTGCGAAAGACAGCGCGCACGTGCCGATTCACGGCTAAATCCGCATAGCGCTGGCGATAGCGTGTCTCGCGGTCACTGAATTCACCATATTCGACCACCGTGCCATCATCGAGCGTCTGTTGTTTGACCACTGGCAAGGGGCTGAGCGACTTCGACAGCAATTTCAGGTCCGTCACGCGCACGCTGACCTCGCCTGCTTTGGTGCGCATCATCTGGCCGCTGGCCTGCACAAAATCATCGACATCCACCAGCTTGCTTTTGACCAGATCATATTGCCCAGCGCCCATATCGTTGATGCGCAGGAACAACTGCACGCGCCCGCTTTCATCCTCGATGTGCATGAAGCTGACCTTGCCTTTAATGTTGGCACGCCGGATGCGCCCGGTCACGGTCACGGCGATCTGGGGTTCGTCGGCGTCTGCGGCTAAATTCTGTGTGGCGTCCTCGTAGGCGTGGATGGCCTGTAGGGTGCTATGTGTGCGCTGCACACGCGCTGGATACAGCGTGACGCCTTGCTCGCGTAGCTGCGCGGCTTTTTTCAGGCGGTCCTGTTCGACGTTGTTGGGTTGCCAGGTGGTCAAGTGGGTTGCTCCTTTACAACAGAAAAGGGTGGATCAGCGCGACCCACCCTTGTGAGAACAGTCATGCAGCCAGCCTGCTAGCTGATCTGCTGGATCACGAACGTAATTTCCCCATCGGGCGCGTCAATCTTGACCTTATCGCCCACCGCTTTGCCCACCAGCGCCTTACCCAACGGGCTTTCGATGGAGATTTTGCCCTGGCGTGGGTTGGCCTCTGCGGAACCGACCAGATAGTACGTTTCTTCGTCTTTGGTGCCTTTTTCAACCAGCGTCACATGTGAGCCGACTTGCACCGTATCATATACTTGGCCATCCTCGATGATCTTGGCATTCGTGAGGATGTAACTCAGGCGGGCAATATCTGCCTCGACCATCGCCTGCTCATTCTTCGCCTCTTCATACTGGGAGTTCTCCGTTATCTCGCCCCCGTCCTGCAAGGCTTGGTGCAGGCGCTCAGCGACTTCCTGGCGGCGAACTTTGACCAGATAATTCCAGCGTTTTTCCAGTTGCGCACGTCCTTCAGGCGTTAGATACTCGACTCGATCAACCATCGTTGGAAGCGCCTCCTAGAGGTAGCTTGCAGCGCCCCCCAATGTTGCGCCGCGTCAGTTTGGGTGATTTAAAAGACACAGCGAATGGCTGTGCGAGGAATGATGTTGTAGGAATGTCCGAGTGTCACCTTGCGTCAATCCACTTTGTAGCAGCAATGTATCATGAAAATTAAACACTTGTAAAGTAAAAAGTAACTTAACGTGCATCGTTACCCATCAGCAGGCTGAGCAGTGTTATGATGAGCATGAACGATGACACAGACCGCAGGACGACCCCCATGCGTATTGACGTACTGACACTGTTTCCGGGCATGTTCGATGGCCCCATGTCCGAGAGTATGATGTGGAAAGCCCGTGAACGCGCTTTGCTGGATTTGCAAGTGCACAACATCCGCGATTATAGCACAGATAAGCACCGTCAGGTCGATGATACGCCCTATGGTGGTGGCGGCGGTATGGTCATGAAAGCCGATGTGGTGGTGCAGGCCATCGAGCAAATCCGCGCCGATGACGCCACCAGCCCCGTTATCCTGATGACGCCACAGGGCCGCGTGTTTTCGCATCAGATCGCCGTCAAATTATCGCGCTTGCCGCGTATGTTGCTGCTGTGTGGTCACTATGAAGGCATAGATGAGCGTGTGCGTGATCTGGTCGTGACGCATGAAATTAGCATCGGGGATTATGTGCTGACGGGTGGCGAATTGGCGGCAATGGTCGTGATAGATGCGGTTGTGCGCCAAATCCCCGGCGTGCTGGGTGCAGTAGGCGCGGTTGAGCGCGATAGCCACGCCGACGGCCTGCTAGAAGGGCCACATTACACGCGTCCACTTGCATTTCGTGGCTCGGGCGTGCCAGATGTGCTCAGGAACGGCAACCATGCCGCCATCAACCAATGGCGGCGGCGGCAGAGCATCCGGCGCACCTGGCGCAACCGCCCCGAATTGCTGCGGGATGCGCACCTGAGCGATGACGAGCGTTATTTCCTGGCGCAGCTTGCGCTAGAGGACGCTGAGAACCCTGCTTGATGTGCAACGCAACGCCCCGGCATACGTAAATTTCAGTGCATACTGCAAAGCTGTAAACGCGATGAAACCAAATATCGCACTAATGCAATCGTGATACACTTGACAAAAAATTGAAAGAGTACGTCCTATGAGCGATGACTTCAACGCTTGGAAGGTTATTTCCACCATTGGTAAGGGCATTGCCAAAGGGGTGCAATTGATCGGCGAAGGGACAAACGCCGCCGTAAAAGGCGTTAATGATGGCACCGGTGCAGTGAGGGATTCTATGCCAGTTACAGAGATTACCAGCATCTTCAACACGACAGACCGTACAATCAAATTCGTCAACCGCGAACAACCCCGCGACAACCGCGAGATACTCGGACAGACGCAGGTCGGCATGAAGACCGACCGCACCGCTGGGTCGTGGGTGCCCTGGTATGAGCCGCCACGCTTCGGGGATTTTGCAAACCGCCATATAGAGATCCAAGTCGATGGGATGCCTGTGATTTACGTCTGGCAGCGCGGCAATTACATCTACTGGACAAACCGCCTGGATAGCGAAGGCCGCCCCGCCAAAGCCTACAAGATCGCAGGCGTGGACCACGTCGGCGGCACGCGCACGCTGGTCGTCCGCAACGACCCCGATAACGGCTTCAGCGCTTTTTTGTCCAACACCATCGATGATCGTAAATAGCACGCTTTTCGTCGGTGATGATCGGGGGCTTCAGGCGAGGTGAGGGTGACTGCCCTCACCCATTATTGCGTATCGTGGTATGGCGACACCCACATTTCGCAATTTCAATTGTAACCCTGTAAGCGCTTTGTAATTAATTTGTGCAATTTGTGTGATGTTGCTTGGTTGCTTATAGCCGCCTCTGCTAAAATAAAGACGTGATTCGTCCGCATCAGAGGCAAGAAATGGCTATGCCGCGTTTAAAGATGATCCGGGGTCCAAAACCCGGCACAGAATTCGACCTCGAAGCAGAGACCGTCAGCATTGGGCGGGGCATCACCAATACGATTGTCATTGATGATAACGAAGTCAGCCGCCATCATTGCAAGTTCGTGCGCGTGCTGGATGACTACGAATTGCACGATTTGCAGTCCACCAATGGCACCTTCGTCAATGGGCAGCCCGTCGATACAGCAGGTTGGCTGTTGGCCTCGCGCCAACTCATCGAATTGGGCGATTCGATCACGCTGGAATACATGCCGACGGAATCCTCCGCCAACAGCACGTCATTACTGACCGCAGACGGGACCAACGATAATGCGCAATACTACATGGTGATTCACCGCAAGGACCGCGAACAACCCGAAATTTACGCCCTCGAAGGGCCATCTATCTCTATTGGGCGCGACCTGACCAACGACATCATCGTGCAAGCAACCGAGGTCAGCCGCCATCACCTGCGCCTAGCACGTACCAACACAGGCTATTCGATTGAGGATTTAGGCTCACTCAATGGCACAGAACTCAACGGCAAAACGCTGAAGCAACCAACCGCGCTGCCCCTGAATGGCAAGCTGGAAATTGGCACAACGGTGGTCATGTACTACACCGCAACGCCAGACCTGCCACCGACGGCTTCGCTGAGCGAGAGGCGCCGCCAAACGGACACCCCGAAAAGCCTCGATGAAGTGGCTACACGTAGCGCCTCAAAATCCAATACTCAAGTAGCTACCTACGAGGTGCCAGACACGCAGGATCAGAAGCGCATTTCGACCGATCAATTGCTGAAGGTCGTGCAAAGCGGCGATTTGGAGCGTCAAGTATTCGTGGCCTATGATCGGCGTGACTGGCAGCCGATGGTGCGCTTTTTGTATAAATACCTGATTGATGAAGGCATCCCGACCTGGGTCGAGCAAGGGCTGGACCCAGAAACAAGTGCCTGGACGGATAAGATTGGCCGTGCCACGAACGATTGTTGTGCGTTGGTGCTGGTGGTTGGCTCGCACACGCTGAAACTGCCGCATATCGAGCGTGCGTATCGGCGCTTTCTGATGGTCGAAAAGCCGATTGTGCTGGTGCATTACCGTGATGCGCAGCGCCTGCCAATGATGCTGGAAAAAGTGCCATCCGTCGTGTTCGACGCCTATAAGCCCCTGCCGACCTTCCAGCAGGTCGCAGCCGAATTACGCAAATACAGCAACGACCAGGGCCGCACACGCCCCATTACATAGGGCAACGATCAAAAGCAGGCGTCATCCGGGCACGCAGCCAACGGCACCTCTAACCAGGTTGTGTCCCCGCTTTCGATGCTGACCTGCTGTTGAAAGCGGACCCGGCCCAGGCGTGTGCTGACGATCACCTCATAATCCCCGGCGGGTAAATCCCCCAGCACGAAGTTTTCGCCCCACGCGCTGCTGCTATTGACCTGTGTGCCCTCGTAGGCGTAGGTCTCGCGTGTGGTGCCATCGCCGTTATTACGCTTCCGCACCAGCAATACCACCCGTTCACCATATTCAGCAGGCGGCACACCTGCCACCGTCGCAAAACCGGCCAGCGTACCATGATCGACATAAGGCCGTAGCCACAATTCCGGGTTGCGCGTGCTGCGGTAATCGTAAGGGGCCGCCACGCGCACTTCAAAATGCAGGTGTGGCCCCAACGCAATGCCGCTATCGCCCACCGCACCGAGTTGATCGCCCGCGTTGACCCTCTGCCCGGTCTGCACGTTCATGCGTTGCAGATGCCCATACAGTGTGTAAAGCGTGCGGCCATCTGGGGCGCTCAGGCTCGTATGCTCCAGCACAATCAGATTGCCATAATAGTTCAGGCGGGGGCCGAATTGCGTGCTGCTGTCGTTGCCTGCATACAGCACACGGCCTTCCTCAGCGGCCAGCACAGGCGTAAAGCGCGGGTTGGCGAATTCGACGCCTAGATGCACGCTGCGGTTGCCAAGCTGTGTGCTGCCATAGGGGTAAGTCCGGTCAACCCAGTGTACGCGCTCTGCGCTGAGTTCAATCGGGCGGTACAGCCATTGGTGCGTGACGCGAGAGGGGGTCGCTGTGGCAGTTGGTGGGCGTGGTGTAAAGGGCGAATCCGGGCCGAACATCCAGCTAAGTTGTTGCGGCACATTCAATGTGGCTGATGGCGTCGGTGATATGAATGGCGTGCTGCTGATGGCTCGTGGTGTGACGGTAGCATCCAGCAACCAGGCTGGTAACTGGCGTGTGGCCCGTGCAGATGGCGTTTGTGTCGGTAAATCGTCGAAGATGCCGCCCTGTGACTGCGATAGCGCCTCTGGCAGATTGGCCA
>DAOTTW010000336.1:0-7014 GCA_034437615.1 Anaerolineae bacterium | reverse complement strand
TGCTCTCGCAATTCTGAAAAGCGTCTGTCGGCCTCTGATGGTTGCATAACTTACGTCAGATCAATCGAATGCTTTTGGCAAATGTTTCGATTGTGACACAACGCGGCATATACGCCAATGGCTCGAATGCGCTACACGAGGGCCAGCAGACCGGGGGCGGGATTAACTGTACGATGGGCCAGATGTCGCAGTAGACACCTGACCCCTTGACGTAATGCGTTGTTATGGTGACGACTCAGGCAGGCGTGTTTTGCCCGCAACTTGGCCCTCACCCCCTCAATCCCCCTCTCCCACCATACCCAGACACAGATAGAGAGGGGGAAGCAAGCCGTTTAAAGCCCCTCTGCATCTGTGTCTGGGACAGTTCGGGAGAGGGGTTTGGGGTGAGGGCTGAGTAGTTACTTGTTATGCTTGCTTTTCGATGCTGTAAATTTGCGGGGAATTATCAAGGTTGAGCGACATAGACATCACCTGCGGCTTATGCACGAAGTAGGTATCGGTCCACGACAGATAGAGGACGGCGGCTTCATCGCGCATCAGTTGCGCGTTTTCGCGGATGAGGCTGTTGCGCGTTTCGGCGTCCGTTGCTAAGCGAATTTGCTGGTTCAATTCGAGGAAGCGCGCATTGTCGAATTCAACCGGGCCACCCGGCGGCAGCGTGGACGGGTCCAGGGCCACCATTGCTTGCAGCCAATCGCCCAATGTGGAGTATTGCGCACTGGCCAGAATCAGGTTGCGCTCGGTTCCCGTGAGCATTTCCATGATGATGGTGCCTGTGTCGGGTGTTTCTAGCTCGATGCTGATGCCGACACCTTCCAGGTAGCCTGCGATGACCTCCGCATCGGAGCGCAGGGTGTTGGGTGCGCCGAAGCGCAGTTGCAGGTTCGCGTAACCCGCCTCGCTGAGCAGGCGGCGTGCTTCGTCCGGGTCGTAGGGGAATGGCTCGATGGCGTCGTTGTAGCCGGGCATACCCGGTTGCAGCAGTTGGCCAGTGGTGGGGCGGCCAAAGCCAGCGCGGACGATCTCGTTATACTCTTCTTTGTTTACGGCCAGGTTGATCGCACGGCGCACACGCGGGTCTTGCAGGGCCGGGTTGGTGTTCGGGAAGAAGCGCACCATCTCTGTCGCCAGCGATGGCTTGCTCGTCACGTCGAACCCGTCGCGCTCTACCAGTGTGCGGGCCACATCTGCGGGTAGGTTTTGCGCGATGTCGATGTCCCCGGCTTGCAGGGCGGTGCGCAGGTCCCCAACGGCCAGATAGGTCGCGCTTTGCAGCGCGAAATCACCGCGCCAGTTGCCGTCGAATTTCTCGAATTCGATGCGCTCGCCGGGCACGAAGTCTGCCACCTGGAAGTAGCCCGTGCCAACCGCACCCGTCGCCAGATCATCGCCGGATTCGGTCATGTATTGCTCGGATAGGATGAAGAGGCGTGAGAGGCGCTTCTCTAGCAGCGGGTCCGGGCGTGTGGTGCGCAGCACCAGGTTCAGGTCGTCGATGATCTCGACGCTTTCCGGCCCCAGTAACGGCGGTGCCAGCATTTCGCCCTGTGCGCTGAACTGCGGCAGCAGCGCCAGGTCCGTCAGCGGAATCTGATAGGCTTGCACGTTCTGTAGCCCAACCGTCAGCAGGTGGTTGATGGTGAAGGCGACGGAGCTAGCCGTAAATTGCTCGCCATTAGAGAAGAACACGCCATCGCGCAGGCGCATCTCCAGCACATTAGGTTCTGTGCGGTTCCATTCCAGCGTGAGGCCCGGTTGCAGGTTGCCGTCTACATCGGTTTCGATCAGCGTATCATAGATTTGACGCGCCTGGAAATACGTCTGAAAGAACGGGCTGAGGTTCGGCTGAATGCTGCTATTGCCGATGGTGATGTGTGTAGCGAGGTTGCTGTTGCCCTGTGCCAGTACGCGGGCCGGGGCCAGCAAACCAGAATGGGCGACGGTCATACCGGCTGCGGCGGCGCTGGCCATCTTCAAGAAATTGCGACGACTGATTTTGTTTGCCATAAATGTATTTCTCCCTTGTTTACTTGTTCACTTGTTTACTTGTTTCATTTTGACGTTGGTTGTGGTGGTTAGCAGTTTATTGCGCCGTGCCCTGTAGGGACGCCATTCTCGGCGTCCGCAGGTGGCTACGATCCCGTAGGCTTGTTTTCGGTCATGCATACGGTTATGACTCTGGGTTTACGCCTCTGGGTTGATGAGCTTCTGCAAGGTATCGCCCACCATGTTGACGCATAGAATCGTCAGCATCAGGGCTAAGCCGGGCACAATCGACAACCAGGGCGCATCCTGTAGGTAGGTTTGGCTATCGCTGAGCATGTTGCCCCAGGAGGGCGTCGGTGGGCTGACGCCCAGGCCGATGAAGCTCAGGCTGCTCTCGACCAGCACCAGCGTACCGATGGAAAGCGTCCACATGACGATGTTGACGGATGCGATGTGCGGCAGGATGTGATGCCGCACGATATGCAGAGGTGGCGCACCCGCTGCGTAAGCAGCCGCCACGAATTCGGTCTGGCCAATTTTGAGCGTTTGCGCCCGCGTGACCCGCGCCGGATACACCCAGCCAGCCAGCGATAGCAAGGCAATCAGCACGGTGGGCGTGCTGCCGACGACCGCAATCACCGCCAGCGCCAGCACGATGAACGGAAACGAGACCCATATATCAGTGACGCGCATCATTACGCGGTCCACTGTGCCACCCGCGTAACCGCTGATTAGCCCATAGATGATGCCGATGCCGCTGCCGATGCTGCTGGCCACAAACGCGACCAGCAACGACACGCGCCCACCGTACAGCGTGCGCGTCAGCACGTCGCGGCCCAGGTTATCCGTGCCGAACGGGTGAAAGATGTCGCCACCCTGCACCCAGAAGGGCGGCATGAAACGAGCCTGAAGGTTCATGCCGGCTGTGGGGTCATGTGGCGTGAGGTACGGCGCGAGCACCGTCGCCAGTACGACCAATACCAGCAAGGTCGCCGCCAGCAAGCCACCCCAGTAACGCCGCAGCCCGCTACGCAGCATGTGGCCTTTGCGCTTTTCGTGCTGCTTGCGCCTGTTGATCCGGCGTGGTGTCGTCGTGTGTCGTATTATGGTCGTCATCGGCGGCCCCTCATGCACGGATGCGCGGGTCAACCACGCGATACAGGTTGCTGGATAGCAGGTTGATGCACACCACGAACGTTGCGATAACAAACACGCTGGCCTGCACGAGCGCGAAATCGCGGTTGAAGATCGCCTTGACCATCTGCTCGCCCATGCCACTGTACGAGAAGAGCGTTTCCACGATGATCGAGCCGCCCACGAGGAACGACAGGTCAAGCGTGACGAAGGCGATAACCGGGATCATGGCGTTGCGCAGCGCGTGCTTATAGAGCACATAGCTTGACGATAGGCCCTTAGAACGCGCCGTGAGCATGTAAGCCTGCCCCATCTCTTCAATGAGGCCACTGCGCACGAGCCGCATCAGCCGCGCCATGTAAAACGCCGATAGCGTGATGGTGGGTAGCGTCATGCGCTGCAAAAAGTCGTCCTCAAGGCGTGCAACGCTGCCGAACCAGCCCAAATTCACGGAAAAGACCAGCAGCAACACCAGCCCCAGCCAGAAGCTCGGCACGGCTTGCAGCACACCCGCCAGCATATTCAGGGCTGCGCCGCCTGGGTTTCGGTGGTTCAGGCCAGCATAGATGCCGACGGGCACGCCGATCAGCAGCGCCAGCGCCAGCGCACACAGGCTGAGCAAAACCGTATTCGGGAAGCGGGCCAGCACCAGATCAAGCGCGGGTTGCTGAAAACGGGTCGAATCGCCAAAATCCAGTTGTAGCGCCTTGCCCATAAAGACCAGATATTGCGTCGGCAATGGGTCGTTCAGGCCCATTTCATCACGAATGGCTGCAATCACTTCCGGCGAGGCATTATGCCCGACCAGCACCGCCGCCGGATCACCGGAGAGGCGTTGCAGGAAGAACAACAGCGTTAGGATGCCAAAGACAATCACGATGACTTGCAGGGCGCTCATGGAGAGCTTACGGGCTAATAGGTTCATATTGCGATCTTTCCAGCTATGTGAGCAAGGCGTGAGCCAGATGCCAGCGATGCAAACAGGTAACGTTATGTGAGCGAGTAAAAAACAGGTGGCAAATCGCTGTCTGCCTTTTAATCTTGTACTACCGTCTCTTTAACACATTGTACAAGTCGCTCAGGGCTGCTTATAGGGCTAGTAGCACAAAGTCTGTACTTCAAGCGGCCAATCCAGGCAAGAAAGAACGAATGTCATGCGTCCGGTGTGACGTTCGGATAATTCGGAGCGCCTGTAACGATACGCATTTTAGTAGCGTTTTTACTAGCCATTGTGTTGCATCTATGCGACAATGCTTGTAGGTAAAGGCAGACACAGATCAAGCCCCCAATTCGTGGGGTTACTACGACAGGCGAGTACGGCTAGACTGGCAAATTGTGGTATAACACATACACAACAGACACATGTGCAGCAACGCAAATTGATCGTCAAATGAGGCAGACAAGCGTATGAGATTCAGCAACATCATGAGGTTCGTCTATGTGGGCGCGCTGGTGCTGATCGGCGGTATCCTGTTGTTTACCGTCGCGCTCCCCGCAATAGAGGAACAGAACGCACCCCCGCCCACAGCGACCATCGCCACCCCGCAGCCGACACCTATTCCACCGCTGACCATCGACGTGATTACGGCGCTGGCCGTCGAACCCTGGGTGAGCCAGGCCGCAGAGACCTACAACCAGCAGGAAAACGCCATCGGTGGGCGTCTGGTGCAGATTGAGATTATCCCGATGCAGGGGCTTTCTGCGCTCAATAAGTGGAGCCGGGGCGATTTCGACACGGTGCCGACGGCCTGGATTGCCGAAAGCCGCATCTGGGTCGATCAGGCCAACGCCGCCGCGCTGGACCGCACGAATCAGGATATTTTCCTGACGGGCGGGCGCTATCGCTCGCAGCCGGTGGCGCTATCGCCGCTGGTGTGGGGCGTATGGCAGGATGCCTACGGCACGCTGACCGATTTCTTCAACCGTGACGAATTATCCTGGGATCAATTCCATGAGGCCGCCACGATGGATAGCTGGGACGCGCTCGGTGGGGACCCCAATGCAGGCCGCTTTAAGCTGGTCGTGGCCCACCCCACCCGCGACCCCTCCGGCCTGACGGCGATGGTGGGCGCAGCCGGTGAATTCTTCGATAACCCTGCGCTGACCGCCGACGAATTGCAAGACCCGGCCTTCTTATCCTGGCTTGGTGATCTGTTTGATACGGTGGTGGATTTTAGCCCGGTTGGGGCCGAGAACATGCTGCTGTATGGCCGCAGCAACGGCGACGCGGGCCAACTCGTAGAGGCGTACCTGCTGACGGAGATGGCAGGCGTGCAGAACCGCTGGGGCGAGACGCTGCAAATCGTCTACCCGGACCCGATTTCGTGGTTCGATTTCCCGTTTTCGATTTACATGGGCAACGAGACCTCCGCCGACCAGAAGCAAGCCGCACTCGATTTCAAAGAGTTCCTGCTGAGCGCTGACCAGCAGGCTATCGCCCTGGAATTCGGCCTGCGTCCGGCCTGCCCGGAATGCCCGACGAATGGTGGTTTGATCGCAGAATGGCAGGACATCGGCGTGTTGGATCAGATACCGAGCGCGTCCCGGATGCGTCCGGCCTCGATTCGTGGCCTGGATGCACTGACCGAATGGTATGTGCAGCGCTACGAGGAATAGCAACCGACAGCAAAGATCGTAGATCGTAGGGACATGGCTTGCCGTGTCCCTATGAACGATGCCCTGTAGGGACACCCTTCTGGGTGTCCGAGCGGCGTCAGCCGCATTGCTTGTTTTTTAGCTGGAAAAGCCTAAATGGATGGCAACAAAAGCAAAAAACAAAAGCGAAAAACAGAAGCGAAAAACAGAAGCGAAAAAAGGACCGATGCACCATATGCGACCTAAAACCTTGTTCATGCTATTAGCGGCCCTGGCGCTGGCCCTGGCCGCCTGTGATGACAACAGCCAACCCGCCAGCAGCAATAATCAGGGCGCTGGGACAGCCGCAGAAAATACCCGCCAGCCGCAAAACCGCGACGCCAATACCGTGACGCTGGTCAGCAGCGATACGTGGTGGGATGGCATCTATCTGCCTACCTACGTGATGAAATCCATCCTGGAGGACGAGTACGGCTACACGGTGAACGTCGTCAACGCCGACTCGGTGCCGCAATTCCTGGATTTGGTCTCGTCTGGTGTGGCCGACATCTTTATGAGTGGCTGGTTCCCCACGAACGATTTTACGTTTGAGCGCTACAACAACCTGATCCGCGTCGGTGCGGCCTACGGTGGCGCGGAACGTGACGCCTATGAGGGTTGGATGGCCACCAACGAGTTAGCACGCCAGTACGACATCGAACGCCTTGCGGATTTGCTGGACCCGGCCATCGCTGCGCAGCTAGATTACGATAATAACGGCAGGGGCAATATCCTGGGCTGTGTCGAGACCTGGGCCTGCTCACAGCGCCACTTCGAGATTCTGGAGGATTACGGCCTGGGTAGCCAGTACGAGGTCGATGTCTACGGCAGCGAGCAAGCCATGCTTGCCGAACTGGAACGCCGCTTCGCGAACGATCAGCCTGCGGTGTTCTACTATTTGCAGCCTGTCGCCTTCCCGGAAGAGGGCAACATTGACGATTTCGCCGTGTGGCTGGAGGGCACTGAACCCTATTTGCCGCTGGCGTTTAATCGTGGTGTGACGCGATCTGATTTTGTGGCCGATACTCCACGGGATGCTTCCCGTAAAGGCAGGAAACTCTTTCGCGGTCTATGGTGACCTCGACGGTGACGGACGATCCGAGATCGGTGCAAGGGACCCAACCGGCGCAACGTCCCTTTTTGCCATGACCACGGACGGCCGCTTTGTCTTCGACAAATCGTTTTGCTACGGCTTCGATACAAAGGTTTTCTTTTCGCACCGCACCGAATCACAGCTGTTGGCTACCATCAGTACCGGCT
>DAOTTW010000335.1:0-3339 GCA_034437615.1 Anaerolineae bacterium | reverse complement strand
AAAATAATTGACACGGTTTGCGGACACGGCTTGCCGTGTCCCTACGAACGATGCCCTGTAGGGACACCCTTCTGGGTGTCCGAGCGGCGTCAGCCGCATTGCTTGTTTTTTGGCTGGGAAAGCCTGAGCCGACATCATGGCCCAAATTCTAGCACCATTTCGGCGGCAATGCGAAGTAACTACACGGCGGGTCTATACTTGTACTTGCAAGACCACTACAACGAGAGTTTGTGCAGACCGTAGAGAATGCAAGCCACTGACCCGATCACATGCGCTGGTTCGTTCGTCAGCCAATCACGAATTTGGGTAATCGGCACATGATGCACACGAATCGCCTCGTTAGCGTCCAGGTCTTGTGCGCCGACCTGTAGCGCATCAGCAGCGTAAAAGAGGTGCAGCCGATTGTCGTTGCGCGTAGGATTTTTGATGAACGTGGTCCAATGTTGCCATTCTGCTGCCTCATAGCCGGTTTCCTCGCGTAGTTCGCGCTGTGCTTCGGCCAGATGGTCGTCGCTTTCGCTCATGCCTGCGGGCAATTCCATGCAGATTTGGCCGATGCCGTGCTTGTACTGCTCCACCAGCAGCAATTCCCGCGCCGGGGTCAGCGCGAAAACCATAACGATGTCGGGTTCTTGCATCACGTAATAATCGGAGACGGTGCGGCCATCCGGCAGGCGGCATTCGTCCTGCCGGATGCTGAAGAACGGCGTATGATAGACAATGCGTGACGCGAGGCGCTGCCACTTCTGGATAATGGACATAGGATTGATGTTTTTGCCAGCATTACAGACCCGGCAGCATCAACAACGCAGGGCTGCTAAAGTTGACGATGTTGTTGACAGATTGTGCAAATAGTGTACCCAGTGCGAACGTGCAAGCTGCAAACGAAATAAACATGAAGATATACGCAATGACGATTGTGAAGCAGCCCGTCAGCGTGCTGGATTCGTAATTCTTACCAACCAGATACGCGATACGCACAAGCCATAGCAGAAAAACAAAAGCGCCACCGCAGGTCACGGCCATATTGACGGATGCTATGCTGTTCAATGCCGCTTCGTTTTCGTTGATGGCTGCTGTAAATAACGTGTTAAAGACCCAGTACACGTAAATCATAGCGCCCAGCGTAGCGATAACTGTGGTGACGGTGATGAAGGTCGTTAAGCGATGAATCAGGCCCCGGAAAGTGCCATCACCAGCTAATAGGAATTTTGCCACGATATGAATGAAGAAATACTGAATCAGCAATAAGATGACCTGCATTGCGCTGCTGACCAGGCCAATGGATAGCGCGTATAGAACAAAGCTACCGGCTACCAGCGCTCCCAGGGCGGTAACATCAAGTGGGAGCGGCGATACGGAGGGATCATCGTAGTATTGGTTCAGTTCAGCGCCAAATTCAGCAAAATAACCTGAGATGAATTGAAACTGTACCAGTGAGCTAACAATCAGCAAGCCTGTCATAACAACAAAGTAGATCGCCAGATCGAGCAGTGCCGTATCCCAGCCGATCTCGTCATCATCAGCCCCATCGCCCATCTTGCGCTTTGCACCTGTGGCGGCGTCGGGCTTGGCTTTGCGCTTGCGCTTGCCCTCTGCTGCATCCACGATGGCCTCAACCGCTTCGCCTTGCGGCAAATCCAGGATTTCGATGGCGAGCGCTGCGAAGCGGTGCTCATAGCGCAGGTTGGGGTTGGCCTTCAGCGCCTTGACCAGTTGCTTTTCGGCGTCCTTATTCTTGCCCTGCACGCTCAGGTCCAGCGCCATATCGAGGGCGGTGTTGGCGCGTTGCGCTTGCATGGCCGATACTTTATATTCGACGCGCTCTTCTTCGTCGCCATACGCCTCATGTACATCCTGATACGGCTCGTTGTCGGCGGCTTCGCTTTCGGTGTAAGTATCGTAGCCAGCACGCATAACGCGCTCGTCTGTTTCTGAGGCTGCTGGCTCGTCGTCTTGTTCGATCTGCTGCTTGAGGTACTTGCCCGCTTTGACGATCAGTTGCTTGACTTCTTGATCGTCTTCGCGCTTGAAAGCCCGTGCGAGAAGTTGGAGCGCGTCAGGGTCGCCGCTTTTCGCCAGCGCAGCCACCGCCCGCTTGCGATTCTGTGGGTCGTCGCTTTCCAACAGTTGCAGTATCCGTTCGTCCATCAGCTCGCCTCTGTTTATCATCGTCTAACAACTCGTATTATCGCCCAGGCAGGCAATCGGTGCAACACCCGGCGACAGGTCAAAACAAACCCTCACAATCCATGCAGGTCCAGTATAATCGGGCTTTGCACGCCATGATATGAAAGCTGTAGCAATGGTTTCCACAATTCCCTTCGCAGACGACCTCAGCATAACCCGTGTGGTGCCTGGCCTGATGCGCCTGCACGAATGGCAGATGAGCGCCGCTGATTTATTGAGTTGGCTAAAAGCGGTGCTGGCGATGGGCATCACCAGCTTCGATCACGCCGATATTTACGGGGGCTATACCAATGAAGCACGCTTTGGCGAGGCGCTGACGCTGGAGCCGGGGCTGCGCCAGCAGATGCAACTTATCAGCAAATGCAACATTCAATTGATGACCGAAAATCGCCCTGATACGCGCATCAAGCATTACGACACCAGCCGCGCACACATCCTGCGGTCCGTTGACAATTCGCTGAAGGCACTACGAACGGATTACTTAGACCTGCTGCTGATCCATCGGCCTGACCCACTGATGAAAGCCGACGAAGTAGCAGAGACCTTTGTCGAACTCAACCAATCCGGCAAAGTGCGCTATTTCGGCGTCTCGAATTTCACGCCCGCGCAGTTGGAATTGCTAGCATCACGCCTGACCTTGCCGCTGGTGACGAATCAGGTTGAAATTAGCGTCTCACATACGGTGGCCCTGCACGATGGTACGCTGGACCAGTGCCAGCGCTTGAAGGTGTGGCCTATGGCGTGGTCCCCGTTGGGCGGTGGCGGCATCTTCCGGGGTGATGACCCACAATCGCAACGTCTGCGCGATGTCATGAGCCAGATTGCCAATGAACATGACGGCGCAGGCTTAGATCAGGTTGCGTTGGCGTGGTTGTTTCGTCATCCGGCAGGGATTGTGCCTGTACTGGGGACGGGCAAGCTAGAGCGGATTCGGGCCGCAGCAGACGCAGAGCAGATCAGCTTGACGCGCCAGCAGTGGTTCCGCATCTGGCAGGCGTCAAAGGGGCATGAGGTGCCCTGAGTTTGCAGCGAATTTGCAGCTTAGGCCATCCCAACAAAATAATTGACACGGTTTGCGGACACGGCAAGCCGTGTCCCTACGAACGATGCCCTGTAGGGACACCCTTCTGGGTGTCCGAGCGGCGTCAG
>DAOTTW010000334.1:0-7355 GCA_034437615.1 Anaerolineae bacterium | reverse complement strand
CCGACCGCCGCTACGCGGCTAGGAGAGGGGGAGGTACGCTGTTAAAAGCCCCTCTCCCAGTGCCAAAGGCACGTTCGGGAGAGGGGTTTGGGGTGAGGGCTGAGTAGTTACGTAACGACACCAGAAATTCAAATTCACTGGTAAGGCTTTTCACCATGAGCGTGTTAAAATAACCACATAGGCCGTAACACACAACTCAGGACAACGCACTTATGGGGTTTCGCCACATCACATGTAGCCCGCGTATCGCGATCATGCTCAGTCTCATCGCAGCCCTGCTACCTGTTTTTTCGCCCTCACCAGGCACCCAGGCACAGACACAGACGCTAACGGACCTGATCGACATCAGCATATCGGCGGGGTACGGCTCGTATTTCCGTGAAAACCACTGGCTGCCGTTGCGCATCCGCGTGCAAAACACCGGCGATGACATCAACGGGCGGCTGATCGTGCGCCCGGAGACATCCGGCCTGGTGGTGACGAACGCCTACAGCACGCCGATAGACCTGCCGACAGGCTCCGACAAGACGGCGTTCCTGTACATCATGGCGCAGCCCTTCCCGCCACAGGTGACGGTTGAACTGTTGGATGCCGATGGTCGGCGCGTCGCACAGCGCGAGACCACGATCAGCGCGATTGATAGCCACGATTTGCTGCATGTGGTCATCTCCAATACCAGCGCCGCGACGCTGCCGCTCAATACGGCGCATGTCGGTGGCTTTGCAGCGCGTCAGGTGCGCTGGACGCCGCAGCGCCTGCCCGCAAACGCCGCAGCGCTGCGGGCGATTGACACGCTGATTTTCACCGATGTCGATAGCACAGCACTCAGCGCTGCCCAACGCGCTGCCGTTGTGGATTGGGTCGCGGGTGGTGGCCATCTGATCGTGACAGGTGGTGCCAACTGGCAGCAGACAGCCGCCGCCTTCCGTGATGTGTTGCCGCTGCTGCCCGACGACAGCCAGCAGATTGACGGTTTAGGCGCACTGGCGCTGTGGTCCGGCTTAGCCGCAGATGATCTGAACGCACGCACGACAATTGCAACGGGTGACCTGAACGCTGATGCGGCGGCGCGTGTGCTGGTGGCCTCTGCTGATGCCTTGCCCTTGCTGGTGCGGCGTGACTATGGCGCAGGTGCCATTGATTATTTCGCAGCAGACCCGGCGCTGCAACCGCTAAGCGGCTGGCAATCCGGCGATGCGATGTGGCTGAACATCATCGCCAGCACGCAGATGCGCCCCGCCTGGACGATGGGCATCGCTGATTACAGCGAAGCCGAGGTTGCTGTCGGCGTGTTGCCCGGTGTTGACTTGCTGCCGCCTGTGTTGTCGATGGTGGCGTTTATCGGCGTGTATGTGCTGCTGATTGGCCCGCTTAACTATATCGTCCTGGCACGCATCAATCGGCGTGGCTGGGCCTGGGTGACGATTCCGGTGCTGATCGGCGTGTTTAGCGTGCTCGCTTATAACGTCGGCTTTAACCTGCGCGGTAGCGAGGTCATCCTCAGCCGCATCAACATTATCGAAAGCTGGCCAGAAAGCGACGAGGCGCGTTTGCAGCAGCTTGTCGGCGTGCTTTCACCCCGGCGCGAGACCTACTCGTTGAGCGCTGGCACGGATACCTTCTTGAATGTCATGCCGCAGGATGACGCCATCGGCAGCACGGGCTTAATCAACGCGCTGGACATCACGCGCTCAACAGCGGACATCGTGCAGACGAGCGCTTTTGAGGCCGAAGATTTTGCGGTGGATGGCGGCATCTTCGCGAATTTCATCACAGAGGGGCGCACAGCACGACCAGCGATCAACGGCAGGCTCAGCCTGATCTACAACGCAGGGCCGGATGACGAGCAAGCGTTGCAGGGTGCCGTGCGCAATGACAGCGACGTGACGCTGCGCGATGCGGTGATTCTGGCGCGGGGCCTCGTCTATGAATTGCCGGGGCCGCTGGAACCAGGCGATGTGTTGACGTTGGCTGCCAGCGATTTAATCCTACGCCCAGGCAGCGAATACCCGCACCCGGCACCCATCGAACTCAGCCACAATCTGCTGTTCGGCAACAACGCCCGCTCTATCAGCGCACAGAGCGCAAGCGTTGCCACCCGTGACGCCATCCTGGGCGAAGATGCCTTGCAATCAGGTCGGATAGCAGCCGCAGGGCTGAGCGAGACACAGGTCGAGGCGCTGGAACGGCGCTATGCCCTGCTGACGGCCTTCGTGCGTGACCAATTCGCGTCACAGGCTTATGGCGGCCATGCCTATCTGCTGGGCTGGGCAGATAACACCGATGACGTGGCGGCTTTCGCATCCGACATCAGCCTGGGGGATGTGCCGTTCTCCACAGTGGATACCGCGCTGTACGTGGTGGCGCTGGACATCGAAAGCCAGCAGCGCAGCAACGAGCGCGTGACGATTCGCCCGGACCAATTCACCTGGACGGCGCTAGCGCGTGCCGAACCGGATAACGGCGGCCCGAATGACCTGCTGCTGCTGGCACAGAACGAGGTCGTGCTGCGCTTCAGGCCGCTGCCGGATGCGCAGTTGCGCCAGGTCGAGTCAATGACGGTGCGCGTGGACCGCAACAGCAGCCGGGCGCGTGATGTCATGGTCGAACTATGGAACTGGCGGGCAGGCGAATGGGAAGCGCTGAGACGCGGCGAAGTACGTTATGATCTACAGGACCCGGCGCGTTTCGTCGGGCCGGATAACATGGTGGATATGCGCCTGACGCTGACAAGTGACCTGGGCACCGCACGCATTCGCGGCCTGTCCATCACGCACACAGGCGTATTTTAAATGCAAAAGTAGCGGCTTAGCACGCGAAGCCCTGGGCGCAATACATCGCGCCCCCACAGATCCGTTTTCATTTCCCCATAAGGTAGAGGCCAATGGCGACGAATATCAACACACAAGCGACAGCAGATAATCCCACATCATCACAGGCCAACGACGACAACCTGCAATACATCATCGAAACCCGCGACATCCGCAAGCAGTTCGGCGGCTTCGAGGCGGTACGCGGCGTGACGCTGCAAGTGCCCACCGGCGCGATTTACGGCTTCGTGGGGCCAAACGGCGCAGGCAAAACCACCACCATGCGCGTCCTGACTACGCTCACGCGCCCCACCTCCGGCGAAGCCTATGTCAATGGCTACTCCGTGCAGCAAGATCGGCGGGCGGTACGGCGCAACATCGGTTACATGCCGGATGAGTTCGGCGTGTATGAGGATTTGCGCGTCTGGGAATACCTGGATTTTTTCGCAGCCTGCTATGACATCCCCGAAAACGAACGCAAGCAACTGGTGGGCGACCTGCTCGAACTGGTTGACCTGGCCCACCGCCGCGAAGATATGGTCGATAAGCTCAGCCGAGGCATGAAGCAGCGCTTATCGCTGGCCCGCACGCTGGCGCATGACCCCGCCGTGCTGATTCTGGATGAGCCTGCATCGGGCTTAGACCCGCGTGCCCGTGTGGAAATCCGCGAGTTGCTGGTCGAACTTTCACGCATGGGCAAGACGATCTTCTTCTCATCGCATATTCTGGCCGATGTCGAGGATATTTGCACGCATATCGGCATCATCGAAGCAGGCGAGATGGTCATGCAGGGCAGCATCGAAGAGCTTAAGCTGCAACTGATGGAATCCCGCGAGATCATCGTGACCGTGCGCGACACCGAGACCGCCGAAAAAGTGAAATCCGTCGTGGCTAGCTTGCCGGATGTGGCCAGCGTCGAACTGACCGACCCGAAAGGCGGGCGCTCCCGCGTGCGCATTGATTTTACAGGCGACGACGACGGCATCTCAGCGCTGAATCAGGCCATCACAGGCGCAGGCATCGCTGTCCTGGGCTTCGTAGAAGAAGAGCGCGACCTTGAGCATATGTTCATGCGCGTGACGAAGGGCCTGGTGACGTAATGACGCAGTATGCCAAGCGCTTGCTAGGCTCCGTCGGTGCGGTTTTTCGTGGGGATGACCGCGACGACGCCTGGATTGATAGCATCGACCACCTGACCCCGCGTGAATTGCGTTTGCGGCGCATGGTGCGATACCTGCAATGGGGCGCGCTGGTTAACGGCGTGTTGGGCCTGCTGCTGCTGTTGTTGCTGCTGGCTGGCAACAGCCAAAGCCTGCAATCTGTGCTGCTGCTGAGCTTTGACGCGGCAGGCAACAGCGCCGAAGTTGGCTTGTTGCTGGCCATTCTGGGCGTCTTTACCAACATGACGACGTTTTTGCTGCTCTCAGTCGGCACGCTGGCCCAAGAAATCTGGGCGCTGATAGTGCTGCTGGTAGTATTGCTGGCAAATGCTGCGGCGTTGCTTGTCGTGGGCTTCACACCTGCGATCCTGGCCTTGCTGCCTGCGCTCTATATCGGCTTTCTGGCCTTACGTGACCTGGGCGCGTTTCATGGCAACCCCGTCACCAGTAAAGAATTGCGTGGCCGGATGCGCGGCGTGCGGGCCTTTGCCATCATCACCGTGTTCTTGCTGCTGATGGGCAGCTTCACCGTGCTGCTGTATCTGCTGCAACTGCCCAACATCGTCGGTGAGCGCACAATCAGCCCCGGCCAACTGGGGCGGCAACTGTTTCGCGGCATCGTGGGCATCGAAATGCTGCTGGTGATCTTCATTGTGCCTGCCCTGACCTCCGGCGCAATCACAGGCGAGCGTGAGCGCAAAACCTACGACCTGTTGCAGACGACCCTGCTACCCGCGCCGACCTTTCTGGTCGGCAAAATGGAATCATCGCTGGGCTATATCGTGCTGTTGCTGCTATCGGCCATCCCGTTGCAGAGCATCGCGTTTCTGTTCGGCGGCGTCAGCGAAGCCGAAGTCATTCTCGCGTTCACCATCCTGATTTTCACGGCGCTGGTGTTGGGTGCGTTGGGGCTGTTTTTCTCTGCACGCACGGACCGCACACTGACGAGCACTGTGCGCGTGTATACGCTTGCCGCTGTGCTGACGGTGGGGCTGCCGCTGCTGTCGCTGCTGCTCTTTCAGGGCGCATTCTCAAACGCGATCAGCGGCGTGGCTGCTGTGCCGGCTGCCTCATCAGCACTCACAGAAGCCAGCATCATTTATGCGGATATGTTCGCCAACAGCCTGAACCCGATTACAGCAGCGACCTACACCCAGCAAATCCTGATTGATTATCAGCAGGTATTCGTGCTGGATGTGCAGCTTGCTACCGACGGCAGCACGATCCCGTTAATATCGCCCTGGTTGCTGCTGGTCATCAGTTACGGCGCGATTGCGGCGCTGTTGCTGCTGGTGGCGGTGCGCCGGATGCGCCGCAGCAAAAACTAAAACGAGCTTGATATGAGGGAACACGTAAGATGGCGACACAAACCCTGCAACGCGACGACAAACGTAAACGCAGCGACCTTGAAAGCATCATTGCAGCATGGCAGGCCCGCCTACGCTGGCAACGCCTTGTACGCTGGTCCCCGCGCTTGCTTTCGCTGGCGCTGTTTGCAGGCATTCTGGCGGCGTCTCTGCTCAGCCTCACACAAGCGCTGACGCTGAACCAGATCGTGGCGTTTACGCTGCTGATTGTGGCGCTGGTCGCTGGTGTTGGCGTCGGCACCCTGTTTGCACGCTCACAGACCGCGCTGGAGGCTGCACGCCACTTCGACCAGCTTTTCGGCTTGCAGGAACGCACATCCACCGCGCTAGAGATTATCACAGGTCGCATCACAGCGCATCCGGCCTTTGCAGAGCAACAGGTCGCCGACGCCCATGCGCAGGCGCGTAATGTCGATGCACGCCAACACATCAAAATAGAATGGCGCTGGGTCGAGTGGCTTGGCGTGCTGCTGCTGGCGCTTGCGCTCTTCTTCTTGCTGAGTGTCGCGCTGGCGTCCGGCAGTGGCGAGGACCTCCGCCCCGCAGGTGCACAGGCCATCCAGGAAGCCGCCGACGAAGTGCGCGACATCATCGAAAGCGTGGCGCTGGATACCGGCCTATCCCCCGAAGACCGTGAATCCTTGCTGGAATCGCTGGAAGTCAGCCTGGATGAACTCGAAGATGAGCAGAACAGCCCGGAAGAAGCCTTTGCGAATATGAACGATCTAAGCCAAGACTTGCAGGAACAGGCCGACCAGCTTCAGCAGCAAGCCAATAGCCAGCAGGGGGCCGTTGATAGCGCAATGGACGCGCTGCAAAACGTCCCAGGCCCAGCCAACGACGCACAAAACGAAGCACGCAATCAGGGCCAGGCGTCGGATGAGATGCTGCAAGCGCTGGCCGACGCAGCCGCCCAACAGCCTCAGCAGGTACAAGACGCGCTCGAAAATATGACGGATGAGCAACGCCAGCAGGCCGCCGCAGCGCTGCAACAAGCCGCCCGTGAATTGGCTGAGGACAACCCGGAACTGGCCGCAGCGCTACAGGAATTAGCCGACGCGCTGCAACAGGGACAGAGCGAACAGGGCGCACAGAGCCAGCAGGGTCAGCAGGGTGACGCCAGCGAAGCACAGCAGGCCTTACAGGAAGCCATCGAACAGCTACGACAATCGCAGGGGCAGCAGCAGGGCCAACAACAGAGCGCCGATGAATTGCAAGAGCTAGCAGAACGCGCCCGACAAGCCGCCGAACAGATCGCACGACAAGGCGAGCAAGGCGAGCAAGGGCAACAAGAACAGCAAGGCGAGCAAGGGCAGCAAGAACAGCAAGGCGAGCAAGGGCAACAAGGACAACAAGAACAACAAGGACAACAAGGGCAACAAGAACAACAAGGGCAGCAAGGGCAACAAGGGCAACAAGGGCAACAAGGGCAGCAAGGGCAACAAGGGCAACAAGGGCAGCAAGGACAACAAGGGCAACAAGGGCAACAAGGGCAACAAGGGCAGCAATCCAGCGAATCATCTGGCCCCACAGGGGCCGGGGACGCGCAATCCAGCGGGCAGGATGCAGCAGGCGCAGCATCCCAGACGCAGAGCAACCAGGGCAACAACCCCGATGGTGCTGGCGAACGCGCCTATGAAGAAATCTATGCGCCACAGGATTTAGGTGTGGCGGGCACAACCGACGTACAGCTAGAGCCGGACGCGGACGATGTGCCCGTTACAGAGGGTGAATTTCAGGATAACCCGACTGGTGAGGCCCGCGTCACTTACGATCAGGTATATCAGGATTACGCGGACGCCGCCTCACGAGCGCTGCAAAGCGACTATGTGCCGCTGGGCTTGCGCTCAGTCGTGCGGCAATACTTCACATCACTGGAACCGCAAAATTAGCTGGCCGTGCGTTTTTCTAAGGCCATCCCAACAAAATAATTGACACGGTTTGCGGACACGGCAAGCCGTGTCCCTACGAACGATGCCCTGTAGGGACACCCTTCTGGGTGTCCGAGCGGCGTCAGC
>DAOTTW010000333.1:0-3696 GCA_034437615.1 Anaerolineae bacterium | reverse complement strand
GTACCTGACCTGTGATGGCGACAACGGGCGATGAATCCATCATCGCGGTGGCTAGCCCGGTAATCAGATTGGTTGCGCCGGGGCCGCTGGTGGCGATGCACACGCCGACCTCACCGCTTGCACGAGCGTAGCCATCAGCCATGTGTGAAGCGCCCTGTTCATGGCGCACGAGTACGTGATGAAGTTGTTCGTGGTACTGGGTCATTGCGTCATAGGTGGGCAAGATCGCGCCGCCGGGGTAGCCAAACATGACCGTTACCCCTTCGCGGATCAGACATTCCATGATGATTTGAGCACCTGAGAGTTGCATAAGCTATAACCTCTAAAAATAGATAAGATAGACAGATAAGGATAAGCGCAAATACTGCTTCAGTTTGCGGACGCGCAGAAGCACGCCCTTACGGATAACACCTTGTAGGGACACCTGATGAGGTGTCCGGGGGGCGCTGGTATCTTGCGGCTATTTGCCGACGGATTGCACGTTGCGGACGGGCGTCAGCCAGCCGAAACGGTCCGGCTTGCGGCCTGCTGTGATGTCGAAAAATTCGCTCTGTACGCGCTCTGTGATAGGGCCACGCTTGCCTGCACCGACCTGAAGATCATCCACTGAGCGAACTGGTGTGACCTCAGCAGCCGTGCCCGTGAAGAAGATTTCATCGGCCATATATAGCATCTCGCGGGCGATGGGCTGAAAGCGCACTTCGTAGCCGAAATCCTGCAAGATGGTCAATGCGCTATCGCGGGTGATACCGAGCAAGATGGAGGTCCATGCGCCGGGTGTGTAGACGATGCCATCTTTAATCACGAAGATGTTTTCGCCCGCGCCTTCGCTGACGTAGCCATTGACATCCAGCGCGATACCCTCGGCATAGCCTGCGTCGTGGGCTTCCATCGTCACGAACTGGCTATTTACGTAGTTGCCGCCGGCTTTCACCATCGCCGCGTGGGTATCCGGGGCCATGCGCCGCCATGAACTGACCTTGACATCAACGCCCTGCTCAATGGCTTCGGCACCCAGGTAAGCGCCCCATTCGAGTGTGATGATGTAGGCTTCAACGGATGTATGTCCACGGCCATCGACGCCAAGCGAACCGGGGCCACGTATGATAATGGGGCGGATGTAGCAGGAATCGTGGCCGTTGCGCGCGATGGTTTCGATGATGGCGTTGTTGATGTCTTCAGCGGTGTAATCGTGAGCGATGCGCATGGCCTTGCAGCCGAACATCATGCGCTCCGTGTGTGCTTGTAAACGAAATACGGCGGGGCCATCTGGCGTGGCATAGGCCCGGATGCCCTCAAAGACGCTAGAGCCGTAATGCAGGGCGTGCGCTGTGACGTGCACGGTTGCCTCTTGCCACTTGATAAACGCGCCGTTGTGCCAAATCCATTCTGCTGTCATGTCTTTCTGTCCTTTTGCTGTAAGCCATTCGTTGTCAGAAGTTAAAGTGTGCTGCCTTGTTGATGCGTAGATTGTAGCGTGTGTACGTGCTTACCCCTAAAAATCAAACGCGCTTGCGCATCTGATCGTCGGTTGAACGATTGTAGATGTCGGCAAGCGCGTCATGGGTGGGCTGTTGCTCATCGTGGGCGGTTGCTTGTGTGCCGCTACGATGGCTACGGGTGGCGGCGTCGGCCATTGCTGCAAAAGCTGGCTTTGCTGCTTGGTAGGCGTCTGTCCAGGGGCTGGTTGCGGGCTGATGGTGTTGTTGGCTGGCCATGTGGCTGTCCTTTTTGTCTGCTCTGGCGCTTTTATTTGCTTTGGCGCTTTCGGCGCTTTAGCGTCATTATCGGCCTTCTTGGGTCAATTCTGGCTGATTGACTGACAATAGGCATAAAAAAAGCCTCCCGCTTGGGAGGCTTTGCCTAGCTCTATCTGTCGTCTAGCCGTTCACCTACCCAAGCACATTTAACCCGCCGATAATGACGAGTACAAGAATAATAAGGCTAATAAGGTTGGTGAGTTGGCTACGGCGAATCATCTTTGATGAGACCTGTTTGTCTTGTTTCGTATGATTGACGTTGCTTTGATTTAACGTAGCTAAAGCGTACTCGCGATGCAGGGGGTCTGTCAAGCCGCGCAACAGCGCTAGCAGAAATTCATATAAGTTAACAGGGATACCTTGTGCAAATGTCACAGGAACCCGATGCACAAAAGACCCTACCACTGCAAGAGTTGCAGTTGTTGCTTGGCGCTGCTGATTTGCTGCCGGACCGCTGCCGGAGCCGTACCGCCCGGCGCTGCACGCCGCGCCACCGATGCCTCAAAATCGAACACCGCATGTACATCATCCGCGAACAACTCTGAGATGGCGCTGAGTTGTTGCGCTGTGAGTTGCGATAGCTGTATTTCGCGTTCAGAGGCGACGCGCACGACCTCACCGACCACATGATGCGCCTCGCGGAAGGGCAAACCGCGCTGCACGAGATAATCCGCTAAGTCGGTTGCCAGCAGGTCGTCATGCAGGGCGTCACGCATGGCCTTGCGGTTTAGCTTCAGCGTACCGATTACAGCAGTCAGCACAGGCAGTAGCATCTGCATGGTATCGACTGCATCGAACAGGGCTTCTTTGTCTTCTTGCAGGTCTTTGTTATAGCCGCTGGGCAAGCCCTTCAGCGTGGCCAGCAGGCCGCTGAGGTGCCCGATCAGGCGGCCAGCCTTGCCGCGTGCCAATTCCATCGGGTCGGCGTTGCGCTTTTGGGGCATCAGGCTCGACCCCGTGCTATAGCGATCTGCTAGCATGATGAAGCCGAAGGCCGGATTGCTATACAGGATGATGTCCTCGGCGAGTCGGCTGAAATGCGTGGCCATCAGCGCCAGCGCGAACAGCGTTTCGGCCACGAAATCCCGGTCACTGACGGCATCGAGGCTGTTCTCGCTGATGGCATGGAAGCCGAGCCGTTTTGCCAGCTTGTCGCGGTCAATTGGAAAAGGTGTACCTGCTAACGCGCCGGAGCCAAGCGGCAACACAGCGCAGCGTTTACGCGCTTCTGTGATGCGTTCGCGGTCACGTCGCAGCATCCAGAAGAAGCTCAGCAGCCAATGCGCGGCGGTGATGGGCTGTGCGGGTTGCAGGTGCGTGTAGCCTGGCATGAGCGTCTCCACGTTCATCTCAGCCTGTTCGACCAGCGCCCCCTGCATCGCTGCTGCCAATTTGTCGATGTCGTCCAGCGCTTGCATGGTATACAAGCGAAAATCCGTCGCCACCTGATCGTTACGGCTGCGCCCGGTGTGCAATTTGCCGCCCACTGCGCCGATGAGTTCAATCAAGCGGCGCTCGATGGCGGTGTGGATGTCCTCGTCGCCTGCCTGAAATGTAAAGTAGCCGCCCTCGAATTCGCTGCGCACGCGGAACAGCCCATCGACAATTTCCTCGGCCTCGCGCTCGTCCAGCACGCCGGCGTCTTCCAGTGCGCGGGCATAAGCGACGCTGCCCTGAATATCCTGCAAGGCGAGACGTTGGTCAAAGGGCAGGCTGTCATTCAGGGCACGCAAATCCTCGTCTGTCGGTTCGGTGAATCGTCCGCCCCATAGGGTCATTATTTATCCTTTAATTCGTTGAGAAATATAGTAACGGCTCAGGCCAGTCTGTGTGTGTCGCCACTGGCTAAAGCCAGCGGCTTCCGCAGGGCCAACCCCCCTGAAGGGGGCTATTGCACGCTGCATACAGCCTGCTTGAGCAGGCTTGTCGGTACCGG
>DAOTTW010000332.1:0-2888 GCA_034437615.1 Anaerolineae bacterium | reverse complement strand
ATAAATTCTTAACGGATAATATTCTAGCACTTCGCCGGCCTTGAAACGCAAACGATCTAAAAAAGTTGTGTGATCAGTATAGGGATGTACGTATGGGTTGTGACCCGTTTTAATCTGTACCAACATATGCGAGTCAAGGCCAAGTTGACGTTGTGCGATATGCAAGCGGTGCGCGGCGATTGCTGCCCCACCTCGCATATCACGTGTGCTGAGCATCAATACTTTCACAGTCAGCGTCTTCTCCATCTGCCCGGCAGCAGATAATGCCAGATGCTGCGCCAAAGCATTCGACGATCAACGTACTCTGGCACACTTCGCAATGCACCAACTAACCGCAAGCGACGCACAACCGGATTCAGCCAGTCTGGGTAGTCCCGGCCAATGGGGGATAACAGCGTATGATAGCGTACATATAGGTCAATTAGGTGCTGTTGCTGTGTTGCTGGCAAATTTTTATTGCCCCACTGTAACAAGGCTTTTGCGTAATCCATCCGCCGTTTATAGAGGTCAGCAGCTTTAGTCGGCTGAATGGAACGGTTTTGTGGATGAACCCGGATC
The DNA here is from genome assembly GCA_034437615.1 of Anaerolineae bacterium. Lineage (GTDB taxonomy): Bacteria > Chloroflexota > Anaerolineae > Aggregatilineales > Phototrophicaceae > DAOTTW01. The sequence continues at coordinate 2,330 of DAOTTW010000332.1, read as the reverse complement.
ATGACAACGGGCCTTTCCAGTTCGCCAGGGGCTAAACGGGCGACAGCAGACAGCTTCATGGTAAAAACTCGGTCTTGGGCTAGCCGTAGTTCGTTGAATCCACCCGTTTTTAGTGCCGCTGACTTTTTGCAAACCACCGATATGATTGTAAATAGCACATGCTCTTTAGCTAGCTTTACGAATAAATATTCTGGTGGCACACGTTGAGCCATAGTATATAGCGGTGCAATACCCGGCACGATCTCCTGATGGCGCTCGCGTGCTGCATCGTCGTCATAGTGCCAAGCAGCGGCTCCGTAGACACCGTCCAGCGTGGGGTCTGCTTGCAAAACTCGACATGCAACCGCCAGATGATCTGGTGCAAAGAAATCATCCGCATCCAAAAATGCGATGAGGTCACAGCTCGCTTTTTCGATTGCTAAATTGCGCGTCGGGCCTGCTCCCTTGTTGATACCACCAGGATGCTGATATAACTTGACTTGATGGTGTTCTGCCGCGAGTTGTTGGCAAATTTGCAGGCTATCATCTGATGAGCCATCTTCAACCAACACCACTTCGCTGCATTCCGGTTGTATTAAAGCTGATTCGACGGCCTCACGCACATAGGGGGCTGCGTTGTAGACGGGTATGATCGCACTGACTCGTAGGGACATATTGCACTCACCTGTGTGAGGATATGAGGCTATGAGGATATGCAGCAGTTTAGCTGTGTGTAATCGCTGGCTGCTACACTACCACTTTTCTACTGCGAGTGTAACAGAACATCGCAAAACTGAGTAGTGGTTCTGACCTTTGTGGCGGGGCATATATTGCAGCCTTTTGCTATTTTACAGCGATGAACGGGGGTTTGACCCTGATGACTTCTGCTGTATGATGCTAAAGAAATCGTGTGAGGAAGCCTATACTTGTCCGCAACACCTATCGAGACAACACAGGAATTACAAAACGCTGAGGCTGTTGCACCGAGCCTGCCGAAAAAGCGCATAGAGCCGTCGAAGGGCTGGGTTAACCTCGGCTTGAGAGAGCTATGGGAATACCGCGAACTGCTGTATTTCATGACGTGGCGTGACATCAAGGTGCGCTACAAGCAGACGGTGTTGGGTGTCGCCTGGGCGATTATACAGCCGATTACGACGATGATCGTGTTTACGATCTTCTTCGGCAACCTGGCGCAAATTCCTTCGGATGACATCCCATACCCGCTGTTCAATTACGCTGCGTTAGTACCCTGGACGTTTTTCGCCAGCGCGTTAGGTAAATCAGCAAATAGTATGGTCGCTAGCGCCAACCTGATTAAAAAAGTGTACTTCCCGCGCCTGGTGGTCCCATTATCAAACGTGCTATCCGGCGTCGTGGATTTTCTGCTGGCGTTTGTCGTGCTGATCTTTATGATGATTGGCTTTGGCTTCACGCCGACGATTAATGTAATTTTCCTGCCGTTTTTCTTGCTGCTGGCGTTCGTCACGTCGCTGAGCGTTGGCTTGTGGCTATCTGCGCTGAATGTGCAATTTCGTGACGTGAAGTACATTATTCCGTTCCTGACGCAAATCTGGCTCTTCATCACACCGATTGCTTATCCGAGTAGCCTGATCGAGAACGAATTCTTGCGGGCGGTCTACGGGCTTAATCCCATGACGGGCGTGGTTGAGGGCTTTCGCTGGGCGCTGCTGGGCACAGACACGGCACCGGGCGCGATTATCGTTGTCTCGACTAGTATGGCCGTTGTGTCCTTTGTCGGTGGGCTGTTCTACTTCCGGCGCATGGAAAAGACGTTTGCGGATGTGGTGTAGGTGACCTATGGGTAATTATGCGGTTGAAGTCGTCGGCCTGGGCAAAGAGTATAAGATCGGCAAGTTGCAGACGAAGCGCGAGACGTTTGCCGAGACTGTGCTTGACTCGCTATCCGCGCCGTTTCGTCGGGCAGGAAATCTGCTGCGCGGGCAGGCTTATGGGGCGGCTGAACTCAGTGAGTCGATCTGGGCATTGAAAGACGTTGACTTCAAGGTCAAGCATGGTGAGGTCGTCGGCATCATCGGGCGCAACGGCGCTGGCAAGAGCACGCTGCTGAAGATTCTGTCCAGCATTACCGAGCCGACGGAGGGCTATGTCGATTTGGAAGGGCGCGTTGGGGCCTTGCTTGAGGTCGGCACGGGGTTTCATCAAGAGTTGACGGGGCGCGAGAACGTCTACCTGAATGGCGCGATCCTGGGCATGGGGCGGCAGGAGATCGACAGGAAGTTTGATGAGATCGTCGATTTTGCGGGCGTCGAGAAGTTCATTGATACGCCCGTGAAGCACTATTCCAGCGGTATGGGCCTACGCCTGGGCTT
>DAOTTW010000331.1:0-25498 GCA_034437615.1 Anaerolineae bacterium | reverse complement strand
GAGGGGCAACGCATCCTCACCACCGAACAAGAACAATTGCGTTCGCTGCGTGGTGAAGAACTGACAGGCGAGGCAGCCGAACGCTTGCGGCATCCATCCACAGGCGCACCCTTCGAGACGGTGATGACGGGTGCAGGGTTGGCGCGTGCTAGCGCACAATTCGGCCAGACCAGCCAGAGCGGTGTCAATCAGTGGTTCATCGCCTTCGAGATTCGGCCTGAATTCGTGCAGACCTTCGCGAATTTCACAGGTTCCCGCGTGGGTGAGCCGATGGCGATTGTGCTGGATGGCGAAGTGTTATCGGCTCCGGTGATTCAGTCACAACTGAGCGATAGCGGCATCATCACAGGCGACTTCAGCCAGGAAGAGGCGGAAACACTGGCGCTGCAATTGCGTGCTGGCGCGCTCAGCATCCCGCTGAGCGTCGAGAGTACGGCGCTGGTCGGTGCGACGCTGGGGCAGGAATCTGTAGAATTGAGTGTACGTGCTGGCATCATCGGCGTGATTATCGTGCTGGCGTTTATGGCGCTGTACTATCGCGTACCGGGCATCAGCGCCGATTTCGCGCTGATTGTGTTCATCCTGCTGAATATCGCGCTGTATAAGCTGATTCCAGTTACGCTGACGCTGCCAGCTATCACAGGCTTCTTGATCGGCATCGGTACGGCGGTTGATGGCAACATCCTGATTTTCGAGCGCATCAAGGAAGAATTACGCGATGGCCGCGACCTGGATCAAGCGCTAGACCTGGGCTTTAACCGTGCCTGGGCCTCAATCCGCGATTCGAACCTGTCCACCATCATCATCTGTGGCATTCTGTTCTTCTTTGGGCAAACGCCAGGGGCCAGCATCGTCAGCGGCTTTGCGATTACACTGGGACTTAGCCTGGTGCTGAACTTGTTTACGGCCATCGTCGTGACGCGCACGTTCTTGTATATCATCGTGCACTTCACGAAGCAGTCCTTGCAACAGCGGCGCTGGTTGCTGGGCGCGTAAGCCACACATACAAGCCAGACAAGCACAAGACAAAGATACAGACGGAGAGCACACAACGTATGTTTAACCTTGTCGAAAAACGTCGCTGGTATTTCCTAATATCCGCCCTGGTCATCCTGCCAGGCATCGCCATCATGATTTTCTCAACCATCCAGACGGGCGCACCGTTTCGGCTGAGTATTGATTTTCAGGGTGGCGCGATTTACGACCTGACCTTTACAGAGCAAGGCGCAACAGAAGCCGACATCCGTGCGGTTTTTGCCCAGGTCGGCGACGATAACGTGATTATTCAACGACTCGGCAGCGAAGCCGACGCCGGCTTACAGTGGTCGGTGCGCGGTGAAGAATTCAACGAACAACTGACGGATGAAGTGCTGACGCTGCTGGAAGAGCAGATTGCACCACTGGACCGTGAGACTCTGCGTTTGGAGACCGTTTCGCCAACCATCGGCGCGGAAGTGACCAGCGCGGCGCTTGCTGCGGTGGCAATGGCCGCCCTGGTGATTGCGGGCTTCATCGTGGTGGCCTTCCGGCAGGTGCCGAAAGCGTTACGCTACGGCGTCTGTGCGATTGCCGCGATGGTGCATGATGTGCTGCTAGTGATGGGCGTTATGTCACTACTCGGCTTGCTCTTCGGTTGGGAGGTCGATGCATTGTTCCTGACGGCGGTACTGACGGTTGTGGGCTTCTCGGTGCAGGATTCGATTGTGGTCTTTGACCGCATCCGCGAGAATATCCCGATTCATGTCGGCGAACCCTATGAGACCATCGTCAACCGCAGTGTATGGGAGACGATCCACCGCTCGCTCGCCACACAACTCAACGCCTTCTTCATCATGATTGCGATTTTGCTTTTTGGTGGCGAAACCGTGCAACAGTTCATTTTTATCCTGTTCATCGGCTTGCTATCCGGCAGCTACTCGTCGTTGTTTACGGCGGTGCCGTTATTGGTCGCGTGGGAAAAGGGTGAGATTCCGTTCTTGCGTGGGGATATCGAAGAAGCAACAGATGATATGCAGGTCGCGCCTGCGTAGCCATTCTGACGGGTGTGCCTGCGGCATTAGGCGACCACATTGGGTCGCCTTTGCAACGGTTTGTGTAGGGACAAGGCCCACGTGCCTGTCCAGAGCAGGGCGGTTTGCCCTCAAATTGAAATGCACTATGCGTCATCTTCAAGCAATGGCAGCGTAAAGTAAAACGTCGAACCGACGTTTTCTTCGCTCTCCAACCAGATGCGGCCACTATGCGCTTCTACGATGTGCTTGGCGGTTGTCAAGCCCAACCCCGTGCCGCGTTCGACCTTTGCCAGCGTCGGCACGCGGTAGAACTTCTGAAACATGTTCTTTTGATATTGGCGTGAGATGCCGTAGCCTGTATCCGCAACGGCGATTTGTGCGAAGTCTTGGTCGCTGTCCTCGTCGCGGCCTACCTGAATATCAACCCGACCACCTTGCTTGTTGTATTTGATGGCGTTGGTGAGCAGGTTCAGCAGCACTTGCTTGATCTTGCTGCGGTCCGCTTCGACGGTTATGCCACTGGCTTGCGTGCGTAGCGTCACGCTGTTCTTATCTGCCTGATGCTGCACCACGCCAAGCGTCTCTTGTATTAGCTTATCCAGGTCGAACGGCTCAATTTCCAGCGTCTCCCGACCGGATTCAAGCCGCGCCACATCCAGAAAATCGTTGGTCAGCTTGATGAGGCGCTCTGTCTCTGACTGCATGGTATCGACAATATCCAGGCGCTTTGTCTGGGGTAAATCAGGGTTCTGCAATAGGGCCGTGCTCATCTTCAGGGCCGTTAGCGGGGTGCGCAGTTCGTGTACCATCTCTGCGATGAAGTCGCTCTGCTGGAAAAGGCGCGCATTTTCGATGGCAACCCCGGCCTGACTCGCCAGTGTGCGCAAGGTGATGATGTCGTCGTCGGTAAAGCGACTTTCATCTAGCTTGTTGACTGCTTGCACCACGCCAATCACTTTCTCGTGGTTGCGCACTGGCACACCAAGCAGGTTACGAGTGTGAAATTCGATTGTCTCATCCACGCCCTGAAAGTGATTCGACACCCGCGAAACGTCTTCAATTACACGCGGCTCACCGTGCGTAAAAATCCAGCCTGCGATGCTGCCCTCCAACGGTACGAGCAATTGATCTTGCTGGTAAGGCTTGACGTTGCTGGATGCGGCAAAGCGCAATTGGCCGGAGGCTTCATCGTACAGTAGGATAGATGCTGCTTCGGTGTGGATAAGGTCTTTTGCTGCATTCACGATCTTGCGCAGCAACTCTTGATGGTCGTAGGTAGAACCGAGTTGCTGGCTGATTTCAATAATGCGCCTGTAATGCTCTAATAACTCACGCGAGTTCGAGTCGCCTATCAAGGGTGTGTCTCCATCGCTTGTATACGCTACGGCCGTTCTGGTTGCAGGGCCACCTTGCTACGCGCCGCTAAGCGGGTTAATGCGCGAACTGAGCGCTTCTGCTAATTTGACGAACTGACCGGAGACAATCGCACCTGGTTGTAACGAAACCATTGGTACGGCATTTTCCATCGACTGAAAGGCCAATTCAGGGGCAGGCGAGATCATAGCACGTACTTCGCGGCCTAGCGCCGCTTCGATTTCGTGCCAGGGGGTTTGCAGGTTCGTCTGTGAACGGCTGACGACCACGACATTGATCTTACTGCCTGCGTTGTTGGCGTCCAGTTCACGGATCAGTTCACGGGCCATTGATAGGGCGATGTTGGTTGGTTCAACGACGATGACAATTTTATCCAACTGAGCCAGCAAGCCGCTGACATTGGCGTCTAGGCCGTGTCCCAGGTCGATTATGCTGGTGCGTGTGAGTTCGCGTAGTGTTTTGACAAGCGCCTGCGTGGTTTCGGGCTGCGCGTTAATCTGAGCTTCTCTAGGGCGTGATGAGGACAGCAGCAAGCGCATCTTGCTCTGATGGTTGATTAGCTCTGCCTCGACGCTTTGCTTATTGACCTCTTTTTGAGAGCGTGCCAGCAAACGCGCCATGCCCTGCGATTGACCAAAGCCGAGTAACAAGCCCATGCTACCGCGCCCGAGTGCGAGATCCGCCACAATCGGCTGTTCGTTACCGCGCTGTGCGATGCTTGCCGCAATGTTGATAGCGACTGTCGTCGTGCCAACGCCGCCCTTTGCGCCCAACACCCCAATCACACGACCGCGCTGTTTTGCCACCGGAGCTGCCTGTGTCGCTGGTTCGCCGCTGCTGGCACCGTCTTCCTTGCCACGTGTCAGAATCGCTTTCACGCGGGAGGCGAGTTCGGCGGGGTGCGTCGGCTTCGTCAGGTAATCATCTGCACCGGCCTCAAAGCCCTTAACCTTATCGTCAATCAGGGTCTTGGCGGTGAACATGATAATCGGAATTTTGGCTGTCTTGTCGTTAGTCCGCAATCGGCGGCTGACCTCCAGGCCGTTCATATCCGGCATCATTACATCAAGAATAATCAGGTCAGGGTTTTCTACATCGGCCTTCGATAGCCCCTGAACGCCAGAGTTGGCTGCCAATACCTCGTAGCCATGCCGTTGCAGCATCAGGCCAATTAATTTCAGGCTGTCGATGTCGTCATCGACAATTAAGATTTTTTCTGCCATGTCTCTCTGCCCACCCAATTGTTAGCTTATATGGCACGCCAACAACCATATATTCATTGTACCAAGTCTAGTTCAAGCTTAAGATGAATTAGAGTATATCAGGCTTTCCCAGGTGCGGCAACGCAACCGTTGCTTAGTCCAAAGAGCATGCATGGTGCTTGTTGCGCATCGCGGCGACTGCCGCTATAATCGATTGCTACAAACTCGCTTGACCAGGGGAGTCCGCGCATGTGGGCTGAGAGGATGCGTAACGCCGCATCGACCCTTAGCAACCTGATCCAGATCATACTGGCGCAGGAAGTGTCGCATCGGCCTCATCGGTTTGTGCTGTAGCATCACACACTGCACGAATCACAGAGCTACCCCTGCTACACCCCGTCAGGGGTTGTTTTGTGTACGGGTAGCGCCCGCCTCACATCTTCTGCCCTGCTGTGTCTCTGGCTTACGCTGGTCTTGCAATGAATTGTTCATAATTTTACAGCGTATCTGAGGACTACAACCCGTAATGCAACCTATACAACAGCTTCAAAACGTGTCTTTGTGGCTACTGACTGCTGCGTTTCTGCTGCTAACCAGCGCTCAGCCACTACAAGCACAGCAGCAAGAGACAGGCACGGCCACAGCTATTACCGTGCTAACGCATGATAGCTTCAGCGTCAGTGAGGATGTGTTGGCGCAATTTCAGGCTGATACAGGCATCAGCGTCAAGATTCTGCGCGGTGGTGATGCAGGTCAGGTGGTCAATCAGGCCATTCTGACGCAGGGCAACCCACTGGCTGATGTGCTTTTTGGCGTAGATAACACCTTCCTGAGCCGTGCGCTAGACGCAGGCATCTTTGAGCCATACGCCTCGCCCAATTTAGACGCCGTTGATGCGCAATTTCTGCAATACCTTGCAGACCCGAATTCAGAAAATGGCGAGTTGAACCACAGCGTTACGCCGATTGATTACGGCGATGTGTGCTTGAACTATGACATTGCTTATTTTGAGGAAAACGACCTCACACTGCCCGAATCGCTCGCAGACCTGACCGACCCGGCTTATGAAAGCCTACTGGTTGCGATGAATCCAGCCACATCTTCGCCGGGGTTGGCCTTCATGCTGGCCACCATTGCGGAATTCGGCACAGAGGGCGACTATACCTATCTGGATTACTGGGCCGACCTGATCGACAACGGCACGCGCATCACCGATGGTTGGAGCGATGCCTACTTCGGTGATTTCACAGTCGCCAGTGAAGACGGGACGTATCCGCTGGTGGTGAGCTATGCCAGCAGCCCGCCTTTCACGCTGGATGAAGCGACAGGCCAACCGCTAAGCGCCAGCATCACCGCTGATGGCATGTGTTTCCGTCAGGTAGAGTTTGCTGGCATCCTCACAAATTCAGAGCATACGCAAGCGGCGCAGCAATTTATCGACTTCATGCTGAGCGTGCCCTTTCAGCAAGACGTGCCCTTGCAGATGTTCGTCTTTCCGGTGAACGTCAATGCAGAACTACCGCAGGACTTCGCACAATATGCCGCGATCCCCGAAAACCCGGCACAATTAGACGCCGCAAACATCGAAGCCAACCGCGAAGCCTGGATTCAGGCATGGACTGAGACGGTTCTACGCTAATGCAAGTTTCACGTTGGTTGTGGTACGGGCTGTTGCTCGTACCACTGATTTTTCTGCTGCTGTTTTTCGTCTATCCGCTAGGCTCTATACTCAATGTCAGCTTGCGGCCAGAGGGTCAGCTTGATTTAAGCGGTTTTGTGCGTCTGGTCACATCTGCTTACTATCGGGATACGCTGATCTTCACGTTATGGCAGGCGTTTTTGTCCACGTTGCTGACGGTAGGGCTGGCGCTACCGGGCGCGTTCATCTTCACACGCTATCGCTTTCCGGGGCGGTCGCTGCTGCTCTCGCTGGCGACATTGCCGTTTGTGCTGCCGACGGTTGTGGTTGCGACGGCGTTTACAGCGCTCATCGGTCCGCGTGGGCTGGCAAATCAAGCGCTGATGAACGTTTTTGGCCTGGAAAGTGCGCCCATCCAACTGCAAGAGACGCTCGCCATCATATTAATCGTGCATATATTTTATAACTATGCCATCGCTCTGCGCATGATTACGTCGTATTGGGCCAACCAATCGACGCGCATGGAGGAATCGGCGCGCATGTTGGGGGCGTCTGGGTGGCGCATGTGGTGGCATGTGCGCTTGCCTGTGCTGCGTCCGGCGATTACGGCGGCGGCCTTGCTGGTGTATATCTTCACGTTCACGAGCTTCGGCATTGTGCTGATTCTCGGCGGCATTCGCTTTTCCACGCTGGAAGTGCAAATTTTTTATCAGGCACGCAACATCTTTAATCTGCCGATGGCGGCGGCGCTGTCGCTGGTGCAAATTGGTGTGATGTTCCTGATGATGCTGTTTTACACGCAATTGCAGCAGCGCATGAGCAGCACTGATCTACGATCTGCGCAGCGCGTTTCTCGTCCACCGCAAAACCTGCGAGAGCGCCTGTGGTTGCTGCTGAATCTGGGGTTGATGGTCGTGTTGCTATTTGCGCCGCTGCTGGCGCTGGTCGTGCGTTCATTCACGCTGGGGGATGATGGGCTGACGCTACGTTATTATGAAGCGCTGACGCAAAACACACGCAATTCGATTCTGTTTGTACCCCCGTTGCAGGCCATTGGCAATTCCGTCGCTTTTGCGCTGCTGACGATGCTGCTGGCGCTACTGTTGGGCATCCTCACAGCGTATTTGATCGCCGGACGGGGTATTTCGCCGCGCCTGTCACGCTGGCTGGACCCCCTATTCATGCTGCCGCTGGCCACCAGCGCCGTTACATTGGGTTTTGGCTTCATCGTCGCGCTGGACCGTCCGCCGCTGAATTTGCGCTCATCGTGGCTGATAATCCCAATTGCACATACGCTGGTGGCGATTCCGTTCGTCGTGCGTAGCGTGCTGCCCGCCTTGCGGGGCATCCCGCGCCCTGTGCAAGAAGCCGCGAGTATGCTGGGTGCAGCGCCCTGGCGCGTGTGGCTACTGGTCGATCTGCCGCTGATAAGTCGTGGTCTGATCGTTGGGGCGACCTTTGCGTTTACGGTCAGCATGGGTGAGTTCGGTGCATCGCTTTTCGTCGCCCGACCAGATACACCGACGATGCCAGTTGTGATCTACAGATTGCTCGGTCAACCAGGGACAACGAACTATGGGCAGGCCGTTGCTATGAGCGTGCTGTTGATGCTGGTCTGCGCGGTGAGCTTTGTGGCCATTGAACGGGTGCGCAAGGCTGGCATCGGTGAATTTTAGTATTATGCGATAGCATACAGGGGCAAAAGATGATGTTATCCGCACAGGATGTTTCACATGCCTATGAGCACACGCCCGTCTTGCATGGCGTGGACTTGGATGTTGAGCATGGCGAAATCGTCTGCTTGTTAGGGGCCAGTGGCAGCGGCAAAACGACATTGCTGCGCATCCTGGCGGGCCTGGAGGCAGGCTATAAGGGCCATGTGGCGCTTAATGGCAAACACATCGATCGCGTGCCAGCGCACAAGCGCGGCTTTGGCTTGATGTTTCAGGATTTTGCGCTGTTCCCGCATTTGAGCGTTGCGGATAACATCGCCTTCGGCCTCAAAATGCAGAATCAACCGCAGAAAGCGCAACGCAAAGCCGTTAACGCTATGCTGGAATTGGTCGGACTCGTGGAATTGGCAGATCGCTACGTGGATCAGCTATCCGGCGGTGAACGGCAACGGGTCGCGCTGGCGCGTAGCCTAGCACCAGAGCCGCGCTTGCTGATGTTGGATGAGCCGTTAGGGTCGCTGGATGCTGCGCTACGGGATCGCCTGGTTGTTGAGTTGCGTCAGATCATCAAGCGCGTGAACCTGACGACGGTTTACGTTACGCATGACCAGCAAGAGGCATTTGCGATTGCCGACCGCATCGCGGTCATGTACGACGGGCGCATTGAGCAGGTCGCCAGCCCGCAACAGATCTACTGGAACCCACAGACGCGCTACATCGCACAATTCCTGGGGCTAAACAACCTCGTCACTGTACAAGACTGGGACGCCAACGCGCATCAAGCACAAACCACGCTGGGGCAGTTTACGACGACCCACCCCGCACGCACTGGACAAGCACCTGCTGCCATCTTGCTGCACCCGGACGGTTTGCATGTCGTGGGTCCAGCGCAGGCACAAATTACGGGCAGCGTGCAAGAGCGTGTATTCCAGGGGCGCAGCTATCGGCTGGCCGTGCGAGTAGAGCCAGCGCATGTGCTCCAACTCAGCATGTTGTCCAACCAAGAGGTGCCGCAGGCCGGGGCAACGGTGGGTTTGACGTGTGATTATATTGTGGCTTTGGGTGCGTAGTTGCAGTCGGTTAAGCAGTCTTGGTGGGGTTTAATCGTAAAATAGCAGGGTTAGACATGTTTTTTCTGGCGTAGAAGGTTTAAGATTGCACCTCATGAGCACTACTCATGTAATCAACAAGGCGCGCGAAGGCAAGGCACACTATGGACATCAATTTCTATATTCGCGTCATCCGACGGTGGTCTTGGTTGTTGCTGCTGGCCATCGTTGTCGGTGGTGGCGTCAGTTACATCGTGGTTGCCAATCAGCAGAATGTTTACCAAGCACAAGCGACAATCGCCATTGGCGGTGTCGTGCGAGACCCTAACCCGGATCGTATCGAGCTACTAACAGCACAATCTTTAACTGAGACGTATGTCCGGTTGGCGCGGCGTTACACCTTGCTAGAAGGTGTTGTAGAAACGCTCAACTTGGACCTCACCCCGGAATCGCTTGCAGGTTTGGTCGAAGTCCGGGGTATTTCCAGTACGTCTTTGTTGACGATTACGGTACAGTACACAGACCCGGTAATCGCAGCCGATATTGCAAATGAGCTTGTCAATCAGCTTATTAATCAAAGCCCGTCAAACCTGACCTCACAGCAGCAGGATCAGGTCGATTTGCTCAATGGTCAAATTGATACGCTTACATCCGATGTAGCGGCCCTGCGCCGAGAATTACAGGCCATTGATACGCAAATTTTACAAACCGAGGACCAGCAACAACAGGTCACTTTGAATGGCCGCCGTTCGACTTTAATCACTCAAATCAATGAGACAACTAACAACATTGCGAACTTCAGCGCGACTGTTGCGGATATTACCGGGCGTACAAATTCGATTGAATTGGTTGACGGGGCACGTGAACCAAGCGGCCCTGTCGGGCGCAGCATCACCTTTTCGACGCTGTTAGGCGCTGTCGTAGCCGGGCTTTTGGCTGGTGCGTTGGTCTTGGTGCTAGAAACGCTCAATGAAACTTTCCGCACAACGGATGAACTGACTTCGTTCGTCGGCTTGCCTACACTCGGCGTTATTGCGGCTTTTGGTAACAAAAGAGGTGGCGAAACACAACGCCTGCTGACGAACCAGGAAGCACTATCGCCAGTGCTGGACCAATACCACACACTGCGTACAAATCTGCTGGCGATGCAGGCGAACAACAAGCGCAAGCAGCATATCTTCATGGTCAGTAGCGCTACACCGCAAGAGGGTAAAAGCCTGACAACTGTAAACCTTGCGCTGTCGATGGCGCTATCTGGCAAGAAGGTCTTGCTTATTGATGCCGATTTACGACGCCCGAAGGTGCATAAATTGCTGGACTTGGACGCTGATGCAGCAGGGCTGACGCACTTGCTTTCCGTACCTTTAGAGCTAGATAACAACGAGCAAGCGGCTACAGTTACAGAAGGTGAGCGAGCATTGCCACAAACGCCAACGGATTGGACACAATTCACACAGAAGACGCACGTCCCAGGCTTGCGCGTGATTACCAGTGGCTTTCATCCCAGGAACCCAGCGGAGATCCTCGGTTCGCCTCGAATGCGCTATTGGACGGATGTCTTCAGCAATGATCCGTTTGTCGATGTGGTCATCTTCGATACGCCACCTTGCCTTGCTATTTCTGATAGCACAATCCTGGCGAATACAGTCGCAGCGGGCGTCATCATCGTTGTTGAAGCAGGGCGAACGCGTCGGGCCCTGGCGCAGAAATCGCGTCAACGCTTTGAGCAGGTCAACGGACATATCATCGGTTTGGTCTTGAACAAGGCAAACCTGCGTGAAGAAGCGTACTACGGCTACGACTATGGCTATGGGGACTACTACAATCGGCCACTTCAGCCGGAAAACGACCCGGTGAGCTAGTAACCAGCACGAATTGGCTACATCCATGAACATCACAGATTGGCTGACGGGCGTTGCCCGAAAACTGCGCAGGAGATAAACGCTATTACTGAACAAAAGAAAGTTACATGGGCCACTATTGATAAGCGCCTGATCGTTGTCTTGTTGATCGTCTTCGTGCAATTTGTCGGTGCGGCGATGGTGCTGCCGATTCTGCCGCTGTATGCGAAGAATCGCTTTGCCATGTCGTTTGAGACGATCACACTGCTGAACACCGCCTTTTTCGCAGCGCAATTTCTCGCTGGCCCATATATTGGGCGCTTATCAGATCGTTACGGGCGGGTGCCTGTGCTGTTCGTCAGCCAATTAGGTACAGCGCTCAGCTTCTTGATGATCGCGCTTGCACAATCCCCGGAGATGCTGCTTGTTGCGCGTCTGCTGGATGGCATCACGGGCGGTAACATCATCGTTGCTCGTGCCTACATCACGGATATTACGCCACCCGAACAGCGCACGCAGGCCCTCGGCTATATCGCGGCAGCGCTTGGCACGGGGTTTATTTTTGGTCCGGCGATTGGTGGTATCGCCTCTGGTTTGTTCACCTACGAAGCGCCGTTCTTCCTGGCGGCACTGGTGGCGTTCGGCTTGGCCTTCCTGACATGGCGGATGCTGGACGAGACGGTTTCCGCTGAAGAACGTGAAAACAACCGCAAGCGCAAAACATCGTCGCTGTCCCCACGCCGTATTCTGGCCAATGGGCCGCTGTTGAGTGTGCTATTGATCGTGCTCGGTGCACAATTTGCCTTCGCTATGCTACAGAATACATTCGCCCTTTATGGTGAGGCCGTCATCTTCGCGGATACACCGGAGACCGTCGAGATCGGCGTCGGCTTGTTGTTGGCGGTGGTTGGCGTCGGGCAGATCATGACACAGGTGTTTCTCGTGCGGCGCTTCGTCAGATGGTTTGGTGAGCCGAAGATGGTGGTGATCGGTAACGTGTTCAGGCTGGTCGCGTTAATTTTGCTGATCTTCGCCCCGAATGTGGTATTTGCGTCGCTAGCCTTGCTTGTGCTGGCCGTAGGGGGTGGCACGCAGCAACCTGCCTTGCAAACGATGAGCATCGCAACAGTAGACCCCTCGGAGCGCGGTGCTGTGCTCGGTGTTTACCAATCGGCGTTTAGTCTGGCGATCATTTTTGGTAGCGCCATCGCTGGTACGCTGTTTGCGATTGCGCCGCAGGTGCCATTTGCTGTGGGCGCTGCTGCCCTGGCGTTGATGATTGTGCCCTCTGTCATGCTGATGCGTTGGTCACAGCGCCAGCCTGATGTTGCTGTCGGCTAGCCGGGCACGATGATAAGATTGACGCAGCAAAGAACCCACTAATTGAGCAGATGGAGTCGAAGTAACTCATGAAGCAGATGACCAGTGCAGAGGCGCGGTCCGCTTTTCTGGATTTCTATGAAGAGATGGGCCACAAAGTCGTTGCATCGTCCTCGCTTGTTCCAGGCAACGATCCGACGTTGCTGTTTACAAACGCTGGCATGGTGCAATTCAAAGATGTGTTTTTGGGGCTGGATAAGCGCGATTACAGCCGTGCGACCACCTCACAGAAGGTAATGCGCGTCAGCGGCAAGCATAACGACCTTGAAAACGTCGGGCCATCGCCCCGGCATCATACGTTTTTCGAGATGCTCGGCAACTTTAGCTTTGGCGATTACTTCAAACGGGATGCCATTCGCTTTGCGTACGATCTGCTAACGCAGGTCTACGAATTGCCCACAGATCGCCTTGTTTACACCGTGTATGAGCACGACGAAGAAGCCTATGACATCTGGGTGAACGACATCGGCGTTGACCCTAAACGGGTGGCGCGTATGGGGCCGGATACAAACTTTTGGCAGATGGCTGACACAGGGCCATGTGGCCCCACCAGCGAAATCCACTGGGATAAGACGCCGCAGGCTGGCGAGGAGAGCATCATCCCGTTGTTGCAAGAGGAAGATGACCGCTTCCTGGAAATCTGGAACCTGGTGTTCATGCAGTTCAACCGTCAGCAGGCCGACCCAGAGCATACAGGCCAGTATGACCAACCACTGCCTGCGCCGGGTGTAGATACGGGCATGGGGCTAGAGCGTATCGTCAGCATTTTGCAGGGTGCGACCGCCAATTATGAAACCGACCTGTTTATGCCCATCATTGAGGCCACACAAGCGTTAACCGGCCACACCGACGCAGAACGCGACGCCAATATCGTGCCCTACCGCGTGATTGCAGATCATGTGCGTGCGGCAGTCTTCTTGATTTCCGACGGGGTGTTGCCGGGCGCAAAAGGCCGCGATTCTGTGGCCCGTCTGGTCATCCGCCGTGCGGCACGTTTTGGCCGTAAGCTGGGCTTCGATGAACCGTTCTTGGCCGATGTCGCGCAGACCGTGATTGACATCATGGGCGTGCATTATACAGACCTGCACGAGCGTGCCGACGCCATCAAACGGGCCATCACGCTGGAGGAAGAACGCTTCTATCGCACGATGGAGCGCGGCCTGAACGAATTGGAGCAGATGCTGGACGATTTACCACAGGGCGACGTGATTTCCGGCGAGCAGGCGTTTTACCTGAAGGCTACGCTGGGCTTGCCCATTCAGGTGACAAAGGACATCGCAGAGGAGCGCGGCTTCGGCATCGACATGGCAGGCTTTGAGGCTGCTGAAGCTGAACATTCCCGCGTCAGCGGCGGCGGTCAGGCGATGGGTAAAATCGCCTCGGCTGAATTTTATAGCGAGCTGCTGGCCTATTTGCAGCAGCAAGGCAAGCTGGATGCGAAAGGTGTGCTCTACAACCCGTACGAAAATGCAAATGCGCCCTTTGATGCAACGCTGCTGGCCTTAGTGCAAGATGGTCAGCGCGTGGAAAGCGCCATCGTCGGCGATAAGGTCGAGGTGGTGTTGCCGCATACGCATTTTTATGTCGAAGCGGGTGGTCAGGTCAGCGATACGGGCAGCATCAGTGGCGATGGCTGGACGCTTGAAGTGGAAGCGATGCGCAGACCTGTCGGCGGCTTGATACTGCATGTAGGCGAAGTGGTTGAAGGCACCCCGAAAGTCGGTGACACAGCACAAGCACAAGTGGATTACGAACGTCGCCGCAACGTCACACGCAACCACACCGGCACGCATTTGCTTCATGCTGCGTTGCGTAAGCATCTCGGCAGCCATGTGCAGCAACGCGGTTCGCTGGTCGCGCCAGACCGCCTGCGCTTTGACTTCTCACATGAAGAAAAGGTGGCGTCTGATGACCTAGCACGCATCGAGGCCGAGGTTAACCAGATCATCCTGGACGCTTACCCCGTGCGTTATGAGGTCAAATCGCTTGAGCAGGCCAGGGCAGGGGGTGCGATGGCGCTGTTTGGCGAAAAATACGGCGAGACCGTGCGTACCGTCATCATCGAGAAGGACGCTAACCGCTACTCGTATGAATTGTGTGGTGGTGTGCATGTGCCGGATACCAACCATATCGGCGCGTTCGTCTTTACCAGCGAGGGCAGCGTTAGCGCGGGTATCCGCCGTGTAGAAGCGCTGACCGGACCTGCCGCGATTGATTACATTCAGCAGCGCATGTCACAGTTGGACCAGATCGCAATACAGCTAAATACCACAATCGACAACATCCCGTCACGCATCAACGCCATGCAGGATGATTTAGCCGCTGCCCGCAAGCAGATTGACGAGTTGCAGCGTAAATCAGCCCGCTACACCTTCGAGCAGATGATGGCCAAAAATCTCGAAACGCTCAACGGCAAGCAAGCGCTGATCGCCAAACTGGACGGCGTGCCAGTGGATACAATGCGCGAGATGGCTGACTGGTTCCGGGGCAAGGTGAAGGCAAATGGCGTGCTCGTGCTCGGTAGTGACATCAACGGCAAGCCGATGCTGCTGGTTGCCGTCACAGAAGACCTCACCAAGCAGGGCGTCAAAGCGGGTGATCTGATTAAGCCTGTGGCGGCTGTCGTTGGTGGTGGCGGTGGTGGCCGCCCGAATATGGCGCAAGCTGGCGGCAAGGATAGCAGCAAGCTGCCTGAAGCGCTGGATAAAGCCCGCGAGTTGCTTTCGCAGTAGCGAAAACCACAAAATCACGCGGCATACACGTACCTTCCGCAGTTTTGCGACAGGCCGTTGGTGGTGGATTGCGCTCATTCGTTGGCTTGCCAGCGTTTCGCCCGTTGCGGGTCGCGCCCGCCCCAGATGACCTTGTCAGCTAGAATGCGCACGGTCATATCTTCATCAATGCTGATTTGACAGGAAAGGCGCGGATAACCGAAGCGGGAGGCAAGCTGGTCGTGCCAGTGTTGCGGGGCAGGCTCGTTGTGTTCAATCCAGACGCCGCAGGTGGCGCAGATGCCGCGCCCGCCACAATTAGCTACCCGCGTCAGGCTGGTATAGGGTGAGATGCCGTTATCTAGCAGAGTACGGCGCAGGTTTGCGCCTGCGCGGACCTCGATGACGGTTTCTTCATTACCACTATCGTTGTGTAAGATACGTAATTGCGGCATAGGTTCTCTGCCTGATCCTCTGCTGGCTGCTTCATATTGGTGCGTTTCCGGTGCCAGATGGCGAAAATGTGGCGGCAATTCGTTTTCAGACGCACCGAGGCGCGTCCCTTCACGTCCCTACCAGCAATGCGGCCCTAGCTAATGGGGTCGAGATTTTCGGTGGCTGGCCACGTCTCCTCAATGTCATCATACATGATGACAAAGACCTCTGCGACCATCTCAAACGATGCACTATCAAAGGCCGAGTAACGCACCTCTGCAATCCAGGCATTGCTAGCCTTCCAGCGGCGCGTTTCGACGCCATCATCCACCGCAACAATAGTCACATCTCGGCGCGGGAGTTCCGGCGTATTGCGCTTGGCGCTCGTCTCACGTAGCCACTTATTAAAGGGGGCGTTGCCATCGCGCTGCACCATCTTAGCGACTTCAAACGGCACCTTGACGCGGTTGCTATCATCGTCCAGCTTATACGTCACGAGGTTTTCGACGCTGAGCACGCCCTGAATCCGTTCGCCGTTCAATTCTACCGCGAATTCATTCGCAATCAGGCTATCCACTGCGATGTTATTGCTGACCATTGCGCTATCCTTACTGCCGATTCCGGCTTATTCTATATTGATACAAGTTAGCCCATATTATAGCCAAATCGCCCGGAATAGCGAACGCGGCCCCGATATTTTATGAGACAATGCCCGTGCTGAGCGAACGCAAGATAATACCAACCAACAAGCTGAACCCCCAGATGTAACTGCCCATCGCAGGCCGTCGCTGTGCGCTACGCTCCACGAAGATAAAAAACGGCACTGCGATAAGAGGAAGCTATTCGCTTTCACATTGATGGGTTGAAGGAAGACCATCTGGCCGTACCACGACCTTCAACCCAGGTCGATTACGTCGAAGCAGAAATTTAGAACAGGCCCACGATGTTGCCGTGCTCGTCAATATCCACATTTTCAGCAGCAGGCGACGACGATAACCCCGGCATCGTGCGCATATCGCCTGCTAGCGGATAGATGAAGCCCGCGCCAACGCTTGCACGCACCTCACGAATCGGCAGCATAAAGCCTGTCGGGGCACCTTTCAGCTTCGGGTCATGGCTCAGGCTCAGGTGTGTTTTCGCCATGCAAATCGGCAAATTGCCGAAACCGCTGCTCTCGTAGCTGCGGATTTGGCGCTCTGCGGTTGGCTCATAGCTGACATCCGCTGCACCGTAAATCTCTTTGGCGATTGTTTCGATTTTGGCTTTGATGGGTTGATCCAGGTCATATAAATAGCGGAATTCGTTGGGCTGGTCACAGGCTTGGACCACCATTTCGGCTAGTTCAGCCGCCCCTGCGCCACCCTGCGCATGATGCCGACATACAGCCGCCCCCAGCGCCCCGGCAGCCTCCGCGATGCGCTGAATGGCCGCGATTTCCTGCGGGTGGTCGCTCTCGAAGACGTTAATGGCCACCACAGGCGTCACCCCATGCTTGCGCACGTTCTCGATGTGCTTGATGAGGTTGGACGCCCCTGTTTCGACATCTGCAACGTTCAATTCCAGCATTTCCGGTGGCAACGGCTTGCCTGCTACGACGCGGTACTTGCCACTGTGTGATTTCAGGCCGCGCACAGTCGCCACCAACACCGCCGCATCCGGTTTCAGGCCACTATAACGGCATTTGATATTGAAGAACTTCTCCGCGCCGATGTCTGCACCGAAGCCGGATTCCGTCACCAGATAGTCACCCAGTTTGATGCCGATCAGATCAGCCAGGATGCTGCTATTGCCGTGCGCGATATTGGCAAAGGGGCCGGCGTGCACCAATGCAGGCGTATTTTCCAGCGTTTGCAGCAGCGTCGGGCGCAAGGCATCCATCATCAGCACGGTCATGGCACCACCTGCGCCGATGTCATCAGCGGTGACGGGCTGCTTATCATAGGTGAAGCCCACCACAATGCGCCCCAACCGTTCGCGCAAATCCTGCAACGATGTCGCCAGCGCCAGCACAGCCATGACTTCGCTAGCAACAGCAATATCAAAGCCAGTCTCACGCGGCACGCCATCGGCTTTGCCACCCAGCCCGATCACGATATTGCGCAGTGCCCGGTCGTTCATATCCACGACGCGCTTCCATGTGATGCTGTGTGGGTCGATATTCAGCGGGTTGCCACGCATGAGCTTGTTGTCAATCATGGCCGCAAGCAGATTATTGGCTGCGGCTACGGCGTGAATGTCGCCTGTCAGGTGCAGGTTGAACGTCTCCATCGGTACAAGCTGTGAGTAACCGCCCCCCGCTGCACCGCCCTTGATGCCAAACGTCGGCCCCATTGACGGTTGCCGCATGGTAATCACGCTGCGCTTGCCGATGTAGTTGAGCGCTTGGCCCAGGCCCACCGTCGTTGTGGATTTGCCCTCGCCCAATGGCGTCGGTGTGATGGCGGTTACGTCGACGTATTTTGCGTCGGGTCGGTCCTGCAAACGGTCTTGCACATTTAAGCGCAGCTTTGCGATATACGGACTGCCATAAATATCGTAATCCTCAGCACTCAAGCCCATCATCGCGGCGATGTCATCCAGCGGCTTGAGGGTGGCCTGCTGTGCAATGGCTAAATCTGAAAGCATTTTCTTCTCTTTCTGGCGCAATTCAATCAGGTGTCCGTACAAAACCTTGTCGTAGCCGCCCCGGATGCCAAGAATGGCTTGCCTGCGGTTGACACGGGCTTTGTAGGGGCGCGGCTTGCTGGTTCCACCGTGCTTGTGATGCAAGGCGAATCATTACATTTTCATGTTTTCGGCTTGCGGCAGTTCAATCCAGAAGCGAGAACCGCCTTCATCGGGGAAATCAGCACCAATTTGACCGCTCATGTGCTCAACGAGTGTCTTTGCAATCCACAAGCCGACGCCATTGCTTTTCTCATTGGCGGTTGGGCGCGTGCTCAACCGCGCATATAACCCGAACAGGCGTCGTCGCTCATCCGGCGCAATCCCCGGCCCGTGATCTTTCACAGTCAAACGCACCATACCATTGTGGCATATACAACTTGTCAGGCTGATTTTGCTGCCCATCGGCGAGTATTTGATGGCGTTGTTGAACAGGTTGCTCAGTGCTTGTATCGTGCGGGCTTCATCGCCCACGAAAAATACATTTGCATTGACGTTGACGTGCGCCTGTTGGTTTTTGCGATCAAGCGACACCTGATATTTGCTGACGACAGCCTGCACAATGTCCAGCAAGCGCAAATCCGCCAGGTTAATCTCTAGGTGACCAGAACGCAGGCGGTTAATATCCATAAAGGTATTAATTAAGCGCTCTGATGCAGTGATCGAATCCAAAATGTTGCTGACCTGACGTTGAGTATCGCTATCCGAATGGACCTCAGCCAGCATATCGGCGGCCATCTGAATGATATTGAGTTCGTCTTTCAGGTCATGTGTGGCCATGTACACCATCGAAGCCTGAAGCTGCTCCAAGCTACGCAATTCGCGCATCGCTTGCTGACGTTCGTCTTCTAGTCGCTTACTGCGGATGAGTATTTCGATGCGTGCCAACAATAATCCAGGGGGTTCAAATTTGTCGATGTAATCGTTCGCGCCAAGCTGAAAACCGTGCAACTTCGCGCCAGGGACATCGGCCCCCGTGAAAAGCACAACGGGTAAATCAACAGGCTGCCACGTCTTGCGGATGGCTTGCAACACGCTTAAGCCATCCATCCCAGGCATAAGGACATCCAGGATGACAAGATCAAAGCGCTCCCTTGCAAGTACGGACAAGACATCCGCGCTGCGCTCAACGGTCTTGAGCGTATAGTTATGGCGCTTCAGTAGATGATAGACGTGTGATAGGTATTCCGGCTCATCATCAACAACCAGCACATGCCCTGCATGGGTTGCTGCCGGGGATTGTTCTTCTACAACCTCGACCATATGAACATGCTCTAAACGACTAATCTCAGTGTAAAAACGTTTACATGTATAACAAGCATACCATGCCCGCAACGCTAGAATGCTTTAGGTTTGCGGCTTTAGCAAACGTTTAACGTAATGTGACCCGCCAATCTCGCACGCCGACGACGACGCCACCTTCTTTAACAAAAAGCACGGGTAATAACGGCGTGTCCGGTTCGATAAACTCAAATGGCTCGGCTAACAGGCTATCATTCAGGTATAGCAACGCCCGACCTGTCGATGGGTCATGATCCACGCGCAGGCGTACCCGTAGCTGATTTGCGTTGATAGGACGCACGCTAATCAGCGTTGCCTCGTTGTTGAGCACCTGATAGATATTCACGATGTTATTGGTGGCGTCAACGACCTGTATGCGCACTCCCGCATTGTTGCCGTCTTCAGTGCTTTGCAGCAGCAGGCCAAAATACAAGTCACCTTCGTTCAGGATGGTGGGGTTGTGCGTGCGCAACGTAAAATCGGCTTCCACGCGGCGAATGCGGCTGACAGCGTTGTTGCCATAGGCATCCTCTAGCAATGCAGCGGGTGGGCTGATGGTCAGCACATCGCCATCGGTAGCTGTTCCGGTGCCCATGCGCCAGTAATCGCCGTCTTCACCGGGCGCAAATAGCGACGGGTTGAAATTCAGTTCCGCACGCTCCGACTCCAAGAGCGCTAGCAAATCCTGCTGCCCCTGCAAGCCCTGCGGTGGCAGTGTTGGCGTTGGCGTATCCGTCGGCGTCGCTGTAGCCGATGGCGTCAGTGTAACTGTCGGCGTATTCGTCGGCATCGGCGTGTCCGTTGGCGTCGCTGTTGGTGGGACCTGCGTCGCAGTCGGCGTATCCGTTGGCAGCACAACAATACGCGGGTTCGTGGTTGGCGCGTCGGGTGTGTCGCTTGCGGGAATGTCGGTTGTGGTCGGCACGGTCGGCGTCGGTATAGCGTCCGTTGGTGTCATAGCGTCTGATTCCGGCGTTGCGCTGGCGGCGTCCGTCGCTGATGCTGGCGCGTCCGTCGGTGTGGCACTGATTGTCAGCGCGATGCCACCAATGGGATTATCATCGGCGCTCATCAGCGCAAAAGCAGCAGCGCCCGCCAGCAACATGCCGACAATCAGCAGCACCAGTATGCGCCGCCTGCCGCCTGGGGCCGCTTCTGCCAATGGGGGTTCGTCCGCTTGCGTTTCCAGCGTAACGTCTGCGGAAGGGTCCAGGCGCGGCGTTGGGTCGTCTGTCTCCGGTGCGGGGAATTCGGAGGCCCTTTCCGTCAGGGCATACCAGTGCTGATACAGTGGATAGGCCGGATGCTTGTCGATAAACATAGCGCGGAATAGCTCATTGAGGTCTTCCAGGCGACGACTACGGCGGTCACGGCTTATAAATACATCCAGGAAGGCATCATAGGTGTCACGCCATTGCCGCAGCGTCGTCGAATAATCCTGGCTCAGCAGGCGCTCTGTGCGCTCCACCAATTCATAATGGATTTCCTGCATTCGTGGCACCGCATCGTCTGGCCGACTATCCACGATGGAGCGCACCTCACGCAACTGCACATTGAGGTTTGCCGCACCCTGTAGCAGCGTCTTCAGCCAATCCTGATAGGCATCCAGCCCGATATTGGCGTTCTTCTGGGCCTCCTGCGCCCCCTTCAGCGCCAGTTCCAGATGCGCCCCCGCAGAGCGAAAATCGCCATCCGACCAATCACGCACGGCTGTTTCAAGCTCACGCAAGCTCTGCGTGGCCGGGGCCAGGATGCGCGATTGTGCGCTGTCCTCGACCTGTTTGCGCAGGGCATCCAGGCGCGGCAGAACGTGCTTACCGTTGAGGTCCGCGAAAATCTCAGCGGCCTGTGCCAGATCACGCCGTTGGCCGACGAACTCGGCTAATTCGCGTGTTGCGGCATGACGTTCACTGAGGTCAGCCAGCGTCTTTTGGGCGGCCTGCAACCAGAAATCAGCGTCTTCAAGGCGGTCCTCGTGGGCATCGAGCGCACCTTGCATCAGGTACAGCACGAAAACCAGGCGTAGCGCCGCCGTACTGCGCCGCTGATAAACATCGACCACACCGCGCTTCATGGCCCGCAAATACGTATCGTTGGAGGGCATCTGCTCCGCGAAGCCTTCAAATGTCTCGCGTTCATCCGGCGTCAGCGATCCCTGCACGCGGACCAGCAACGCCTGTGAGCGTGCTGCATCTTTCACGCCACCACGCTCCACCCACTCGCGCAGCCATTTCGCCACATCTTGCAAGCGCGATGCGGCCTGATATTCAGCCTCAGCACCAGCGGTCTCATAGGCTTGCTGGCCCAGGCGTTCTGCATCCGATAAGCGGCTGCGGTCAAACGCGGCCCAACCGTCGGCCAGCGCACGCCCAAAACCACCCGGCACCGAATGCCGTTCGATGTAATCCGCGCCGCTGACCACGTTATGCAGTTGGCGCAGCCAGGTCGTCAGCGTCGGGCTGATGGTCTGTACGGCATCGGCTGCGGATTGTAGCGCGGCCTCAGCCTGATCGCGGTTGCCCTGCACGACTGCCGTGCGATATTGTGCCCAGGCGCTTGCTGCACGGTCTAACCCCGCCAGCATGTTGCCAAGCATCTCATCAAATAGGCGGCTGGCAAACGGGCTGAGCTGTTCCTGCACGGATTTGAACCACGCTTCCAGATCAGAGCCATCAGCCGCCGGGACAAACGTCTGACAGGCTTGCAAGATGCCGTAGAGGTCATTCAGCAGTTCTTCGATCTCATCCCAGACCGGGTTCACCGGATCAATGGCACGGCTGGCATCCAGCGAATGCAGCGCATCGCGTGGGCTAGCGGCGGCTTGCTTGCCGATGACGTGCATACTATCGGCCAGCGCCATCGCCGCATTCAGCCCCCGTTCCAGCGCGGTCAGCGGCAGATGACGATTGGACAATTGCTGCTGCACGGCCAACGTCTGCAAACGCGGGTTCATCGCCTGCAAGCGCTCCACCACCAGCCGGTAACGATCCCGCAGGCCCGGTAAATCTGTGCTACCGTTGGCGGTTTGCTCCAGGATGCCGTCAATCTCGTTCAGGCCCGCCAGCATCTCGCTAATGGCCGGGTCGTTGGCGTCTAATTGCCGCATGGCGCTATCCAAGCGAAAGAGGTTCGGGCGCAGCAGCAAAACTTCTGGCACATGGGACGACACACGCTCTGCTAAGCGCCATTGCAACGTGCGCAACTCGTAATCGTCCGGTTCCTCCACCAGCAGCACCTTTGCAGCCCGTGCCGACAGGCCATCAAACATGCTGTTCAGCGCTTCATTGATCGCGGGCGTTGATTCGCGCAGGCCACTTTCCGCCAGGATGTTGCACACATCCAGCAGCAAGCTCACAAGGCCGCTGGTGCGCGTGCCTGTCTGGTCGCGCAAGCTACGTAGCAAATCCGCTGCGCGTGTCCAGTTGGCATTCGACATGTAAATCTGCACTGCGTCGAGGTCCGATTGCACCTCAAGGTCGCGCAGACGGTCCGTTATATCATCCAATGCAGCGCGAGCCGCTGGATAGCCGGGGTCTTGTGCGATGGCGGGTTCGAGTTGCGTCTGCAAAGAGCGCAGTTCGCTCTTGCTGAGGTTGCCCCGACGCAATCTGTCGTTGACGCTGGCCAACAGCGTGTTGCGTTCGCGCTCTAGCGATTGGCGATAATCGGCTAAATCCTTGCGCACATCTGTGATCGAGTTGTAGCGCAGGCGGCTATTCGGATGCGCCGCTTTGCTGACGATTTCCTGTAGGCGTGAATGCACGCGGCGCACGTCTTCACCAAAATCCAGCCGAAAATTGACGTTGGCATCACGCGGAATCTCGGCGCGTTTGCCGCCCGTCATCATGAAGTACAGTAGCTCACCAACTTGATAGATGTCGGTCTGCACGCTAATGCCCTGTGGCGTGATCGCGTCACCTTCCAAAAAGACAGCATTGCCCCAGTCGATGACCTTCAGGCCATAGCTATCACGATTCCAGAAAAGGTGCTTAGCATCAACATCGTTATAAACAATCTCGGCTTTGTGGGCGGCTTCTAGCAACGAAAGCAGGTTATCCACAATCACCAGCATTTCGAGTTCTGGCAGGCGTTCGCCTGTGGCGTTTAACTCTGCGACGTAATCCCCCACAATCAGGCCGACAGCGCGTTCCATGACAATATATTGGTGTGCCGTGCCACCGACGAAAAACTGCCCACTGCCCAGCAATTCCGTCAGCACCGCATGACCCGCAAGCCGTCGTAAGGCGGTGCGCTCGTTGACGATGCTTACCTCTTGCCCTGCGCGGATGGGCGGTGCGTCGTTGGGCGCAGGGCGTTTGATGACGACAGGCCGCTCGTTATCCTGCAAATCAACAGCGCGTAGCGTCTCGCCAGAGCGCCCGCGTGGGTAAATATAATCATACCGATAGCGGTTATCAAACAGGCTATCCGCCATGCAAGGTTTCCTGTTCCAGTTTGGGGGTCAATCGCATCAGTCTATTGTACTGTCTCGTTTGAGCGCTGCAAGGGAAGCAACATCACTTAACCCCTAGCCAAGATGCACCAGTATAATTGAAGGGCTAGCCAGACCGCAAACAAGCAAGCCGTAAAAGAAATTAGAAAAGGCCACTTCTCATGCGTGTTATTTTACAGCGCGTCACACAGGGCAGCGTGACCGTAGATGGTGCCATTACCGGGCAAATTGCACAGGGCTTCGTTGCGCTCGTCGGTGTGACGCACGACGACACTCAGGCCGAGGCCGACTTGCTCGCGAAAAAGACCGCCAATCTGCGCGTTTTTGAAGATGACGCAGGCAAGATGAACCTATCTGCACTTGACATCGGTGCAGATGTGCTGGTGGTCTCGCAATTCACGCTTTATGCAGACGCCCGTAAAGGCCGCCGCCCCAGCTTTATCAACGCTGCACAACCGGATAAAGCCGAGCCACTGGTCAATGATTACGCCGAACGTCTGCAAGCTGAGGGCATCCAGCGCATTGCATTCGGTGTGTTTGGTGCCATGATGCAGGTCGAAATCCACAACGACGGCCCCGTAACAATTATCCTGGATACGGACGAACTGAAAAGCAAATAGCATGACCAACCCAAACACCAACGAATCCAACGAACCGACCATAGACGATTTTATCTTTCGTTTGGAGCACGACGACGACCCCGAAGTACGGCGCAATGCTGCATGGCTACTTGGTCGGCAGCGGGATGAACGCATCATTGCACCGTTAATCGCGGCAACCGATGACGATGACCCAAGCGTGCGCGTGCGCGTCCTGGAAGCGCTCGGCACTGTGACCGACCCGCGTGCAATTCCGGCGCTCATTGGCTGCTTGCAAGATGACAATGGCGAGGTGCGGGCGCAAGCTGTGCGCTCGCTGGGCCATCTTGCAGCACAGCAAGCGCTACAGCCCCTGATCGCGACCATGCAAGATACAGATGCCAACGTTCGGGCACAGGCCGCCGAAGCACTCGGCCATTTGCGGAATGACAGCGCAACACAGGTCTTGCTAGCGGCGCTCATCAACGACGATGACCGCAACGTGCGTTACTCCGCCGCACAAAGCCTGACGCAAATCCGCACAGCCACAGTCACACAGCATCTGAACGACGCGCTGCAAGCCTATGACGACGCGGGTATCCTGATTGACCTGCTAGAAGTCGCTGGCCAGATCGCAGACCCGGCATTCAAAGACGTGCTAGAGAAGCTCAAGGGCCACGAACACAAAGACGTGCAGGCAATGGCGGATTGGGCGCTAAGCGTTTTGCGCTAAACCGGGTACGGTACGCGCAACATCTGGTTGATCTGTGGCGCATCCAGGCGCAACGTCTTGCCATCCGGCCAGCGCACATCGACATAACGCACGCTACTGTCCGTGCCCAGGCCAAAATGCGCGACGGGTTCCATCTGGCACAGGTAACCACTGCCGGCATCAATTGCGCGGCGCTGGATGCGTTGCTGACCCTGCAACGTGACGATAGCGCCGCGTGCAGGTGCGCCATACGGCGTCAGCGGCAAAACACGCAGATAGTTGTTGCCGTTTTGTGGCGTGTGATAATACGTCAGGGGTTGCAGGCCGCTTTCACCATGCGAAATCAACAACTCCAGGCGGCCATCACCATCAAAATCACCGATTGCTGCGCCCGTCCCTAAGCCGTTGACCTCTAGCGCGTCGCCAATATCTACCTGTGACCATGTGCCGTCTTTTTGCGCAAACAGGCGGTTCGGCTCACCGATATTGTTGAA
>DAOTTW010000330.1:0-1911 GCA_034437615.1 Anaerolineae bacterium | reverse complement strand
CCTTCAGCGCCGTCCGCGCTGAGGATTGATCGCCGCGACGCACGCTGCCATAAAATACGGCCAATCGTCAAAAACCTGGCACACATGGTTAGAATTGCAACCTATTCACAGCCTATAGCGGCTTATACAATACACAGGACTAGCCTCGCCCGACATGCCAGCCAGATTGCATAGGAGTTTTTGTGGTGCTAACACGAGCAAGCACGCTACTATTGTTTCTGTCTCTGCTCGCATTTTTGCCGACAGCACAGGCGCAGGATACAACCGAGACGCTGAAAATGGGCTGGTTGTATGAAGACATCGCTAACTGGGACCCACATCAGCGTGTGAACACGTCATCCACCATGTATTATGACTTCGTTTATGATACGTTGATCTGGCTTTCCCCGGCAGGTGAGCTACAGCCGCGCCTCGCAACCCGTTGGGAATTAACGGATACGGCGTTAAACCTGACGTTACGCGAGGGTGTGACTTTTCACGATGGCACAGCCTTTAACGCTGAAGCCGCTAAAGCCAACCTGGACCGCGCACGGCTAGAAGGCTCCGGTTTGGTGCGCACGGCCTTTGATGCGGTTGAATCCGTTGACGTGCTGGGTGAATTTACGGTGCAGATCAACCTGAGCCGACGCGACGATTTACTGCTGGAAAACCTGACGCGCTACGCTGGCATGATGGCCAGCCCTGCCGCCTTCGATACGCTAGATGCCGCCCCCGTCGGCGCGGGTGCCTGGACGCTGAACACGGAGGATACGATCCCTAGCTCTGTGTTCGTGTACGATAAATTCCCGGATCATTGGCGTGCGGATAGCATCGACATTGAACGCGCTGAAATCCGCGTGACACGCGGCCCCACCGGACCTGATGCGATGATGGCGGGCGATATTGACCTGCTGGTAACCTCGGCGGGCTTGACGCGCCTGATTTCCGGCGATGAATTCAGCTTCGATGTACAGGGTGCCACCTGGTATTTAGTCGTCTTGTGGGATCGCAACGGCGAATTGCTGCCTGAACTGGCCGACGAGCGCGTGCGCTGCGCACTCAACCACGCCATCAACCGCGACACTTACAATCAAGCCATCGAAGCGGGGTTGATGGCCGTTATGGAGACGATACCGCCGCGTGGCTGGTATGGCTATACGGCTCAGGCACCGACATACGACTATGACCCGCAACGCGCTCAAGCGCTACTGGCAGCAGCCGGGGCCGAGGGCTTCACATTGCCGCTACCGACCGCTAGCGGGTTCACCCAGCGCAACCAGGCGCTTGCTGGCTTCTTGAGTCAAGTAGGCATCAACGCCGCTGTCGAGGCAATACCAGACGGCACGATGTTCTCTGTGGCCTACAGTGGCGAAGTGCCAGCGATGATGATTAACCTCAACCCCACGCACTTCACCGAATTTGTCGCGGATTTCTTCGCTGAGGACGGGACAGGCAATACGTTCAGCGTTGTGGATGAGGACATCGCGGCCCTGGTCGCACAGGCAGACGGCTTGCCGCTGGACGAAGCCGAACCGATCTGGCAGGAAATCAGCGTGTTGATTAGCGAGCGCTGCTACTTCGTGCCCGTGACTGCTGGTTCATTGGCGCTGGTGACAAACGAAAACGTGCAGAACGTGCAACCCGTACTCAATCAAGCGGCACGCCCGGATTTGCACGCGCTAACGCTGGCTGGCGAGTAGGCAGCGGCGACAGGATCGCACTGAGCAGCTTTTCGGTGTAGGGGTGCTGCGGACGGTTATACACATCGTCTGCGGCCCCTATCTCCACCAACTCCCCCGCTTGCATGACCCCGATTGTATCGCTGATATGCCGCACCACCGCCAGATCATGCGAGATAAATAGATACGCCAGCCCATGCTGCGCCTGAATCTGCTTCAGTAAGTTAATCACCTGGCTTTGTACCGAGACATC
>DAOTTW010000329.1:0-5876 GCA_034437615.1 Anaerolineae bacterium | reverse complement strand
CACCGAAGGCGCGAAGCTGCTGGTAGATCGCTTGAACCAGCTTTTCGGTCCCTTCATCGCCGTGTTGACGCAGCCACATCGGGCCGATTTGCAGCATGAAACCCATACCATACAGACCCTGTTTAAGCAGGTTATCGTCTACGTAATCGGTGAGAAAGAGACGCACATCCCCTTGCTGAACACGGATTTTGTAGCCTAGAGCGCCCCGTCCAACCAGGAACTTGCCTACAGGGATGCCTTTGTAGAGGTGTGGATCAGCTAGATCAGGTGCAAAGATAATCCACTGATCGAAGATGTCTGAATGCGGGTACTCTGCGACGAGGTACAAACTATCCAGACCCGAGAAGACGACAGCTAACTCCTGTAATTCTAACCCCCGTGATACAGTACGGGGGTCGTTACCGAAAAGGTCGCTAAAATTTTGCAGTGGCACAACAGTTACTCCAGCCTGCGGCTGCCGCGTGCTCGGCGCTTGGCCTGAAAACGACCCGCGCCTGCGCCGCGTTGCCGCGGAGATCAATTTAATGGATGAAAGTTCAAGGCTGGGCGAGGGAGCGTCCCTCGTTACTGCTTTATCGTCTGTGGGTTGAGATGTTGGAGTGTGTTATGCCGACGATCCGGGGCCGACATGGTGTGTTTTCGTGCCGGATCTTTTGTGATTTTGTCTGGTCGTTTGGTTGACCCGCTTCATGGATTCTGTATGTTGGTCCCAGGACCATTGATGCGCTAACTATAATGGCAGATGGGCGAAATGGAAGACGACAAATGTCATGGTTGCGCTATGTCATTCTGCTTCAGATTGTTAGGCACAAGCTGATAGAGCTTGCGCCTCTGTCAATATAGACATTCATACAGCGAACAAGATCAGAATAATGAGCGCACCCAACGACGCAGAACCCATAACGAAGAAGAGCGAACCGCCAAATAACAGGCGATATTTGCCATTAAAGATTTTTTGAAAGCTGGCCTCCATACGTGTTAGATTTTTCGAGCTGATGCGATAGCGCATGGGAATAGATACGAAAAAGCCGCAGGCGATTGCCAGTAGATAAGATATAATGGATGCGACACCGAAGATTCGAGCTTCAGGTGAGCGAAAAGCATCCAGCACACGCGGATTTTCCAGTAGGGCCAGTGACGCGAAGAAGATGCCGATGGCCGCTGTGCCCCATTCGACCAGACGCTTGCCGCCATCCGTCAGGCGGTCAATGGATTGCGTTTCGACCTCCTGGAAGCGGCGGATTAGGCGTTCATCGGCGGCACTGAGATCGGACGCTGCTACTTCTGGAATGTCATCCAGGTTGATGTCTTCATCGATGTGGCTGATGATGTCGTTACCATTTGTGCTCATTTCAACGTATACCCCGTACAATCTATTTCGACTTTGAACTTGTGGCGGCAGGCTGGGTTCTGGCACAGGACCCAGACGACGCTTTGATCAGGTGACAGCATGATGCTAACGTCATCATCTTGGCATTCTTTGCGCTTGTCGAATACTTGCATTTTACCGCATTTTGGGCATTTGGCCTTGAAGTAGCGATCTGCTTTTGCTGCCATGCATCATTCTCCTGCTGGTGCGATTTGCTGGACAATCTGCTGCCACACGCCTTGAGCGTCGTCGGGTAGTGTGCTGGCGTCAATAGCGCTGATTGGCGTACCGAACAACACACGTGGCATAACCTGCATCAACGGCTCGATCCATGTGGCCTGGCTGGCCTGAGCATATGCCCAATTCATGAAATCGGCTTTAACGTCGCCATCACCCTGAATAGCAGCAACGGCCCGTGCGACGAATGTCTGTGTGAAATCGCTTGCTGACTCGTCCACTGCTTCAGGCTCGATAGCGCTGTCGTCTGTGTCGCCAGCATCGTCTGTAGATGTTGGTGTAGCGGTTGATTGCAAGCCATCCAGAATGCGCTGCCAGGTGGCTGCGTAGCGTTCATCCAGGTCGGGCGTGATGCCCGCTGCGTTGCCGTTCGCGTCCAGCAGTTGCACAATCGCACCAAGCAGACTGGCTGTCATCATATCGCCGCTCATGGTAGCCTGGTTACGCGCATCGGTGGCGTTCTGACGCCAACCGCCGAGCCGTTCCGGTGCCTCCGTCAAGACCGCGATTGTGTTGTGGGCGATGACGTTTAGGGTTTCATCGTCCAGGCCCGTTTGCACCTGAGCATTGCCGCTACGCAATTGCTGGATAAGTTGCTGAAGCTGTGACCAGCTAGGCGCGTAGGGCGACCCCGGCGGGAAATCGACCTCCTGGCCGTTGAGCAGATTGACGACAGCTTGCAGGAAGCTGACCTCGTTGGCGGCGTTGAGGTTTTGCGCTTGCTGAAGTGCGCCCTGCATATTGCTGAGCCATTCGGCGTGGCGCTCAGTGGCGACCGTGAGCACTGCCGCTGTGTTGTTGACCACAACGTCAAGCTCCTGTGGATCAAGCCTTGATGCTGAACCGTTGCTGGATGGGCCACCAGATGCAATTTGTTGCTGGATTTTTGCCCAGGC
Source organism: Anaerolineae bacterium (assembly GCA_034437615.1). Taxonomy (GTDB): domain Bacteria; phylum Chloroflexota; class Anaerolineae; order Aggregatilineales; family Phototrophicaceae; genus DAOTTW01. Next base: position 3,374 of record DAOTTW010000329.1, on the reverse strand, counting down.
AGCAGCGTAAGGTGAATCGTCCGGCAGAGTGGGTGTTTCGCCCTGTAAGAGTGCAATAATGGCCTGAAATAAAGCAGCCTCTGCACTCGCATTGTTTTGCTGTGCTTGTTGCAAGGCAGCCTGCATATTGCTGAGCCAACCCTGACGCTGATCGGCTGCAAAGGTCATGACGGCGGCGGTGTTGTGGATGATGGCGTCGAGTTGTTCCGGGTTGATGCCGCCACTGCTGCCACCTGCTGCTTGACCCTGCTTGAGGCTTTCTGGTGTTGCTTGCCCGGTATGCTGCTGGTAGAGGGCGTCGAATGCGGCTGCCTCCATTGCCGCACGGAAAGCGATCAACAATTCGTTGATCTGTTGGACCTCATGTGGGGAATTGGCCTGTGCGAGTATCGCCTGGGCTTCGAGACAATCGGCCACCGCCTCTGATTGACGCCCGACCATAAACAAGGCCTGCGCTTGATTCACCAGTGTGACGGCGACGGAACGCGGGTCATCGACCTGTCGCAGGTTATCAACGGCTTCTTGATAGAGTTGTAGAGCGCGGTCGAAGTCGCGTCGCTGGCTGTGGACATCGCCCATGGAGGAAAGTGTGACGGCGACTTCACGTTGATCTCCGTCATTTCGATTAATCGCCAGGCTTTGTTGATAAAGTTCCTGAGCTTTCCCAAACTGCCGTTGGCGTTCGAAAACACTCGCTAAATTGTAGGCCCAGTGGGATTCGTCACGCTCTTTCAGATGATCACCCGCGGCCAACAGGTCAATGGTGCTGGTCTGTGCCAGGTCACGCAGGCGGGCATCCCCCCAGTAATTGGCTTTAATCTTAGCAACCAGTTCACGTATGGCTTCGCCGAAGCGTTTACTGGCGGCTTCATCGGGACTGCCCATGCCCATATCCACATACCAGCGCAGCATGGGGTGCAGGCGATACAGGCGTTGCGGTGGTGCGCTCTCGTAGCCGCGTTCTTCGCTTTCCAGCAGGCCGCGTTGTTCCAGTGCGCGCAAGTGTGTGCTGCCGGTTTGCTCGTCCGCACTGATGACGTAAGCCCCGGTCTCTGCGATAAAGGGCGCTTCAAACAGGTGCAGGTTGCGTAGTGCGTCCTGTAGCTCCTGCGGCAAGCGTGCCACGCTGTAATCCATGCAGGCGTAGAGTGTGCTCTGGCGTTCGCGGTCGTAGAGGCTTTCGGGTGCGCGGTTCTCGGCCTCAATCAGGCTCATCTCGATGTCTTCGATGTAGGCTTCCAATGTGCCGCCCCGCGGGTTGAAGTCACCTGCCAGCAGGCGCAGGCTCAGCGGGTGCCCTGCGACCCGTCGGCTGAGTGCCAGCGCATCGAAAATATCCACATCTTCGCGGCGGCGCTCGCTGATCTCATTCAGGAACAGTTGTGCGCCTTCGCGTTCCGGCAGGCCTGTCAATGGGATGACCTGCTCGTTTGCCCAGTTGGTGACCTCGCGGCTCGTCAGCAAAATGGCGCTCTCGCCACCCGCCAGGTTAATCAGAATGGACTCAAGCTCCTGTGCGACGGGATTGGCTTGTAAGCCTGCGGCTGGGTGGGCCGCATTGAGCAGCGTTTCCAGGTTATCAATCACGAGGATAGAACGTGTATTGCGCACAGCCTGTACGACTTGCCCGCGTAGTTGTGCATCGGACCATTTGGCGTCAATGTCCTCATCACTCATGTAGTGTCTTGCCATGTTGGTCAGGAAGTCACGCGGGGAAGGCAGCACCTCAAACGACACCCAGTAGATGCGCCAATCGTAGTTCCAGGCATTGCGCTTGACCGCTTCGTAAGCCAGTGATGTTTTGCCGACGCCACCGATACCGTGCAGGGTGATGAAGCGCGGACGACGATCCTTTGCGGTTTGCAGGTAGCGTGCAATCTCTACAAGTTCATCACCGCGCCCGACGAGTCTGGTTGAGGGCTGCGTCTCGATGTATTGACGCGCCTGTAATTGTGCAGGGTCAGGCTTGATGCTCGGTTTGCCCTTGTCAAGTTCGTAAGCAGGCAGCGGCTCATCCAGTGCTGTGTAGAGCGCTGGCATACCAGCCCACCAGGCCGTATAGGGCAGTGTCGTGTCGCTTAAGATGCTGCGACGTGCCTGCAACAGTGCATCCTCAATACTGGCACCGCGCCACAGCAGACTGTAGAAAGTTTGCGAGAGGGTCAGTGCGGCCTGTTCCGCCATCTCGAATTGCATCCCCAGAGCGTAGGGCACGGCGTCGCGTACCAGCACCTGTGCCAGGTTGCTCAGGTCAGCGCGTCCCACCGCCGCAGAGAGGCAGGCATTCAGCACCACCAGCGCCGCACGTCCACGCACGGTCTGAATCAGTTCGTTGGCAGGCACCACGACTTCATCGCCTAGCTGATCTTGTAGTAGCAGCACGGCGTCCCCCTGGCGTTGATCCGCCAGTTCACCATGACTCAGGATGTGAACGATATTCGCGGTATCTGGTGCCAGCAACTCACTGAGGGCAGTCAAAGTCGGTGGAAATGGACGTTCCAACGAGACGGCTTTGTCAGTCTTGCGTGCTATATCTATCAAGCCATCCCAGGCTTCGCGTACTGCGATGCGCCGCTGTCGTGAACGGGCTGGGTCTGCAAAGAGTGCATAAAGCTTTGGTCTGGCAGTGGGCGGTGAGGCTGCGCGACGTTGGTCTTTCGGCAATGCGCGCAGCAGGTGGTGACGTGTCGCCAGGAATTCGCGCCCCGTGTGCATGTATTCCCAGGGGATACTTTCCAAACGCTTGTCGGTGAGCACAAGATAGATGCGCTCGGTGTTTTCTGGCGTTGTTGCCGCATCAAGCGCTTGTCGGGCAGGTGTTTCTGCTTGAAACAGCGTTTCGTAAACTTCCTGGCCGAACTCAGCAGTTTCTGTTTTTAGTAGCCTTGCGCGTTCTTCATCAATTGCTAGTGAGGCAAATGTAATTGTGTGCGATGTCGTGCCGTTGGCTGACACTTCATAACCTGTGGCTTGCGCTGCAAACGTGATTTCCATGCTGTATGCCCTGACATAAAGGTGATCTTACTACAAGTATACAACAATTTCGTTCTATGTCAGTTATGTTTGATGGGAAGATTGCTGCAATATGAAACGATCTCTGCGTCCGAGTTTTCAGGCTTTCTGCCCGTAGATTTTTCTCTCACGTCCGTTGCGCGGCGATTGTAACGCAGCTCAGGCAGGCGCGTAATTCGCAAGCGAATTATTGTGGCGGAAAACGTCACCTGACAATGACGTTTTCCACTGCACAACCGACTGGGTCGATCCGCTGGATTCTCGCGTTCGACAATCGCGGATCGACCCGTCGGCGCTAGCCTGCCTTCCGCAACCGCGCTCCTACATCCTCACTCTAACTCCATTCATCCGGACCAGATAAC
>DAOTTW010000328.1:0-10130 GCA_034437615.1 Anaerolineae bacterium | reverse complement strand
CTTGTCGCTGCGCATCATCGTAACGCCGTTGGTGGCTTCTCTACTGCTGATCTTTTTAGCGCGTGGCCTGCGCCGCAACACCCGCGCTGATTTCATCATTGCGGGCCTGATTCTCGGCTTCGGCCTGTATACGTATCAGGCGGTACGCATGTTGCCCGTGCTGATTGTGGTGGCTGTCGGCATGGCGGTCTATTTCCATGCGCGTACCTGGGGCGAACGCTGGCGCTTGACGATCAACTTATCGACGTTGGTGCTGGTGTCGTTTGTGGTCTTTGTGCCGATGTTTCACTATTCGGTTGAAAACCCGGAGGAATTCTGGCGGCGCACCACTGGCCGCTTACTGGGCGATAACGTCATACAGGAAACGCTGTCCGATGGCACCATCATACAGCGTGATGCAACCGTCGCGGAGCGCATCGAGGCATTTAATCAGAACGTGCCTACGCTAATGAATAACCTGCGCAACGCCTTCTTGATGTTCAACTGGAAGGGTGATGTGGCCTGGATTAACGGCGCACCCAATCACCCGGCGCTGTCACCGATTGCTGGCGCATTTTTGGTTGTGGGTGTCGCTGCGTGGCTGAGCTGGCTGGTGCGGCGGCGTGATATTGTGCATTGGGTGATTCCGGTGACGGTTTTTATCATGCTGCTGCCCTCGGCGCTGTCGATTGCCTTCCCGCTGGAAAATCCGAGCCATACGCGCACAAGTGGCGCGTTGCCTGCTGTTTATCTGATTGCCGCCTTGCCGCTGTCGCTGATCCTGTGGCGTGTATTGCAGTGGCTACCGGGTCGGCGGGGGCAGATTGCCGCGCTGGTGCTGGGTGCAGGTGTTATCACGGCCTCGTATCTGCCGAATAGCAGTGTGTACTTTGACGATTTCCGCGAGTCGTATCTATCATCATCCTTGCCCTATAGCGATGCAGGCCGCATTTTGCAGGGTTTTGCGCTGAGTGATGGCGCGTTTGGCAACGCTTACATGATTGCGTACCCGTTCTGGTGGGATCATCGCGCTGTGGGGATGGCGGCAGGCGTCAATGATTGGCCCAATGGCATTGTCAGCCTGAACGATGTGCCGGAATTCCTGGATTTGGCATCAGAGCGCACAGGTCGTTATACACTGAACCCGAGTCGTGATCTGCTGTTTTTCTATCATGTGGATGACGACGAAACCGCCGCACAGCTTGCAGAGTGGTTCCCACAAGGGCGTGAACTGCGCATCAACAGCTATCAGCAGGGTGATGATTTCATGACGTACCGTGTGCCCGCCCTGGGCCGCGATGATCTGGAACTGTTCTTCTTGCAGCACGGCTAGCGCGGGACTGCATTCCGTGTCGCCATTCTTTAAGGAAATCTGCCCGACATGCTGTATTACAGGTAAGCCACTATCTGCCTACCATACCCGACCGTGATGTAAAAACTTGATTGCAGGACGACACATGGCCGAGAGCAAAGCCCAGCGCACGCTGCTCACAAAATTCAGCATTCACACGCTCGTTGCTTATACACTGCTGGCCCTGATTATCCTGATGGGCGGCGCGTTTCGTTTTATGGGGCTGAACTGGGATGACTTCGCCCATTTGCACCCGGATGAGCGCTTCTTGACGTTAAGCGTATTGCCGGGATTGGGTGGTAATCTGGAATTTACACCGGATGCAGAGCACTTCCCGAATCAGGCGTTGCTTGCCAGCCCAACCGCGTCGGCGCTGAACACACGCGCTGAAATTATCAACGACAACACACTGCGCATCGGAGCCGAAGCAGGCACGTTAGCCGCAGATGTGGTGCGTTGGTGGCTTGGTGATGCGCGTGTGCAGGTGTACGAGAACGTCAACGTGTTGCAGCAGGCCGCGAACAACGGCGAAATTTCTGTTGTCGTGGTGGCTGAAAACAACATCAGCCCTGCGTTGGGGTCCTTCCGGCGTATTGACGTGCTGAATTCACAGACGGTACAGCGCATCCGCTGTGAAGGGCTGAACCCGACCACACGCGGCATCGGTGGCTACTTTGATACGCAATGTTCGCCGTTGAACCCACATAATGCAGGCACGGGCTTTTATACGTATGGCACCCTGCCGCTATTCATGGCGCATGTGACCAGTAATTTTGTGCAGGTGCAGGATTTGAACGGCTCGCCGCTGTTCGATTTTCAGGGCGGTACGCTGGTCTGGCGCTTCTTGTCGGCGTTTTTCGATGTGGGCACGATTATTTTGCTGTTCTTCATTGGCGCACGCTTGCACACGCGCTACGTCGGCTTGATGGCGGCGGCGCTGTATGCCGCAGCTCCGTTGGCGATACAGCTATCCCATTTTGGCACGGTGAATGCGATTTCGGCCTTCTTCGTGACGTTGGCGCTGTGGGCGGCAGTCGGCGTGCAGGACCGAGGGCGCTGGACGGATTACCTGATCTTCGGGGTGGCGTTCGGGGCGGCGGTTGCTGGCCGTGTGAATCTGGCACCTTTGGCCGGGGTGGTGATCGTCGCGTCGGTGGTGCAAGCATTGCCTGCGTTCGATGACCGTTTGGCAGGGCCGGAGCGCCGGCGCTTGCTGCTGAGCAATTTTATTGGGTTGGTGATCGCTGGCGTCACATCAATACTGGTCTTTCGCATCGCGAACCCCTACGCATTTATGGGGCCGAGCTTCTTCGGCATCCTGCCGAACCCGCGCTGGTTTGCCGACATCGCACAGGGCAGTTTCGGCGTTAGCGGGCAGCTAGAAATCCCACCGAATTGGCAATGGCTAGCGCGTCCGGCGTACCTGTATCCGCTGAAGGATATGCTGCTGTGGGGTATGGGCATCGCGTTGGGTGTGATGGGCTGGTTTGGCTTCGGATGGGGGCTGTATAAGCTGCTGCGTGGGCGTGCGTGGGCGCTGCGCAATGTGATTCTGCTGGCGTGGGTCGGTGCGTATTTCGCGTTTATGGGGCGCATCTGGGTGATGACGATGCGCTACTATATCCCTTTGTATGGGGCGCTGGCGCTGCTGGCGGCCTGGGCGCTATATGAACTGTGGCGGCTGGCACGGCAACGCGGCCATGATATTTTCCTGACGCGCTGCTTGCTACTGGGCTTTGCTGGGCTGATGGCGGCGATTCCAGCGTATTATGCCATCAACGGCTATGCACAAACGGCGACATCACTCACGGCGGGTGTAATCGCTATCGTGCTATTTGTGTTGACGGCGTTGCCGTTCTTGCGTGGGCAACGTGCTTATGTGCTTGGGGCGTTTGTGCTGGCCTTCAGCGTGCTGTGGGCGACGATGTTCACGGCGCTGTATCGTGAGCAGGTGACGCGCTCGCAGGCGGCACGCTGGATGTGGGAGCAAATCCCCGGTGATTTTGCCATGCAGATTGAAGGCGCGCCGGAAGGTACCCCACTTATTAATATTGCCTTCGCCAATAACCGCGCAGAATCCAGCACTAGCCCGGAAAGCCTGGCCGCCACGCCGACTTATCTTACAGAGAATGCGCCGCTGTTCGATGAATTCACAGCGCTGGCGGATGGCGTGATCTTTGAAGTGCAAGCGCCGCACCTGGGCGACCCGTTAGCGGATAACGATGTCGAGTCGGTCTTGCTGTCGATTTCGCAACTCGGCGCAGGTACAAATGACGCGCTGGCCACCGCCACACTGACGCGCGATTTTGCCGATGCTGAGCATGTGCTGGGTGATCGCCATACGCTGATGCTGGACCGTCCACTAGAGGTCAGCGCGGGTGAAACGTATCAGGTCAAGGTCGAAGCGCTGGCGGGTCCGCTGACGGTGGGCGGTTCGGTTGTCGTCACAGAGGGCCAGTGGGATGACCGCTTGACCTCCATCAAGATTTGCCGCTTGCCGCATAACATGACGCTAGCCGATAACGTGCCGCCGGGGTATGTGGGCTTTGATGACTGTCAGGGCTATGAGGGCTGGTTCGCGCTGGTGCATTCCTATGATCTGTATATGCACTATGCGCCGGACACAGCTTTCAAGCGCGACCACACGATTGAAGCGCTGCATGTGGGCGATTACTACGCCATCACCAGCAATCGCTTTTACGATGGCGTTTTCCGTAATCGTCTGCGTTGGCCGTTCTCGTCAGAATTTTATGATCTGCTTTTTGCCGGCGACCTGGGCTACGATCTGGTTGCGACGTTTGACCACAGCTTTGAGCTAGGGCCGCTGCGCGTCGCGGATCAGCATTTGCCGAGCTATGACTCGCCGCGCTGGTTTGACGCCTTTGAAGCTGATGAAGCCTTTCATGTGTACGATCATCCGGCGGTGTTTATCTTCCAGAAGCGCGATGATTACGACCCTGAGCGCACGGCGTTCTTGCTGAATAGCATCTCGGTCAATACACAGAGCGATATTCTTGGGCCGGGCGGTGACCCCGGTGCGCGTGTGATTGGCGTGGTGGAGCGCACGACGCTGCAAGCCGACGCTGCGCCGACTGGACTCAAGCTGCCGCCAGAAATTTACGATTTGCAGCGCATGTATGGCACGTGGTCGGAGCGCTTCGATAGCAGCAGCATCCTATATACGAATCAGGTGGTGGGGCTGCTGGTTTTCTGGCTGGTAATCATCGTGTTTGGTTGGCTAGCATGGCCGATTCTGTTTGCGATGTTCCCGGCCTTTGCGGATCGCGGCTATGGCTTCGCGAAGCTGGTCGGCTTGCTGCTCGTGAGCTACCTGGCCTGGTTTGTGGCAAGCCTCAGCATCCCGGTGTGGAGCCAAGCCGGGGTGTTTGCGGCCATGCTGTTGATTGGGGCGTTCAGCACATGGCTAGCCTGGAAGCATAAAGGAGCGATGCGGGATTACCTGCGTGAGCATTGGCGGCGCATCGCCTGGATAGAGCTAATTACGTTCGTGCTGTTCTTGATTCTGGTGGGCGTGCGCCTGACGAACCCGGACCTGTGGCACGACTCCAAAGGCGGCGAGAAGCCGATGGACTTCGCCTATTTCAATGCTGTGCTGCGCAGCAGCGTCTTCCCGCCCTACGACCCCTGGCACGCGGAAGGCTTCATCAACTACTACTACTATGGCTTTGTGCTGGTCGGGTCGCCGGTGCTGCTGCTGAAATTGGTGCCCGCGTTTGCCTATAATCTGCTGGTGCCGCTGATCTTCGCGCTGACGGGCATCGGTGCCTTCAGTGGCGCGTTCAATATCGTGGCGTGGCGGCGTGAACGGCGTCAGCAACACGTGCAAGCGGATAGCAACCGGGCGCGGCGCATGAATGCGGCCTGGTTAGCTGGGATTGCGGCGTTGCTGCTGTGTGTGGTGTTCGGCAATCTGGATACGATCCGCGTGCTTGGCAACGGTGTAGCGCGTCTGGGTGGCTATCAGACGCCAACGGGCTTAGAAAATTATCTGGTGCAGGAATACACCGAGCAAAACGACGGCAGCGCCCCCGACCCCGAAGCGCTGGTGCAGCTACAGGCACGCGCCGCCGCCGGTTACTTGACGGATAACATCGCCTATGAATTCAACAACTCGGTTGAGTTGGTCAGCGGCTTCTTGGCGGGGCTGGGGCGTGCGCTCAGTGGCCAACCGTTGCCTATCGGCATTGACCGCTGGTATTGGGGGCCGACCCGTGTGCTGACGGAAACCCCCGGCGTCGGCGGCGGTGCCATTACAGAGATGCCCTACTTCACGTTCCTGTATGGCGATTTGCACGCGCATATGATCGCCATGCCCGTGATGCTGTTCGCCATCCTGTTCATCTTCAATGAGGTCGTCATGGCCGAGCGTGAAAGGCGCACGCAGTTTGTGCGTTTTATTGCGCTGGCGTTGGGTGCTATGGCGATTGGCATGATGCGGCCCATCAACACCTGGGATTGGCCGACGTTCATGCTGTTCGGGGTGATTGGCCTGGGCTATGCGTGGTGGTTGCGCTGGCGGGAATTCTCGCGTTGGTCGTTGCTGTATCTGCTGCTGCACGTAGGCGGCTTCATCGTGCTGGCGTTGGGCTTTGCGTTGCCGTATACGACATGGTACGCAGCCACTTATAACAGCGTGTTGCCCTGGACGGGCGGCAAAACGCCGCTGTGGGCCTACTTCGATATTCATGGGCTGTTCCTGTTCCTGATTGTGTCGCTATTCGTGTGGGAAACGGGGCGCTGGCTGCGCTCGGTGAAGGTGAAGGCGTTGCGGGGGCGCGGCAATACGATTGTGCTGCTGCTGCTGGGCGTCTTTTTCTTGTTGCTGGTGCTGGTTGGCATCGCCATGCTTGAGTATCAGGTGGTGCTGATCGCTGTGCCGTTGATCCTGTGGATTGTGCCGTTGTTCTTCAGGCCGAACCAGGGCCGCGATATGCAATTCGTGCTGGTGCTGATTGGCCTGGCGCTGGCGCTGACGGTGGCGGTTGAATTCGTGGTGCTGGCTGGTGATAACGGGCGTCAGAACACCGTGTTTAAGTTCTACATTCAGGTGTGGCTGCTGTTCAGCGTGGCCGGTGGTGTGATCTTCGGCTGGCTGTTTGAGCGCATCGAGGACTGGTCGCCGCGCTTGCGCTGGTCGTGGTTGGTGCCTTTGGTCATTTTGGTGTCGATTGCGGCGCTTTTCCCACTAATGGCTACACGTGGCAAAGCATTTACGCGCTACACGCAAGAGGTGCCGCTGACGCTGGATGGGCTGGAATATATGCAGTATGCGCAGCACCGCATGTTTGATTATTCGGCGGTCATACCGTTTGAGGACGACTATCATATGATCCGCTGGTTGCAGGAAAACGTAGCGGGCACGCCTGTCATCATGGAAGGGCGCAGCGCTGCCAGCGAATACCGCTACAACGCACGCATCAGCATCAATACGGGCTTGCCTGCGGTGCTGGGCTGGAATTGGCATCAGCGGCAACAACGCACGCTGGCTCCACTGCCGTCACTGGTGCAGCAACGCGAAGCAAACGTTAAGTATTTCTATAATAGTGGGCATATTCAGAATGCAGCGCGTTTGCTACGTGAATATGATGTGCGCTATGTCATACTGGGTGAGATGGAACTGGCCGTTATAGAGGGTGAAAATGCTGAGGAGGGCCTCGCGAAATTCTGGCCGATGGAGCAAATCGGCATCCTGACGCCTGTGTTTGAGCGCAACCGTTCGGTGATCTACGAAGTGGACCCGGAGCGGCTGGAGGAATTCTTGTTTGTGAACGATACGCTGGAACGCGCTGAGAACTGGGGGACGACGCTGGCGATGCTGCGTGAAAATCCAGCTGAGTGGATTTTCGTGGGCGATTCCAACGCGGACCTGGAGGCAATTGGCAGCGTCTACACCGAACAGCAACAAGCCTATCGGCAGCGAATGCGGACCTTGCGCAATACGAATGTGCTGCAAGTATTCGGTGTGGTTGAGGATCATGTGGTGTATACGATCAACGAGACTGCGCTGAGGGGCTTTGAGGCGACAAACCGCACGGATGAATGAGGGGTAACTACTCAGCCAGGCCCATTTTGCCCGCGAATTGGCCCTCACCCCCTCAATCCCCCTTTTCAGGGGTAGGTATTTGGTTTTTCGTTGTTCCTGTGTGGTGGACGCACCAGTGGCGCGTCCCTACAGACCTGTTGTGAATGATTGCGACCCTGTAGGGACAGGGCACTGACCTGTGACTTCTCAGGTACGTGTCCCATTCTCAGTCGCCAGACGTTAAAACGTCCGGCTCCGGTAACAACAAGCCTGCCAAAGCAGGCTGTATGCACTGTGCAATAGCCCCCTTCAGGGGGGTTGGCCCTGCGGAAGCCGCTGGCTTTAGCCAGTGGCGACACACACAGACTGGCCTGAGTAGTTACCAGCTTCAGTCTATAGCGGCTTGCACAGAACCGCAAGCCGCGTCTCGGCCTGACGGTTGCGGACATCTTCGAGGACTAGCCCGATCACACACGGAGAGCACACAGCAAAATTGTGCTACAATCGAAGCCGGACAAGACAAGATGAGATGAGACAAGATAAGATGAGACAAGATGAGACAAGATGAAACAAGACAAGATGAGACAAGACAAGATGAGAAAGGAAACAGCGCATGTTTGACTTTATCGGAGATGTGATCGGCTGGATTGTCAGCGCGCCGTTTGTGATTCTGGGCTGGCTGATCGTCGGCGCAATCGCAGGCGATTTAGCGCGGCGCGTCACGAAGTCGCAGGATCGCGGCTGCCTATCGGATTGGATTCTGGGTGTCGTCGGCGCGATTGTCGGCGGTCTGCTGGCCAGCCCCTTCGGTGTGGCCTTCCCGGATAGCGGCCTGATGCTGGTCGTTGCCAACCTGATTGTGGCGACGATTGGCGCGGTGGCCCTGATAGCCCTGCGTCGGGCGCTGTTCGGCAACCGCACCTAGCGCACCTAGAACTCAATCTCTGCAATCTGCTCGATGTCTAGCTCCAGGCTGGCGCTAGCCTGTGCGTCAGCATCCGCGTCAAACTCCAGTTCATCCAGCGCGCCCGCCACAGTGCCGCGCTCGCATAGCGTGCGGTACGGGCAGTAGGTGCAGTGGCGCGTGTTCTGCGTCAGTGGGAACGAGCGCCGCGCGTCAAGCTCTTGCAGCAACTCGGTGAAGTAAGCCGCGTCTTCGCGCATCTGATGGGCGCTGTAGTTGATCGTGACGGCCTCGCCCGTCTGCGCGTACCAGTAGCGCATCGCGATCTGATCCGGCTTGATGGGCTGCCCCGCGTTGAGCGTATCGCCTGCTTTGGCCAGCACGTAGCAATAGACCCGCGTCTGCATCCGTGCCGCGAGTGCGCTGTGCTCCGGCGTGCGTTCGCTGCTCTTCCAGTCGATAATCAGGGCACGCTTGCCGGGGTCGATAGCCAACAGATCGTATTTGGCCAGCAGGCGCTGCGTCCCAAGCGGCGCTTGCAACGTGAATTCCGGCTTGCGGATCGCTTCGGGCACATCGTCCAGGCCCTGCGCCAGATAATTATCGAACCACGCGCTCAGTTCTGCTTTTGTATCGTCATTATTAACACCACGCGCACGCTGACGCAGTAAATCCGCCGAGATGCCCACAAGATGCTGATGAATCAGGTGATGCAAATCCGAGCCGGCCTGCATCCGGCGCTCAAATTCGAGTTGGTTATCGGTCTGTGGTGCTGGGTAGACCACACGCTGCAAATAGCGCAACTCAAAGCGGCGCGGGCAGGTCACATAATCCTGTAGGCTGCTCTGGCTGAAGGTGAAATCGTCGGGTAGGTTGCTCATGGTATCGCGTCTAATCCTCGAATAGCGTGCTGACGGGCACGCTGAAGCCCGGCAGCACAGGGCCACCTGTCAGGGTATCGCTTGCGGTCAGCAGATCGGCATCCTGCCCTGCTGCGTAAACCTCGACAAGCTGCTTTTCGGGGTAGATGAGCCATACAAGCTGCGTGCCGTTCGTCATGTAATACGTGGCGCTGTCGCGCATTTGCGTGTAACTATCATCCGGCGATTTGACCTCTGCGATCAACTGCGGCAATTGTGACACAGCACCGCGTCGTTGCGCTGGCCCTTCACGATAACGTACATGCACGTCAGGCAAGCGGCTATTGGCATCGTCTGGCTTGAAGCGCACCTCTGTGCCGATCTTCAGCTTACGCTCTGGATGTTGACTGGTGTATGCATAGAGCAATCCAAGCAAAATTGCGACGATCTGCCCGTGATATTCGGTTGGCATGGGCTTCTTCACAATCTGCCCGTGAATGAGTTCGTAGAAGCGCTCGTCGTTTTCAGGGCGTGCGATAAAATCCTGGAAGGCTTGCATATCTATCAGGGTGCGTTCAGTGGCCATGTGCGTTTGCTCGGCTGTACTGCGGATGGTCTTTGATGTTACAATTGTAACACGATAACTGCTCAGCCCTCACCCCCTCAATCCCCATCTTCAGGGGTAGGTATTTGGTTTTTCGTTGTTCCTGTGTGGCGGACGCACCAGTGGCGCGTCCCTACAGACCTGTTGTGAATAACTGCGACCCTGTAGGGACAGGGCACTGACCTGTCCGGGGCGGCGCAAGCCGCCATAAAATACAGTCAATCATGAAAAACCTACCCTTGAGAAGGGGTTTGGGGTGAGGGCTAAGCCGTTACGGGGTGGCGTCAGCCACCATAACGGCTACCGATTTTCACCGCCCACGTTTTCCTGTGGTGCTACTAGCTGGCGAAATGCAGCGCGTTCTGCACCTCGCGGATGGTCTTTACGAG
>DAOTTW010000327.1:0-5465 GCA_034437615.1 Anaerolineae bacterium | reverse complement strand
ACCTTGCGAGTCTATGCATTAGTTATAACGTTATAATTATCTGGCCTTCACGGTCTTTTCTGACCTCTCCTAAATTGCCGCATAGGCACCTGAAAACTGCGGAAAGTGCGTCGCGATTTGAGAGGTTGCGTGCCATGTGTTGTAAGGTTTCCAGTTCGCGTTCGGTCAATGGGTCCAGTAGCAAATTACTCATCGTGTCTCATACAGAGTCGTCATTTTGCCAATAATAACAACTCTGGGTAAGCAATGCACGTCGAAGGTCAGATGTTGACGATATTAAGGCTGGTGTCGCCGAAGTCGTTTTGTGGGTAGGGCTTGCCGCTATTCTCGCTGCTGTCGCCATCGCCCAAGATGACCGAGCGGGTTACGAAATCGCGTTCTGACTGTGGGAAGTTACTACCGAACATCTGATTAACATGACATTGTCGAAGTAGTTGCCGTCAGACGTTAAAACGTCCGGTTAACCATCAAGCATTAAGCAACTGAGGCATCAACACTTATTATAATAAGTTATCTCGTTTGCTATACTCATCTAATTCAAAAGTTTTCACATCGTGTTACTTGTTTGGTACAGGCTCGTTAGTATGGTACAATCTACTACAGTCAAACGAAATTCTTACAGATGGTATAAACATATGCCCTTAACAAGTAATATAGTTGACGTTTGTATAGTTAAACAGCAGAAGTATTCGCGCGTGAACCCGTCGCGAACAGGCTGAGCAATTCTTATGGATGGATGAGAACGAATTCAGACGACCAGGCGGTAAGAACAACGACTGTCCCGTGTCGTCTGCAAATACCTCACGAAAACCCTTAAGCAACACGGGATGCTTTTTAGCTGTACTATAGGCGTATACACTGCTAAAAACTATATGACCAATTGCCTAGCGACAAGCGACTAGCGATGGCATCAGTGAAGGTGACTTTATGCGAACTGCTACTATCCACCCAAAAGGCCACAGACTAACCATTAACCCTCTAGGCGGGTTGATGCATCTTGCGCTCCTCGGCGTATTACTGATGTTTATCGCGCCATCTGCTTATGGTCAACAAAGTGGCGAAGAAGGCCCACCGCAGCCGCGCCTGACAATCATGGGCACACGCTATACCGTCCCACAACAGGTCGAAATCGACGTGGTTGCGCGGCAAGGTACCCAAACGCTTACAAACCTACAGGCTATCAACTTCAGCGTAGATGAGCCACACGAAAACCTACAGCGGACGGTGCGCACTGATGGACCGATGGTGATTGGTATCCTGATAGACCTGAGCTTCGGTGGTGATCTCGCCCTGATACGGCGGAGCCTGAGCGCCTTCGCGAACAACTACTTTCAGGATGGGGATACAGCCATTGTGCTGCGCATCAATTCGCGTACCCCAAACGTTGTACGCATACAAAGCCGGGGTGAACTGGCTACGTTGGCGAATTCGTTGCAGTTAGCAGCCAATGGAAACTTCTTCCGCGTCAACGATTTTCTACCGACTTTACTATCGGAGCTGCAAGCAGAGGATAACCCGCGCAAGGCCGCTATGCTGATTGGTTCGTTGCAGTACAATCGCGCAGAGTCAAACGCGTCGCGCTTTGCTGCCGCAGGTATTGCCTTACATGTCGTACAAGCGCACACGACACGGCAAGACTCACAACAATCCTACAATGCGATGGCACGCCTGGGTGGGGGATCTTACGTCAATAACGTAGGCGGCAGCCTCAGCCCCGGTGAAAACGAGGACGCACGCGCATCGGGGGCGCTGCAAGAGCTGTACAGCCTGATCGACAACCAACGCACATACTACGCGCTGCGCTATCGCAGCCAAAACCAACAGCTAGACGACACCCGCACAGCCCGCCTGACGGTGTTGGTGAATGCTGCGCAGGCCAACGCAAGCTATACCTATGCCCCACAATACCTGCCGCCAAATGTCGAATTCGTCGCGCCCAGCAACACGGCCCCAATCCGCGACTTCCTGAGCGCCTCCAACACCGAAAGCCCACAGTTCGACAACAATGAGGAAACATTAGTCGTCCGCGTGACCTTCCCTGACGGCATCGAACGCACCATTCGCACATTGCGCTTCGAGGCCGCCAACGATCGCGGCGCGCCCACCGTCCCGGTTGAACTAAACAACCCCATTGACGGCGCAGGCGACATCAACCTCACCTGGGATTTACGGGGTTACAATCAAGCCGAAACAAATTACGGCGTCACGCTAGCCGTCACGGTGATCGATGCACGCGGCTTAACAGCAAGCACGCAGACAACAGGCACCGTCAGCGTAGAGCCGATCCCCCTTCAGCCCACATTCACCCCACAGCCGACCTTTACAGCAGCGCCAACGTTCACGCCTGTGCCGACCTTTACACCGCAGCCAACCGCCGCCTCACAGATTTTCGGTGAAAACGTCGCAGCGGAAGCTGATGTCTTTGCATTTGGTGGGGCAGCGGTGGCCGCACTGGTCGCAGGTTTGACTGCAATGTTCTTCGCCTTTACACGTCCAGGGCGTGCTGTTGTTCGCGGCGTTGTGGACCTGGGCACCACCTTCGTCGAGACGGCCACATCTGTCTTTGGCGCGGACGACGACGACGACGATGTAGTTGACGATAGACGGCCACCCAAACGCGGCACATTGGCAGAGCTACAACCCATGAAAGGGCTAGACAGCAAAAAGCCGATCCGCATCACGCGCACACCCTTCATCTTGGGCCGTGTGCTGGATGCAGGCTGTGATGCTGCTGTGCCCAACTCGGCGATTTCTGCTCGCCACGCTCAGATTGAGTCCCTGAGCCAGACGCTGCACATCCGCGACCTAGAGTCACAAAACCTGACATACCTCAATGGTAAGGTTGTGCGCCCGGACCGCGAGCCGCGACCGCTGAAAGAGGGCGACATCATCGGCCTGAGCAAGAAGGTTGAGCTACGCCTTCATATCGTATCTAATGAGATTAACCGAGGCGACCAGACGGTTATGGACCTGCCGGACGAGTTGGATGACTTCGGCGCGGACAAGGCCGACATGGAAGCCCGCTACGGGTACCGTGACTCGGACATGCTCACCGAGAGCGTCCCCGCCCTATCGCCCGACGAAACCCTGCCGCCGCTGATGGATTCTTCATATGATTTTGATGACGACTTCAGCTACAGCAACGACCCATCGAACGTCACACAGGCAGAGCCGTTCGACGACGAACCGCTCTTTGGCGATGACGATGACTTCGACGCACCCAGCAACAACCCATTCACCAACAACAAGCCGAAGCGTAGACCGCCGCAAGCGCCCGATGTTACCGAAACCTTTGCGGATGGCGACGACAACGATGACGCCCCCTTCGGTTGGTCCGACGTGACCCAGGCGGACGCATTCGATGATGCATCCGACCCTGCGCCTAGAGCGCGGCCTAGCGACGACCAGACGCCACAGGAAAAGCCCAAAGGCAAGCCCAAGAAAACGGGTAAATCCAATCAATCGTCGGGCGGCAATCCGTTCAAAAAGAAGAAAAACAGCGATGATGCCGACTCGTTCGACGATGCTGGCGAATTCCGCCCCTTCTAAATTGCAGTTGTGTAGTACACGAAAGATGACGATGACATGGCAGTGGATTTAACTAAATTGGCCGGTAGCGAAATCGGTATCTTCCGCCTGCAAAACTTGATTTCTGCACGTGGCGGCACATCGGTCGTATACGAGGCCATAATTAACAACGACGCCTTGTATACGCACCGCAAAGGAACGCGGGTCGCGCTGAAGATCATGCGCATGGACCCGCGCAAAGAAAGCAACCAGACCGAGTTCGAGAACATGATCCGCAGAGAAACGGACCTGTTGAACCGATTCCGGCACCCTGGTATTCTGCGCATCTTCTCCTTGAACCGCCACAAAAGCGGTGACCCCTACCGCAGCCGCGCAACTGAAGTTGATCCGAAGCAACCGCCCTGGTACATCGCGATGGAGCTTTTGCCGGGTCAGCCTGTCTCGAAGTTACGCCTGAAACGTTATGCACTATCCTGGCGCGTCGAATTGCTGTACCAGATTGCAGTCGTGCTAGAATACCTGCACTCGCGGGGCTATGGTCACCTGGACCTGAAGCCAGAGAATATCCTGTTCCGTGAAAACCCGGATAAAAAGACCGTCCCACAACCTGTACTCATTGATTTTGGCCTGACGACCCACCTCGCAGAGCCACCACCACGCGCCGCCACACTGACGCACTGCTCACCGGAACGGCTGCAATGGCTACAACAAAACCGCAAGAACAAAAATCAATTACCAGCGGGCGTAAGCCCCAAAACCCTGCCGTTTGATTACCTCGCCTCCGATGTGTGGAGTTTTGGCGTGTTATGCTATGAGGTGCTCAATGAGCGCTACTTATATCAGAACATCAAGTCTGGCAAGACAAACGACAGCATGCAACGCACTGGGCGCACCGTGCTCGCGGGCAAAATCGTGCACCAGGCACCAGACCCGATGGACAACGATGTGCCGCCGCTACTGGGCCAATTAGTCGAGGCAATGCTAGACCCTGACCCGGAAACGCGCCCGACCATCAACGACATTATCGACTATCTGGAAACCAGCATCGAGCTGGCCTCGCCACGTTTATAAGCCTGGATACTCCCATCGAAGAGAGCGTCCCTGACTGAAGAAGGAGCAAGGGATCATGGCGCAACTTGTTGCCGCCGCCGCTGACAAGCGCATTGGTCAGCGCGAACACATGGAAGACGATGCGACAGAAGCATTCTTCACAACACCCAATGGCTTCAACCTGCAAATCGGCATCGTCTGTGATGGTGTCGGTGGCGGGGAGCTAGGGCAAACCGCTTCATCTGCGGCCTTACGGACGGTCATCCGCAGCCTACAATCCACCCAGCGCAATAACGTGCCTGAAATGCTATATGAGGCCATTATACGCGCTAATAAGGCCGTTATGCGCGAAGTGCAACGCATGGTAGAACAGGGCAGGCAAGTAAACCCGAAAAAGCCGCCAGCGACAACCGTTGCCATTGCTGCCGTGCACCTCAACGACCCAGATGCCCCTTTTGGGCGTTTGTTCATCGGTAATATCGGCGATAGCCGCGTCTATCTGGCACGGCAGGGTAATTTAGTCCGCCTGAACACCGACCACACCCGCGCCAACGAGTTGCTGCTGCGTGGCGAAATTGCCGAGGATGAATTTCGCTATGTACGTAACGGAGCGGCTCTGTCGCGTGCGCTTGGCATCGGTGAGGACATCAAACCAGACATCGGCATATATGCCTTGCGCGGCTATGACCTCGTAACGCCGGAACAAGCCGATAGCCTGGGGCGCAAGGGCCTCGCGCTGGACGAAGCGGATACAATCTTCGTATCCTCCGATGGCTTATTCGGTCAATCGCCGGAGGACGGCCAGCAGTTCGTCACAGATGATGACTTCGTCGCTTATGCGCTGGATCGTGACCCGGTGCAGGCGACCAAGCTGCTGATGGATAAGG
>DAOTTW010000326.1:0-4173 GCA_034437615.1 Anaerolineae bacterium | reverse complement strand
GACAGGGCACTGACCTGTCCGGAGCGGTGCAAGCCGCCATAAAATACAGTGTGGCGGACGTGCCATTGCACGTCCCTACAGACCTGTTGTGAATGATTACGACCCTGTAGGGACAGGGCACTGACCTGTCCGGGGCGGCGCAAGCCGCCATAAAATACAGTCAATCATGAAAAACCTACCCTTGAGAACTTCAGGGGGGTTGGCCCTGCGGCAGCCGCTGGCTTTAGCCAGTGGCGACGCACACGGACTGGCCTGAGTAGTTACGTGATGATGCACACGTGGCACACCGCAGTATCTAAACAGAGGGAGTAGCTTGCATGTCTGTAGTTGGTTGGTTGCTGTTATTGGCCGTTTTGATTGTCGTGGGTATCTATGCTGAGCGTGCGTTGGCGCGTCGGCGTGGGGTGACGCCGCTGACGCAACCGCTGACGGCTGGTGCAAGCACAGTTCGCAAGCAAGTCAGCACGCTTGGCAAGCGTGCCGTACAATCCCCGCATGAATTACACACGGATGCCTTCCGCGCCTGGGTTCGTACCCAACTTCCGCAGGGCGACCCGCTGCGCGGCTGGTTGCTGAATTTGCCAGGCCAGAGCTTTACAGCGCTGACGATACAACTCGGTAAATTTCTGGATGAACTCAATATCGAACTGCGCTGGTTGGTGGATTGTGAACTCGAAGCCGACCCGCAATTGCAGCAGGCTGTAGCGGAGATGGTGCTGGGGTTTTGCCGCGCCTGTATGGAGGCCACCAGCGTGCAATCGGATTTAGCACAGGTGCGCCGCTACGCAGAGGCGCTTTCGCGTTTGACCGAACGCCAATCCCGCGATCTGACGCGCCGTTTGCTGGTTGAACTGCGTGAGCAGCAGCTTGCACCGGAAACAGCCCCGGAAATCCTGCTGGCAACTGACAGCGAACGCCGCGTCTATGTGCGTCAACTGGTAGAGCAGGCCAACGAGAAAGACCGCGCCCGCTTCCAGCAGATTTTCACGCGCATTCTGGCCGACGAAACGAACACGACGAGCACTGCAAATGGGCAAGCAAGCTAATTATGGCCCCGGAGCCGATGCAAGCGCAGACGCAACCACAGCAGCGTTTACTATTCCAGACGACGCCACCCGTCAACTACCCGCTGACGGGCGCTACGTGTATTGCCTGGTTGCTGGATAGTGTCGGTGCGCCGCTTTCGGCGGATTTTCAAGCTGTACAACGCAGCCGCCGCACACAGACGGATTACGACCCGCAGGCATTACAACAGGCCGCAAACGCCGCAGGTTTGCAGGCGGAGCGTGGCATCGTTGCGGTGGATGACTTAGCCAGTCTACTGCAAGAGCAAGCGCAACAGAGCCAGCCCTTGCTGCTGCGTTTACAATCAGCGGATAGCGACCCCTATTGGGCGGTGCTGATTACCCGTGTGGGCCACCTGTACCAGTTGGCTGATCCGCGCCTGGGCTTGCGCTGGGTGACGGAGCAGACGTTACAGGCTGCAATTATAAAGCAGGTCATCAGCCTGAGCCGCAATAAGTGGCAGGCCGACCCATTGCGCTACACATTCGACGATGGGCTGGTGCGCCGCCTGCAATACCTGGGCTTATCGGCTATGCTGCGTCGGGCGTGGCTGCACGATGCACAGGACAACTTAGAAACGGCGGCGGCGCTGGCGGCTGCAAGCCGCATGTTGGTGCCGCTGGTGCGTGCGCGTCAGGTGCGGCCCGGCAACGAGGCACAAACGCTGCTGCAAAACCTGCTAGCAGAGCCATACGAGCGCATCCCGGCGCGTTTCTGGGTGCTGAGTTATGGCCCGGACGGGGACGATGTACACCTGAACGGTGCTGAGGTGCTGCGGGTGACGCAATGGCCGCCACCTGCTCGCTTTGCGCCGACGCTGCCGAATAAATACCCGCGCTGGCTGTTACTATTTCCGGCTGTGCTGCGCCCCTATATCCGCCTGGAAAGCCGTAGCTTCTTGTTGCTGGTGGCGCTGGGGGCTGTGCTCTCGGCGGGTGCTGTCTTTATCCAGGCCATTCTGCTGACGGCGCTGCTGGACCTGGGCGTTTTGCTGACGACGCCGACCCAACGCGCACAGGTGATCGCCTTGCTGCTGGGCTTTGCGCTGACGCTGCTGCTGCTGAAATGGTGGATGCAACGCTCAACACTGGCGATAGGTCATCGGCTGGATGCGCGTTTGCGGCTGGCGTTGCTGGCACTGTTGCCGAATTTGAGCGCCCAATATCCGCGTCAATTCGCCCTCGGTGATTTATTCGAGCGTTTACATAGCGCCCGCGCTTTGCGGCAGATGCCACATTACATCTCGGAGACCGTGCAGCTAAGTTTGTTGCTGGTGTTTACGCTGGTCGGCCTGTTCTGGCTTGATCCGCTGGTGGGGCTGCTGGGGTTTTTGCGCCTGGGTACGATTGTCATAGCGAGCTTGCTGAATCAGGTGAACAGCGCAGCGCAAACCGAAGCGCGTTATCACCTGGGGCGGCTCAGCCGCCTGTACCTGGATGTGTTTCAGGGCTTGCTGCCGCTGCGTGCACACAGCGCCGAGGCTGCTATCAGCCGTGAGTATGGTCGGCGTGTGCAGGATTGGGGGCGGGCGCTGTGGGGGCAGTTCAGCCTGGAAATCTGGCTGTCGTTCGCGGTGGCGATCTTCGCGCAGGTGCTCATCGCGCTGATGCTGGCCCTCTATGTGCTTCGTCAGCCAAACTTAAGCGGCTGGTTGCTGCTGCTGTATTGGGCGTTCAGCCTGCAAAGCATCGGGCAACAATTGCTGGGTACGCTTTTCTACCTGCGCCGCGATCAGGTCAAGGTCGAGCGCTTCTCACAAACCCTGGACGCCCCCACAGAATCCGCGACGCTGCCGCATGACCCCGATTTTGATGAGGCAGACGACGCCGCGAATACACGGCCTGTGGCCATTACATTGCAGGGCGTCGGCGTCGTGCAAGCTGGCCATACGCAGTTACAAGATATTGACCTGGAAATTGCAGCGGGCGAACACATCGCCATTCTTGGTGCGTCTGGTTCTGGCAAATCGACCTTGTTAGCGTTGCTGTTGGGCTTGCAAGGCATCACCAGCGGCGAGCTACGCATTGACGAGCGCCCCTACAGCTATGAAAGCCTACAGGTCTTGCGCCAGCGCACAGCCTGGGTATCGGCGGATGTGCAACTGTGGCAGCGTAGCTTGCTCGATAACTTGCAGTATGGCAATCAGGGGCAGGCGGGGCCGATGGCCATCCCGGATGTGATCGACGCGGCGTATCTGGCGGATATGCTGGAACGGCTGCCGGAGGGCTTACAAACGGGCATCGGCGCAGATGGTCGCCGTCTATCCGGTGGTGAAGGGCAGCGCGTGCGCTATGGGCGTGCTTTAGGGCGCTCTGCGGCGCGGTTGGTGCTGTTGGATGAACCCTTTCGGGAGATGGAGCCAGAACGCCGGCAAGCACTCTTGCAACATACCCGCATTTACTGGCAGAATACAACCTTATTGTATGTTACACATACGCCGACGCTGGCACAGGGCTTTGACCGCGTGTTGGTGCTCAGCGATGGGAAGATTGCGCAGCAGGGTGCACCTGACGACCTGGCTACACAATTAGATGGCCCCTATGCACGCATGTTAGCCGACCATCAGCGCACGCAGCAAAGCCTGTGGCAAACTGAGGTGTGGCGGCACTGGCAACTGAGTGCTGATGGCACGCTAGAGCAAGACACCGCATCGCAATCAGATGCAACACGCGGCGAAAGCTAGGCCACACAACATAAGCCGATCACCGCAATACAAGCGAAAGAAACAACATGGATGAAATGGACGAACTGCTGAGTGCACCCTTCTGGGAAACACGCTTATTAGGCTTTGCGTTGTTAGAGCTGGCCATTGCGCTGGGTATTGTGGTCCTGTCGCTGGTTGTTGCGCGTGTCGTCGTCCGCCTGTTGAGCAGCCTGGTCTATCGTATCGTCGCAGCACGCGGCGGGGACTATGAGCGGACGCTGTATGCACGGGTGCGCGGTCCCATCATCATCCTGATTGCTGTGGCGGGGTTCGGCCTCGCGCTGAATAGCCTGCCTTTCGTCGGCTATCTGGCGACATGGCGCTGGTATCTCTATTTCGCCTTGCTGGGTGGGGTTGTGCTGTGGGGGCTGTTGCGCGTGTTCGTCGGGGTGGCCGATGCAGGG
>DAOTTW010000325.1:0-2127 GCA_034437615.1 Anaerolineae bacterium | reverse complement strand
GCGAAATAGCGTTCAAGCAGGAAGAAGAAGGCTGCCGCCAGCACGAACAGTATCCAGCCCTGTTGATCGTTGCTGCGCGGCATCTCGGCCTGGATCATCTCGAAGCTACGCAAGCTTTGTTGTGGGCTGTTGCTGGCCCCCTCGCCGGGGTGCAGCACGGCGAAGCCGGGGCCGGGGTCGGGCTGTGCTGGGCTGGTATTGGCCAGTAGCGGTGCCGCGTCGGATTGCAGCAGCCAGCGCAACGCATTAAAGAAGACTGTTGTGCTGAAGCGGTCGAAATCGGGATCGACGCCTTGCATCGGCAGGCCAGGGATGTAGGCGGCACGCGGTTCACGGCGGAAGGCCAGCCATGCGCCACCGTTCATATCACCTAGTACCGTCTCGAACCCTTCCGGCGGTGTGACGCCCTGAATGCCGAGCCGCTCCGCAATATCGAAGTTTAGGTCGGCCAGCATGGGGTGTTCGCCCTCGAAATAGCTAATGGGCACGTCCTGCGGCACCACGTTGTAAGTCTGCCCGACCAGCAGCGTCGGCGTTGCGGGGTCTAGCGGCGCGCCGGGGACCGTCACGCGGATGTCGGGGTCCTGCTCGGTTTGTCGCCAGCCCAGCAGCGTCGGCCAGCGGTCATCGCGTCCTGTGGGCATCCGCCAATCCACGCGGATTTGCTCGATGTCCCCGATTAGCAACGTCGCCTCGTCATCGTAGGCATAAGCACCGCCATTATTGATGCGTAGCGTATACGTCCCTGCACCGGGCAGGGCAAAGATCGCCTCGCGTTCGCCGCCCTCGGCATCTGCCCATTCGATTGTGCGCGTTTCCAGCGTTTGGATGCTGTTATCTGCCGCGTGTTGGGCCAGTGTCAGCGTTGTGCTGGTCGGACCAGTGGCATAGGCCCCTAACGTCACGAATATTTCGCCCTGCCAGCCAAGCAAGCCGCCGCCGTAGCGCTCCACACTCACGAGGCCGACATTCGGCGCAGGCTGGCCGACATCATGCCAGATGACAAAGTGATCTGATTCCAGGCCATCCAGCCACAGGGGGGCGGGCTGGTCGCTAATGACGACGAGATGCGTGGTGGCACAGGTTGCGTCACGGTCTGTGGCTTGTGCGGCGTCCTCGGGTTGCAGCACGAGGGCGCGTAGCGCGTCCGTGCGTGTGCCCAGTGGCAGCGGGTCCAGGGTGGCCACGTCCTCGCGCAGTTGTTGCGCGTTCAGGTCGGCATAGCGTGCTTGCAGCGTCTCTGTAAAGGTGGAGAGGCGATAGCAGACGAAATTGCCGTCTTGCACTGAAAATGTGTTCAGGCTTTCGGTGTGCGCCAGCAGGTCATCAATGGCCCTGCGCACATGGACCATACGCGGCTCGCCGTCTTGCATTGTGCTCATACTCGCAGAGCGATCCAGCACCACCCACACGCCGAGTGCCTCATGCTGTGCGCCTTCAAGCTGTACCGACTCGAAATACAGCGCCAGCAGCAGCGCCGCTAGCAGCAGGAAGCGCAGCAGAAACATGCGATCAAAGACGGATTGCAGCACCAGATTCAGCCGATGCGAGGTGGGTGCTTGCTCCTGAATGAAGTCGTAGACGGATAAGCCTATTTTGTGTACGGTGGGCCGCAACAGGTAAATGCCGATGAGTCCGGCCAGCGTCCCGGCGACAATCCAGATCATGCATTAGACCTTTCAAACAAACGGCGTAAACGCGCATCAGCAAAGAAGTACACACGGAAGAACTCGGCTATGTCTGCTTGGCTGTCTAGCGCTGGTGGATATGACCAGGGGACGGGCGAATGCTGGCGCATTCGCCCGTAAAAATTGCTGAGGTGTGCTTGAATCTTTTCCGTGATGAGGGTGTACTGCTCCTGCGAACCGGAAATAGATTTCTCTACATCCTCTGCGCCCGGTTGCCGCAAGCGCAACGCGCCGCGCTCCATCAAGCGCCACTCATAGGGCCAGCTATTAAGTTCGACCACAATCACCCAGCAATGCGCGGCTTCGGCGGCCTGAATACGCTGTACGAGGGCGTCTTGCTGTTGCTTCGAGGCGTATAAATCCGTAATGATGACCCAGACGCCCGTACTCTTGAGCGTCTGCTCGAAGTGCTGACGATTGAAGGGTGCATCAATGGCGG
>DAOTTW010000324.1:0-2306 GCA_034437615.1 Anaerolineae bacterium | reverse complement strand
CCCTCTCCCACCATACCCAGACAACAATGGAGAGGGGGAAGCAAGCCGTTTAAAGCCCCTCTCCCAGTGCCAAAGGCACGTTCGGGAGAGGGGTTTGGGGTGAGGGCTGAGCCACACAGGAACAACCAAAAACCAAATACCTACCTCTGAAAAGGGGTTTGGGGTGAGGGCTGAGCAGTTACGAAAAAACACATGACCACGTTACTATATGGCGCTACCGACTGGACGCGAGACCCGGAAAACAGCAGCGAGAGGACCCTATGACATCCCCATCTGATGTGTTTAAGCTGGAAGAAAAAATCGGGCAAATGTTGCTGGTGGGCTTTCAGGGCACCACAGCGCCGGATTACATCCTGGATTGGCTGGCGGCAGGGCGCATCGGCGGTGTGATCCTCTTCGCCCGCAATGTCGAAAGCCCGCAGCAATTGGCCGACCTCACCTACGCCTGTCATACCGCCGCACGCCGCCCCATCCTCATCTCGATAGATCAGGAAGGCGGCTATGTGGCGCGTTTACGGGCGCAGCAAGGCTTTAGCGAAAGCCCCGGTGCGCTGGCGCTTTCTGCGGCGCAGGACGGCGAACAATACAGCGAAAGCGTCTCGCGCATGTTGGCGACAGAGATGCGCGCCGTCGGTATCAACTGGGATTATGCGCCCGTGCTGGACCTGAGCTATAACGCCGATAACCCGACGGTGGGCACGCGCTCGTTTGGCGCGGATAAAGACCGTGTGGCGCAGCTTGGTGTCGCTGCCACGCTTGGCTTTCAATCGGGTGGGGTGGCGGCCTGCGCCAAGCATTTTCCGGGCCTGGGCAATACGTCCGTCGATACACATGAAGCGCTGCCCACGCTGGCTACAGCGCTGGATGACCTGCTGCAAAATGACCTGTTGCCCTATCGCGCTGTCGTTGACGCTGGTATCGCCAGCATCATGACCACGCATACCATTTACAGCACGCTGGACGCCACCTATCCGGTCACGCTATCGCCTGTGGTCGTGAATAGGCTGCTGCGCGGTGAATTGGGCTATCAGGGCGTGGTGACAACTGACTGCATGGAGATGAAAGCCATCGCGGATAACTACGGCCCCGGTGAAGCAGCGGTGCTGGCGGCGCTGGGCGGTATCGACATCGTGCTGGTCTCACACACGCGGTCAATGCAAGAGGCGGCCTACGATGCCCTCTTGCAAGCCGCCATCAGCGGACGCTTGCCGCAAGCCACGATTGATGCAGCAGTCGAACGCATCCAGGCGCTTAAGGCCCGCTTTGCCATCACCGACGCCCCGAATGTAGACCTGATCCGCAATGAAATGCATCAGGGACTCACACTAGATGCGGCGCGTGCTGGCCTGGTCACATTGCGGGCCAATGCCGATTTGCTGCCGCTGCCGACAGATCAGCGCGTGCTACTGGTCGAATTTGCATCATACCTGGAAAGCAGCGTGGCAGGCGGCGATAGCATGACGAGCTTTGCCACGTACCTGAATGACCGTGCTGGTCAGGTGCAGGCCATCGCGCTGAAATCCGATGGCAGCGACCCCGACGCCTACGCGCAGGCTAAACAACTGGCTGCACAGGCTGATATTCTGCTGCTGGCCACGCGCAATGCACACCTCTTGCCCAACCAGCATGAACGCGCACGCACTTTGATGCAAGCGGCGCAGCGAACGCTGTTATTGTGCCTGCGCAACCCCTATGACGCGGGTGTGCTGCCGGCTGCGGATGCTGTATTGTGTACGTGCGGTGATGCTGAGCCATCGCTGATGGCCGCTGTGGATGCCTTGCTCGGCACGGTGACACCATCGGGGCAGTTGCCCGTCACCGTAAAGCAATATGAATGACATATGGATAAACGAAGACGAACCCACATCATTGCAGGGGCCTAGCGTGCTAAGCCCTGAAGTTTGGCACGCCAAACCCCTATACTGGAGCAGATCACACGATGACACAACCAATCCGCTGGGGCATCCTCAGCACGGGCAGCATTGCACATGCCTTCGCATCGGCCATTCAATACATGCCGGACGCCGACGCTGTACTGACTGCGGTTGGCTCGCGCACGCAGCACAAAGCAGATGCCTTCGGCGCACAGTATGACATCCCAAACCGCCACGCCAGCTATGACGCGCTGGCCAACGATCCCGCTGTGGACGTGATTTACATCGCCACGCCGCACATCTTCCATCACGAGAATATGCTGCTGTGCCTGAACGCGGGCAAGCATGTACTGTGCGAGAAAGCCTTCACCATCAACGCCCACGAAGCCGAAGCAGCGATAAATCTGGCGCGTCAGAAAAACCTATTCCTGA
>DAOTTW010000323.1:0-8667 GCA_034437615.1 Anaerolineae bacterium | reverse complement strand
TTTTCTCGCATCCTTCCGTCGATGAGTTCGACCAGGGCTTTAGGGTGCTGATAGATGTACTGGTCGAACGCTTGCAGCGTGTAGCTTTGTTCGTGAATGACCATGCCGTGTCCTTACGATTATGCCGGTTTGTTTGTAACTACTCAGGCCAGTCTGTGTCTGTCGCCAATGGCTAAAGCCAGCGGCTGCCGCAGGGCCAACCCCCCTGAAGGGGGCTATTGCACGCTGCATACAGCCTGCTTTAGCAGGCTTGTTGTTACCGGAGCCGGACGTTTTAACGTCTGGCGGCTGAGCATGGGGCACGTACCTGAGTCGTTACGGGGCTAGATTGTGAAAAACATGGAGGCATAACATGGCGAAAGACAGCTATCACAATGTTGACGACCGTTTGTGGGCTGATGTGGTTTTCCTGGGCGAATTGCTCGGTGAGATTATCCGTCAACTCGAAGGCCAACACGCCCTAGACCAAGAAGAGCGCATCCGCAAAATCGCCATTGATCGCCGCGTTGGAGCGCCGGATGCCGCCACACAACTAGCTAACGAAATCCGCAAGACCACGCTGGATGAAAAACGCATCCTGATTAAAGCCTTCAGTAATTTCTTTCAGCTTACGAATATCGCCGAGGATCAGCAGCGCGTGCGCCGCCTGCGTGAATACGAACAGGCGCGTGATGGGCTGGTGCGTGAATCCATCGCAGAGGCCATACACGGCTTCTATCAGCAGGGCCTGGACGCCGACGCCGTGCGTGCTGTGCTGAATCGGCTGCGTATTCGCCTGGTGCTGACCGCGCATCCATCGGAGGCTAAACGACGGGAAATTCTCGTCAAGCTGCGGCGCATCGCTGCACTGATGGCACGCCGAGACCGTGAAACGCTGCTGCCACGCGAGGCGGCGGCACTGCAAGACGAATTGCTGGAAGCCATCGAGGAAATGTGGCTGACGCGGCCTATCCGCGCTGTGCAGACAACCGTCTTTGATGAGGTCGAATTCGGCCTGTACTTCCTGACGACGGTGGTTATGGATTCGGTGCTGGATATTTACGAGGAATTGCGCCACTACCTGCGCAAATATTACCCGGATGACGCGAAAAACTGGGACGATCTACCGATTATCCTGCGCTATTCAAGCTGGATCGGCGGCGACCGCGACGGCAACCCCAACGTGACAACGGATATTACGCTGGGCACGCTGACCCGCCAATACGATGCAGCGCGCCGCGTGTATCTGGATGAGGTCGCCCAATTGCGCGACCACCTGACGCATGGTGAGGGCGAGACAAACGTGAGCGCCACACTACAGGCCGCCCTCAATGCCTATCAAACGCAGCACCCCACCAACCCACAGTACATCGGGGAACCCTATCGGCAAATGCTGGATGTGATCTGGCACAAGCTCAACGACAGCGTGTATCGCCGCGCTGATGATCTGCTGGGTGACCTGAGCTTGATCGTAGAGAGCCTGCGCACACAGCATAGCCAGCACATCGCCAGTGGCCGCTTAGAACGCTTCATGCGCAAGGTGCAGCTATTCGGCCTGCATCTGATGCCGCTGGAAATCCGTGAGGATGCCGGCTTGCACGCCGAAGCGCTGCATGAGCTATTCCAGACGTACAACATCGCGGATAACTATTTAGCGCTGCCAGAGGACCAAAAGCAAGCGCTGCTCACTGCCGAAATCCCCAACAAGCGCCCACTGTTTCCGGCGGATACGTCCTCTTTCAGCGCCGCAACCCAACGCATCATCGAAACGTGGCAGATGATCGGCACAGCGCACCGTACTTACACGCCGATTGTAATTGATACCGTCATCGCCAGCATGAGCAAGCAGCCTAGCGATGTGCTGGCCATGCTGCTACTGGCCAGCGAAGTCGGCATCCAGGACCATGTAAACCTCGTGCCCCTGTTCGAGACGATCCAGGACCTGTACAACGCCCCAGATGTCATGCGCCAATTGCTGAGCAACCCCGTGTATCTGGATCACATCAACCGCAGCGATACCGGGCGTGGCCGCCGCCAACAGATCATGATCGGCTACTCCGATAGCAGCAAGGACGGCGGCTACATCGCGTCAAATTGGCACCTCTATACCGCACAGCAGCGCCTCGTAGAAGCCTGCGAAGAGCACAAAGTCCTGCTAGAGCTATTTCACGGGCGCGGTGGCAGCATCGGGCGTGGCGGCGGCCCCACGAACCGCTCGCTTCGCTCACAACCGCCGGAATCGCTGGGCGGTGGTATCAAGATCACCGAGCAGGGCGAGGTCATCGCTTATCGCTACAACAACCCGGAGATTGCCCGCCGCCATCTGAATCAAGTATTGCACGCGGGGTTGCTGGTGCTTGGCAATCAGGACCAGCAACGGCAGACGCCCCCCGAATGGCATGAGGCGCTGGAATATCTATCCGCAAAGGGCCGCGAGGTCTACCGCGATTTCGTCTACAACGATGAAAACTTCCTGGAATACTGGCAAGCGGCCACACCGATTAACGAGCTATCACAACTGCGCATCAGTTCACGCCCGGCCAAGCGCAAGAGCAATGCAGGCTTCACGGCGATGCGGGCCATACCCTGGGTGTTTTCGTGGATGCAAAGCCGCGTCATCATCCCAAGCTGGTACGGCGTCGGCAGCGCCTTTGAGGGCTATTGCCAGCAAAACGCGAACGGCCTGCAACTGCTCCAGCAGATGTACACCGACTGGGATTTTTTCCGGGCGCTGGTGGATAACACGCAGTTAGATGTCGCAAAAGCAGATATGGGCATCGCTGCGCTGTATGCTGGCCTCGTGGATGACGCCGCCATCCGCGCTTCGTTCTTCAGGCGCATCCAGGACGAGCACGAACGCGCCCAACGCAAAATCTGTGAGGTGACCGGACAAAGCGAATTGCTAGAGCACATGCCCGCGATCAAGCATTCAATTGAGCGACGTAACCCCTATGTGGACCCGCTGAACTTCATTCAAGTGGAATTGTTGCGCGACCTGCGGGCAATGGACCCCGACGCAGCGCATTATCAACAGACGCTCAACGCGGTGCTGACGACGATTAACGGCATCGCCGCAGGCATGAAAACCACTGGCTAATGCGATAAATCAGGCGTATGGGCATTCTCTTCGGCTTAATCAGGCAAATTCGCTACTGGGACGCCGCATCGAAGTGGGCGCTCGGCATCGCGCTGGCTCTGCTGGTTTTGGCCCTTGTGCTGTTGACCAGCGCACCAGCAGACGTGCGCGATGCGGCGCTCATCGGGGTGGTGGGCCTGTTGGTCGTTGTGCAGCTAATCGTGCTCTGGGGCAATCGCGGGATGGTCACGCCCTACACACAGGCACAGCGCCAGTTCATCGCAGGCGATTTTACAGGCGCACGCGATACGCTTGAGGCGCACATCGCAGCGTTGGCATCCGAGGGCAAGCCAGCCGATGCCGATACGCTGGTGCTGCTCGGCAATACGTACCGCAACCTGAGCGGCACAGAGCCAGACCCCCTGACATACTTAGACGCCCTGACATACAGTGAACACTTGCTAACAAAAGCCGTACAATTACAACCGTCGTACCATTTCCCATTGTACGGTTTAGGGCGTACACTGTTAGCAAAGGGTGACTATGCCAACGCTGCACACTATTTGCAGCAGGCACTAGCGCACGGCGCACCAACCATCGCGCATTTTGACCTGGGCCATGCCTATTATCGCCTGGGCAAGCTGGCCGAAGCGCGTGCCGCCCTGCTTGCAGGCTACGCAGCCGCCCAACAGGAGCCGCACCGGGCCTTGATGACGCGCTATCTGTTGCTGCAAATCGCACGGGTGCAACCCGATCAGGCAGCGAATGATTTGGGTGAGATCAGCATAGACGAGACGCTACTCGCGGCGGGGCTGCCCTTCTGGGTAGCAGAAGCCGCACGCTATGCACACACACCCTACGGCCAGGCAATACAGGCGGATGTTCAAGCGCTGGAAAATTAGGAGCAGATGACCACATGGGATTTTTGTCGGATCAGCAGGGGACAATTTCAGTCTTTCGCACCAGTCTCGTTATCGGGTTTTTCGGCGCACTGCTACTGGGGGCGGGCGTGCTCTCGTTCTTCTTGGATCAAGAATCGCGCCGCTCCCCTCTGGAAATTGAGCCGCCCAGCAACGCCGTCACCTGGGGCAACCCGGAAGAGCGGCGCGAGGGGCGGCGCTACGTGTACTATCAGGTGCCCGGTGGTGATGTGGCCGCAGTGACGAATTATTACAATCGCAAGCTGCGTGACCATTACGGCGAGCCGCCTGCTGGCCAACGCCCCGAAAGCTGTGAGCGCTTCCCGCGTACAGGCACCTTCCCGAATGCGGCAGAGCGTGGCGTCATACCGTTTTACGTGCGCTGCATGTTCGATAACAGCGGCCTGAATACCCTGCAATATACGCAGGTGACCATCCAGCCCGGTCAATTCAACGAAGACCCGTTTTACAATACGCAAGGCAATGTGGTGATCGAATATGAACAACGCTGGACCCCCTAAACCAAAGTCACAACAGCCTGTTTTGTGGCTGCTTGTGGGTATCGTCGTGCTGATCGTGTCGTTGATCGTCGGCGTGCAGGTTTTCAGCGTGCTGTATGGCCTCATCCTGCCACCCCTGCCGCCCATCCCAGCAGATTCCCGCCAGATTCAGCACGATAACCCGCTGTATGGTCAGGATGAGTGGCTGTATGGCGTGGATCAGAGCGCATGTGATGTCGTGCGCTTCTATGCCGAACAGCACGCTTGCGCCCTGCCAACTATCTGCACGTCCGGCGCTAACGTCCCCATCGGCTATGATCTGGCGACCTGTAGCCAGACGATGGATTTTTCGGTCTTTTCGCTGGCATGGCAAGCCGATATTCAGCCTGCATCCCCCCCCGGCACGACGGCTATTACCGTTTCGCGCCAGATTTACTGGAATAATCGCCCCAGTGATTAACCACAAGCCGTTGTTGCACCTGCGCTGGCTCATGCTGCTGCC
Source organism: Anaerolineae bacterium (assembly GCA_034437615.1). GTDB lineage: Bacteria > Chloroflexota > Anaerolineae > Aggregatilineales > Phototrophicaceae > DAOTTW01. The sequence goes on along the minus strand of DAOTTW010000323.1, from coordinate 3,690 downwards.
CGCGCTGCTCACGGGTTGCATTGCCGCCGTGCCAGCCACAGAACCCAGCCAGCGCTTCGACATCAGCGCTCAGGTGCTACGCGAAGGCTTCGACGGCGATGCATCAGCCGCAGCATGGGATACCTACAATCTGCAAGGCGCACAGGTCAACATCCGCGATGGAGCCTACCGTTTTGCTGTGGGCCTATCGCGCTATGTCTATGGCCTGAACCGTGCTGAGCAGTATCGCAATGTGGTGGTCGAAGGCGAGAGCTTCTATACAGCAGATCATGAGGACGCGCTGTATGGTGTGCTTTGCCGCGTGCAGGAAAACGGGCAGGGCTACTATTTCCTGATCGAACCAGGCGGCAATTATGCGATTCAACGCCTGGGGCGCAACCAAGCCGATGCGCTTGTCCGCTGGCAGGCTGGCGCGGCGTTGCGGCCTGCTGGTCAGCGTAATGTGATCCGCGCTGTGTGCATCGAGGATTATCTGGCGTTGTATCTGAATGGCGAATTCGTGGCTGAAACACGCGACACGCGCTACCAACAGGGGTATATCGGCGTCGCGGTAGCGCTGCCACCGGATGCAGGCGACATCACAACGACGCTGTATTTCAATGCAGTGGATGCGTGGTTAGCCAGCTTGCGCTAGTACACGTTGGCGCAAATACTGTGGCAGTTTCCGGGCGCACCGAGGCGCGTCCCTACGAACGCTGCCCTGTAGGGACGCCCTTCTCAGCGTCTGTCGAAAAATCCACACCGATGCATACAGCAAATCTGTCAGGTGCTAGGCGTTTTGTTGCTGGCTAACACCTGCAACGTGCCGCGCCCAACCCAGTAAACGCCCAGCAAAAACGCCCCCCATGCGAAAACAGCCCCCAGGCCATCCGCCACGCCCCCAAACGCGCCGACGATCAAGCCGAACCCGGCGATGCAGACCACAGCACCGATCAGCACATTGCGCCATCCCAGGCGGCGTGTCACGTCGTCGCGTGCGGTATCCAGGCGTTGCAGCATGTGTTGTGCGGTTTCGGGCTTCACGCCTTTGCGCTGTAATTCTTGCGCGATTTCGTCGCGGCTTTTACCCTCTTTAATCATACGGGCCGCGTGTACATACAGCGCTAACGCCATCTTTTCAAGTGGAGCCTTGCTATCAAGCGGCGTATCGGCTTGCATGAGGGCGTCGGGTTCGCGGGGTATTTGCTGTTGGTCGCTCATAGCGTCTGTTACCTTGCAGGATGCGCGGTCATGTTGCCTCTACCATAGCATAGGTCAGCAAGCACGCACCAGCAGGAAATCAGGCGGCCAGTACACGTTGGCGCAAATAAGCCTACAATGCCGCTGCGCCGCCCTGGACGCCAGGAATAGCGTCCCCACATAACCACCCTTCAGGGTGTCCGCCATCAAGTAACCACTCAGCCCCACCCACAGCTATTTGATGCATCAGCGCCGTTTGCGATTCGCAGAGCGCAAGCCACGCGAGATGAAGATAACACCCAACAGACCAAATGCAGCCAGCGCAATCATGCCGGGGTCGGTGCCGACGACATCATCAAAGATACCCGTATCAGGCAGGTCAGGGCGCGGTGTTGGGCGGCCTGGTATCGGCGTCACGCCACCGTCGCCATCTGCGGGTGTAATCAGGTCAGGCCGCAGGATCAGCGCCAGCGCGGTTGCCGTCTGCTGCACAGCGGAGACCGAAACCCCTTCACGTGTGGGCGTCGGCTCATCGGTTGGTCCCGCGTCGTCTGTCGGTGTATCAGTCGGGGCCATCGTCGGCGGCGTCACGTTTTGCGCTTCAGCAGTCAGGAATTGCGCGGTGATGGTCGCGTTCAATTGTGCCTGTGACGTTTGCTGAATTTCCTCAACCAGAGCCGTCGCGGTGCCCGCTGCATTCGATGTCGCGGCAAATACCGCCGTCTCCGTGCTCGCTGTATCGACTGTCGGCGTGGGTGTGTCCGATGGCGTGAAGGTCGGTGTGGGTGTATCGGTGAAGGCATCGGCGGTGGCGGTGGCGTTGCTGTTGGCGATGTTGGCTTCTTCCGTCTCGGTCAGGAATTGCTCAACAGCCTGATTGGTGGCGACGATAGCCGCACGTGTCTCTTCAAGCTGCTGCTGTTGCTCATTGTCACCGATCAACTGCGTCACCAGGAAGGCACCACCACCGAGAATAATCAACACCAGCAGAATAGCCGCGATGACGAAAAACGGGCTACGACCCCCGCCTGCTGCTTCTTCTCCTTCATCTTCGTCCAGGTCAAGCTGCACCTCGCCGGCGGCACGCTCGTCATAGTCCTGAAAGAGGTCTCGATCCGGGTCTGCCTGTCTATCCTCGCGCTCAAATGGGTCGAACTCAGCGGGCGCTAAGCCTTCGTCGTCATCCAAACCCCCGAAGAGATCGTCGTCATTGTCAAAGTTAAAGTCGTCGTCGTCGCTAAACAGATCATCGAAATCGTCGTCTCTGTTGGACATAACCCGTCCCCCTCTTTTGCTAGTGTCTTTTCGTTAATGAGTCAATGAGCACATCAAACGCAGCCGATAAATACAAAACTGATGATAACCCTAAACTGAATTACGCGCCAGCGAGTTCCAGGTTTGCTAACGGGACGTAAACCCGCTCACCCAGCATAATCTCCACCAGGGCACAGGGCAGGCGCAAACTGTTTTCCAGCGCGATAGGCCGTTCGGGTTGCTCGATGACGCGCCCCACCAGCCCGGTATACGGTGCCCGCGTGATGCGCACGCGCATACCCGACCTCAACGTCATGCGATCATTGGGCCGGGGTGGGTCTGCTTCAAATAAGCGGTTAATCACCAGTTCGGGCACGCGGGGTTCCAGTCGTTGCGGCAAATACGCATCCATCGCCACCTGAAAACCATCAAATTCACGAATCGTCTGCGATACGCTGTTGCTCATGTTGATCTGCCCGAAGCCCTCCGTCAAGATAACGGCATAGGGTTTTTCCAGCACCGTATCAATCAGGGCCGCGTCCATACTCGGCGCAACGATCCCGGCGAATTGGCGCACATCGGCTAATTGCAGGATGTCCGCATCAATCGGCCTGAGCGTCACGACGACCTCATTTTTGAATTCGATCTGTAATTCGTTGGCCTCTAGCGCGTGGACGCCTTCTTCCGGTTCCAGGCGCATCGTCGCCGTGCGCGTGCGGCCATTACCCCACACGCCCTGCACCAGCGCCCCGGCTGTTTCGATGGCGACGCCGCGCCCCTCATACACCCGCACCACACGACCACGCACACCCGCTTTCAGGTCGATAAAATCCGGCAATTCCTGCATGATGATGCGGCCCTGTTCGACATCCACCGAGACGACCAGCCCACTCACCGGGGCCAATACCCGCCGCCCGCGTTCACGGTTGCGGCCCGCGATGGGTTCATCCGCCGTGATCGGGGTGCGCCGCTTGACCAGCAGCAATTCATCGCCCAGCTTCTCATAATCGCGGGCTGATAAGCCTAGCTGTTGTGCCGCGTCGATGATGATATAGCGATCTGGTATCAGGCCACGCACAACCGTATCCGTAATTTCGACGTTCTGGCCGCGTTCCACCAGCACGCTGCCGATAGCGCCTTCTGGCAGCAGCACCTCACGGTTGACGGTGGCGCGGTTGGTGACGAAGCGTTGTTCAGGAAAGTACGTCATGATGTGGGTATCCCTCGCTTGTGGAGAAACGAAAACAAACCGATATG
>DAOTTW010000322.1:0-36227 GCA_034437615.1 Anaerolineae bacterium | reverse complement strand
TTGTACAGCTTGCCCCGGCTGCATGATATATACTTCCTGCTCTTCAGGGTCCACCAGCCACACCGTCGTACCTGCCGCCAGATAATTTGCCGTTTTGATCGTCATCTTGCTCACGGAGTCCGTGTAGGATTTGACTTCAACGGCTAAATCCGGTGCCACTGGAATGTAACCACGATCATAGCGCAGTTGAGGTAATTTGTCGTAGCTAATGAATGCAGCATCGGGTATGTAACGCTCGCTCTGTACGTGGTAACCACCATCCGCACCTGTTACATGGCCGATGTCGTTGTCGTCCAAGTATTCATCCAGATAGCGCGTAAACTTTGCCCCAATACGCGAAGATAGCTCATTTGATACCACCTCCAACACCTCCTCACCGATATATTCAAAATGGCGCTCCACATTTTCGGCGCGCAATACGAAGGCATCAAATTCGGCCACCGTCATGCGTTGCCATTGGGTGGGTGTCGTCTGTGTTACCATATGGCGATCCTTTATAGCTGTACGGGCCAAGCTATGGCGATTGTATCACGATTGACCGTCGCAAAACGCAAGATATAAAATGCAAAATGGAACAGTATAAGCACGTCTGGCGTCATGCAAATAACGACCAATAATCAAGAGGGTTTAGCATGAGACGCCATTTACCTGTTTTACTGATCGTGTTCCTGTTGGGGTTGCCGACAGCCGCACAGGGTTTCATCGTACCGCCGCCTGGTGTCGATACGGACCCGGCCACGCTACATATCGACTATCACCGCGTCAACATAGACATCGCAAACCAGATCGCGACGACCCGTGTGCAGATGCAATTTACGAATAACGGCCCACGCTTAGCAGAGGGCACCTTTATTTTCCCGCTGCCACAGGGGGCCGCCGTTGAACGCCTGACGATGACGGTTGATGATCTGGAAATTGACGCTCAGATTTTGCCAGCCGACGAAGCACGCGCCATCTACAACGAGATTGTGCGCCAATATCGTGACCCAGCACTACTGGAGTACGTCGGTAGCGATGTTATTCAGGCCAGCGTGTTCCCCATCCCGCCCGGTGAGTCGCGCAAGATAGAGATTGTCTATGGGCAGGTGCTCGAACTCGATAACGGCCTGCTGAATTACACCTATCCGATGAACACTGCCGGGTCTGGTGTGCGCCGCGTGGATCAATTCAGCATCGGCGTGAACGTGCAGAGCGACCAGCCCATCAGCAACGTTTATTCGCCCTCGCACAACGTCGCGCTGGACCGACCCGACGACAACACGTTCAGCGCAGGCTTTGAGGCGACAAATTACGCACCCACAAGCGATTACAGCCTGTTCTATGGTATCCAGCGCGAAAGCATCGACATCAACCTGCTGACCTATCGAGAAAGCGCCGATCAGGATGGCTTTTTCATGCTGATGGTACAGCCGCCGCTGACCGTGCCAGCAGAGGACATTTTGCCAAAGGATGTCGTGATCGTGCTGGATCAATCCGGCAGTATGCAGGGCAGCAAATGGCAGCAAGCCCAATCCGCCGCGAATTATGTGCTGGATAACCTGAACCCGCAGGACCGCTTTAACGTCGTGCTATTCAGCACAGGCAGCCGCATCTGGGCCGATGCGCTCGCATCAGTAGAGCAGGCCGCCGACGCGCAAAACTGGATCAACAATGCTTTCCCAGAGGGCGGCACGAACATCTACGAAGCGCTATCGACGGCTGTGAACTTTGCGGATGACAATAATAATGGCGAAGGGCGTGCTTTAACGGTGCTATTCATGACGGATGGCCTCGCGACCGAAGGCATTATCGAGACGCCGACGATTTTGGCTGAACTGAACAACCAGACGCCAGATAACGTGCGCGTGTTTGCGTTTGGCGTCGGTGATGATGTGGATACGTTCCTGCTGGATGCGCTCGTGCGTGATTTCCGGGGTGATAGCTCCTACGTGCGCCCGACTGAACGCATTGATGAAGAGGTCGCCAGCCTGTATAACAAAATCAGCGTGCCTGTGCTGCGTGACATCATGCTGAGCTTCTCCGATAACGTCATCACGGAATTGCTGTACCCACCAACCATGCCGGATTTGTTCGCCAGTGAGCAGGTGACGATTGTGGGGCGCTATCGGCAAGGTGCAGCGGGTGCCAACATCAGCATGAGGGGCAATCTACAGGGTGAGCGTATCCAACTGGATTACCCAAACCTGGCATTCCGTGACGCACCCGGCGGCGAAGCGTTTATTGCGCGACTGTGGGCCACGCGCCGCATTGGTGATCTGTTGAATACGATTCGACTGAACGGTGAGAGCCAAGAACTGGTCGATAGCATCGTGAGCCTGAGCATCCGCTATGGCATCATCACACCCTACACCAGCTTCCTGATCGAAGAAGACGACATCTTGACTGAGCGTGGCCGCCAGCAAGCCGTCAACAGCACACGACGCGAAGCCGAAGAACTCGCACGGCAGTCATCGGGTGCATCAGCAGTGGATGCAGCGGACGCGGCGCAAAACCTACAGAGTGCGAGTGCACCGCTGGCCATGCCAACACAGGCGGCATCGCGACTCGCGCCAACGCAGCCTAACGCTGTCCGTAGCATCGGTGGGGCGGCTGCGGAGCCTGACAAAGCCGCACCAGAGGCATTTGGAGAGATGGAAGCCGACGACGAAGCAACCTTCGCTGATTTTGATGATGCAGATGGTAATGGCGCTGGTGCTGGCAGCAATGTGCCTGCTAACCCCGTGCAAAACGTAGGCGAAAAGACCTTCATCTGGCAAAACGGCGTCTGGACCGATACCACCTATGAGCCAGACACGATGCAGAGCACGCAGGTCCTTTTCTTGAGCGACGATTACTTTGATCTGCTGGATGTCTACGCGCAAGCTGGCGAATACTTCGCACTGGGCCAGCGCGTGATCGTCGTGCTAGATGACACCGCTTACGAGGTCGTGCCAGAAAACGTGGATGAGTAAGCTGTGTGGCAGCGCCACAAGAAAACGTGGACGGTGAAAATTGGCGACGGCGGACACCCCTCAGGGTGGTCCTACGGTTTGAGATGGTTATGTAGGGACGCGCTTCGGCGCGTCCGCCGCGAAAAAACACACGATTACGCTATTGTGTGGTACTAGCAAATCCGTGTAATGCTTGCAAAAACTGTGTCTATCACAAAGTTGCAACCTGAGTTAAACTGAATAACTGTTCTGAAAAAGGTTACGATTGCAATAAACAGACCTGAGCATATGGAAGCACAACCGATTATCATCCAGGGCACCGTTGAGCGTGTCACGTTTTATAACCTCGAAAGTGGCTGGGGCGTGTTACGGGTTCGTATAGAAGAAGGTGAATTGCCACCGGAGGCTGAAGCGGACGGCACAATTAACATCGTGGGTATCATGCCAGAGATGATACAAGGTGAGGCGGCGCGCTTTACGGGTAAATGGGTCCACAACCCGCAGTACGGGCGTCAACTCAAGGTCGATAATGTGTATCCGATGGCCCCTACCAACGAGCAGGGGATCATCAGCTACTTGCGTGATACGGTCTTTGGCGTGGGTAAGGCGACCGCAGAGCGCATCTACAAGTTTTTTGGTGATGACACTATCGACATCCTGGACCGTGACCCAATGCGCATCCATGACGTGCCTGGCCTGAAGCCCAAGATCGCTGAAAATGTGATTGAGTCCTGGTCACGGAATCGTGGCTTGCGTCAGGTGATGATCCACCTGCAAAGCTACGGCGTTTCGCCCACATTGGCACGCCGCATCTACGACGAATACGAAGGGCTAGCCCTACAAATCGTACAAAGCGACCCCTATCAGTTGGCGGATGAACTGCATGGCGTCGGCTTCAAGAGAGCCGACCAGATTGCACGCGGCATGGGTATGGCCACTGATGCGCCGCAGCGCTTGCGGGCCGGCCTGGAATACACCCTGCATCAGCTATCCAACGATGGCCACACGTATGCGCCCGAAGATGCACTGATGGACAAAGCCGCCGAGTTGCTCGACGTGGAAGATCGCACAGCGCTCAAGCAAGAGCTAGAGCTTCAGGAACGCAGCGAACGCATTATACGTGATACGATCCACGAAGACGACATTGCAACCGACGTGCTGTATCTGCCCACGTATTACTATTCGGAAGTTGGCGCTGCGTCACGCTTACGCACGATTGCCACATCACCCTCAAAGATCACGTTTCGGGCGCAAACCCTGGATTGGGATGATTTCTTACAGTCATTGGCCGCGAAAAACGCCGTCGAACTGACCGAGCAGCAGCAATCGGCGGTGAAAGCCGCGCTCACCAGCAAAATATCAGTGCTGACGGGTGGCCCCGGCACAGGCAAAACCACGACGCTGCAAATGGTGATCAACGCACTTGTGGAGCTGGAATTTGATTTTAAACTGGCGTCACCGACTGGTCGCGCTGCTAAACGCCTGGCCGAAGCGACGCTCCACGAAGCCAAGACGATTCATCGTACACTTGGCTACAAGCCGCAAACGGGTTTCATCTATGACGATGACCACAAGTTACCGACGGATTTTCTGATTGTCGATGAAGCGTCGATGATTGATCTGGTGCTGTTCTATAACCTGCTGAAAGCCCTGGACACGGCCACACATCTGCTGCTAGTAGGCGATGTGGACCAGTTGCCGAGCGTGGGCGCGGGCAATGTGCTGCGCGATGTCATCGACAGCGGCGTTGGCTATGTCACGCGCCTGAACCGCATCTTCCGGCAGAGCGAAAAAAGCCACATCGTGCTCAATGCACACCGCATCAATCAGGGTGAACAGCCCATTACGAATAATAAGAGCGAGGATTTTTACTTCTTCGGCGTCAAACAACCCCAAGAAATTGAGCGCATGGTGGTGGATGTCGTCAGCAAGCGTGTGCCGGATAAATTCGGCCACGACCCACTGACCGATGTGCAAGTGATCGCGCCGATGTATCGTGGGCCTGCGGGTGTGGACGCGCTGAATACCGCCTTGCAGCAAGTGCTGAATCCGCCAAGACCGCAGACGATTGAACAGAGCTTTGGGCGTCGCATTTTCCGTCCGAATGACAAGGTAATGCAGACGCGCAACGATTACGAGAAGGATGTGTATAACGGTGACATCGGCCTGGTGTATGCCATTGACCCCCTAGAGGAAGTCGTACAGATAGATATGAACGGCCAGATTCACAATTACACCTTCCGAGACGCTGAGGTGAACCTCAAGCACGCCTATTGCATCAGCACGCATCGCTCGCAAGGCTCTGAATACCCGGTGGTGGTGATGCCTGTGATGATGGGCCATTGGATTATGCTGCAACGCAATCTGCTGTATACGGCCATCACCCGTGCGAAAAAGCTGGTGGTGCTGGTCGGTGAACGGCGTGCTGTGAAGGTCGCAGTGGATAACAACAAGGTCGCGGACCGCTACAGCGGTTTGCGGGCACGTCTGGCCCATATCCCCCGCAAATTGATCTAGCCGCGTAACTGTGGTGCTGTTCGAGCGGTAAATCTACAAATGCTCGACACGAAAAATCGTGAGGATAAAACCGTGAAAACCCACCCATACGCGCATTATTGGCTGATATTGGTCGGCCTGCTGCTGTTCATGTTGCCGACTTCAGCACAGGGTACGTTCGCCGAATATGGCTGGCAAGCGGGCGATTTAGCCCTGCGTTATCCGTCTGCCTGGGATGCACCAGCCACCACACAGCGCAACGGCAACGAAGCCTTGTTGCTGGCGCAGGCTTTCGCGTCCGCTGCGGATGTTCGCCCCCCCGCCATCCCATTTATAACCCTGGTCGTCGCGCCTGCTGTATCTGATGGCCCGGATGTGTATACACGGCTAGAGCAAGAATTGGCGTCCGTCAATATCAGGGCTTCTGGTCCCCGCCCAAGCACGCTACTAGGCGGCACGGCCATCGCGACACAAGGCAGCAGTGCGGATGGTGCGTTTTTCGGTGTGGGGCGTGCAGGCCGCATCCCAGGCGAGCGCGTGTTGTTGGTGTATGGTCGCGCACCTGCTGAACGTCAGGATGCGTTTATGGCGACGTTTAACGCCATCGTCGGCAGCATTGCCAGTGGGTCCAGCACCGTCACGGATGCGCCAGAGTACGGCGTATTGTGGCATACGGAAAGCCTGCCCAGCGATGGACCGGATGCCTTCATCAATCTACGAGCGCTGGCATTAGCTGCTGATGGCCTATACGCTGCTGATCTTGTGGCGGGCGTGCTGCGCTTTGATACGCTGACGGGCGCACGCATCGAGACTATCCCGTTTGCGGATTTTAACGTCATGCCGCAGGACATCGCGCTTGGTGAGGGCACGCTTTACGTGGCTGATAGCGCCTGCGGCTGCGTGCGTGTGTGGCGTGATGGCAGTTGGCACGAACCGTTGGCCGATTTTGGCTTTGATGCGCCGCAGAGTGTGGCTTTTGTCGCTGGCACGTTATATGCGACGGATTTCACCGAGAATGGGCCGACAATACGCGCCTTTACAGGTGCAGATATGGCCACCATTGATCTAGCGCAGGTCACAGGCATACAACCGCAACTCGTCGCAGACGCAGCCAATAAGCGCTTGCTCGTCGTCACATCTGAAGGCGGCGTCTTGACGCCGAATGCCGAGAACACACTGACCCCAATTTACGAATTGGCCTTGTCACAGATGCAAGTGAATGACATGGTGCTGGCTGCGGATGGTCATTTGCTTGTGGCGACGCAGACGCAAGCGCTGCTGATTTTCGATGAGGCTGGCCAATTGTCGCGGCGTGTGGGGCGCATCGCCAATGGCCTGCCGCTACCGGGCGAAATCCTGACGCCGATGGGTGTGGCTGTTGATGAAGCCGGTACGATTTTCTGGGCGGATAGCAGCGGTGGCTATGGCAATGTGACGGCCATGAGCCTTGCCGTAGAGCCAGGGCGCGTCGGCGCTACAATGCTGCGCCCTGATTTACCTGTGCAGGGCACGCTGAGCAATGCTGTTTCGCAGCAGGCATGGCGCTTTGAAGCCAGCGCAGGCGACACCATCACACTGACGGCAGTGGCCGATGTCATGCGTTCACCCATGCTGAATCTGGCTGTGCGTGTGTTAGGTCCGAACGGCGATGAAATCGCCTTCAACGACGATCACGGCACGACGATGCTATTTAATCCACAGGATGCGCTCTTATCGTTGCGTGTGGACGTAAGCGGCCAGTACGTTGTCGCCGTCAACAGCGTCAGTGGCGAAGGCCGTTACACATTGGGTACCAATGTGGCTACATTGCTGATGCCTGATACCACAGCGGCGACGGGCCGCCTGCGGGATGCCATCCCGCTGCAAAACTGGCAGTTCAATGGGCAAGCAGGACAGCAGGTGACGGTTACGATGCTGGCGACCAGCGGCAATTTAGACCCGCGCCTGCGCTTGCTGGGGCCAGATGGCTCAATATTGATGGAAAACGACGACGCCCGCGACCCGGCATTAGGGCGCAACGCGCAGCTAGACGCGGTGACACTGCCCGCAGATGGCCTGTACATCATTGAGGCGGCGCGTTTCGGTGGTGAGGGGCGCTACACGCTGCAAATCCGGCGCAATTAGCCACGTCGTAACTACTTCGACAATGTCGAAGTGGTTACGTCAAGGTCGCCCCGATGCATAACCGCATAACTTGTTGACAAGTAAACATATTCCTGCTATTGTTTGCATACGTATGCAGGCAGTGGCTTGCATACTTTTTACCCAATTAAGCCCTGAACTGTGATTGATGCGAAAAAACCGCTTAAAACAAATCTGGTCCGAGGGGGGTGTGGTGCTGAATGGCTGGTTGCACATCCCTAGCACATGGTCCGCTGAACTGATGGCGCACGCAGGCTGGCATAGCCTGACCGTTGACCTACAGCACGGGATGCACAGCATCGAGACGGCCATTCAGATGATGCAGGCCATCTCCACAACCGACACCGTACCGATTGCCCGCGTAAACTGGTATGAGCCGGGGGCCGTGATGCGCTTGCTAGACGCTGGTGCTTACGGCATCATCTGCCCGATGGTTAACACCGCCGAGCAATGTGCGCAATTTGTGGGCGCGTGCCGCTATCCGCCGCAGGGCTTCCGTAGTTTGGGGCCGACGCGGGCACGCCTCTACGCTGGAGCGGATTACGCACAGCACGCCAACGACGAAATCCTGACGATTGCGATGGTAGAAACCGCCGAGGCGCTGCAAAACCTGGATGCGATTGCCGCTGTGCCCGGTCTGGATATGATTTTCGTGGGGACGGGTGACCTACGCCTGAGCCTGACGGGTGGCGTGGGCTTCGATAGCGACGATCAGCAGGTGGACGCCGCCCTAGAGCGCGTGGTGGCGGCCTGCGAGCAAAACAACCTGATCGCGGGCTTGTTCACCGCGTCGCCGGATTACGCCAAGCAGATGATTGCACGCGGCTACCGTTTTGTAACGGTCAAAACGGATAGCATGTTGCTGAGCGAATACGCCGCGCAGATGGTACAGCAAACCCAAGCATAAAATAGAATGTAGATGGAGATGACACAATGGCCGTACAGTACATCAAAAAAGGCAAGAGTGTAGACGAACTGGCGCAGGCCGACGCCAAAGTACAGGATACCGTGCGCGGCATCCTCGCGGACATCCGCACGCGCAAAGACGACGCCGTGCGCGAACTGTCGGTGAAGTTCGACAAATGGGACCCGGATAGCTTCAAGCTGTCACAGCAGCAAATTGAAGCTGTAATCGCCACCTTGCCGCAGCAGACGATTGCCGACATTCAATTTGCACAGGATCAGGTGCGTAACTTCGCGCAGGCACAGCGCGCCGCCCTGCAAGATATTGAGGTCGAAACGCTGCCGGGTGTGATCCTCGGCCATAAGCATATCCCTGTGCGCAGCGTCGGCTGCTACGTGCCCGGTGGACGTTACCCGATGGTCGCCTCGGCGCATATGAGCGTGCTCACGGCCAAGACCGCAGGCGTAGAGCGTGTGGTGGCCTGCACGCCGCCGATTAACGGTGAATTGCCTGCCGCGACGATTGCTGCCATGTATTTTGGGGGCGCAGACGAAATTTACATTTTGGGTGGTGTGCAAGCGATGGCGTCGATGGCCTATGGTGCGGTTGGCATCGAGCCTGTGGATATGATCGTCGGCCCTGGTAATGCGTTCGTCGCAGAAGCCAAGCGACAGTTGTTCGGCGTCGTCGGCATCGACCTGCTAGCGGGTCCGACGGAGGTGCTGGTGATCGCAGATGACACCTCCGACGTGGAAATCTGCGCCACCGACCTGCTAGGGCAGGCCGAACATGGCCCATCGTCGCCTGCGGTTTTCCTGACGACCAGCCGTGAACTGGCCGAAAACATACAGGCCGAGATTGACCGTCAGCTAGCCGTGCTGCCCACTGCGGATTTAGCGGGTGCGTCCTGGCGTGATTACGGCGAGATCATCCTGTGTGACAGCGACGACGAAATGCTCCAGGTCGCGGATGACATCGCCAGCGAACACGTCGAAATCCTGACGCAAGACCCGAATTACTTCTTGGACAATATGAGCAACTATGGCGCGCTGTTCCTGGGGCCGCGCACAAACGTCGCCTATGGTGATAAAGTCATCGGCACCAACCACACGCTGCCCACCAAGAAGGCCGCACGCTACACGGGTGGCCTCTGGGTCGGTAAATTCATCAAGACGTGCACCTATCAGCGCGTGATGAGCGATGCAGCCAGCGCGATGATCGGGGAATATGGGTCGCGCCTCTGCGAGCTTGAAGGCTTCATAGGCCACAAAGAACAGTGTGATCTGCGTGTGCGCCGCTACAAGACAGAAAAATCAGAAGAAGCCGTCGCAGGCGACTAAAGCAGGCCGTCCAGCCTATGAAGCGGGTCACATCAAAGGACGTTGCCAGGCAAGCAGGCGTCTCACAATCCACCGTCTCGCGTGTGTTCAGCGATGATGCGCCCAACGTCACGCAGGAAACACGCGAGCGCGTGCTAGCGGCTGCGCATGACCTCGGCTATCAGCCCAACGCCATCGCCCGTATGATGAGCACGCGGCAGACCAATATCGTCGGCATTGTCATGGCCAATATCACCAGCCCGTTTTACCCGTATGTGCTGGAGAAATTCTTGCAGCGCTTGCAGGCGATGGACAAGCAGGCGTTGCTGTTTACGGCGGCAGCAGATCAGAGCGTGGATGAATTGCTGCCGCTGGTGCTGCAATACAATGTTGACGCGCTGATTGTCACCTCTGCGGCGCTATCATCGGAGATGGCCGACGTCTGTGCGCGTGCTGGAACGCCCGTGATCTTGTTCAATCGTTATGTGCAGGGTGCGAACGCCAGCGCTGTGTGTGCGGATAACATCGCAGGGGGCCGGCAAGTGGCCGATGTGCTGCTGGATAGTGGCCATGAGCGCCTCGTTTACGTCGCAGGCACACCGGACACCTCTACGAACACGGACCGCGAACGCGGCTTTACACAGCGCTTGCTCGAACGCGGTTACGGTAAGCCGCAACGCTGGCAAGCGACCTACAGCTACGATGCAGGTTACATGGCCACATTGGATTTACTGCGTCAGGGCACACCACCGGATGCGATTTTCTGCGCGAATGACATCATGGCAATGGGCGCGATGGACGCAGCCCGTGTGCTACACCGGCGCGTGCCGCAGAATGTCAGCATTATCGGCTTTGATGATATTCCGATGGCGGGCTGGCCCGTCTATAACCTGACGACCATCCGGCAAGAGGTCGATGTGATGATTGCGCGTACAATGGACCTGATGCAAGCCCGCATTACAGGGCCGGACACGCCGCCCAAGCTGGAATTTGTGCCCGGTCAGTTGGTGGTGCGCGGCTCTGTTCGCAATTTGCACACACGATAACCTCACGAGGATAGCACATGGATTTGCAGGGTAAAATCGCGCTGGTGACGGGTGGTGGTGGTGGCATCGGCAGCGCCATCTGCCGCAAATTGGCCGACGAAGGCGCAAAAGTCGTTATTACGTACAGCAAAAGCAAAGACACAGCCGAAGGCGTCGCCGGGGAACTGGCAGGCGAGGGCCACATGGTCGCGCAAGCACCCGTAGACGACAGCGCCGCGCAAGCCGCACTCGCCACAGACATCGCAGCACGCTATGGCACGCTGGACATCCTTGTGAACAACGCGGGCATTACGCGCCCGGTGCCACATGACGACCTCGATGCGCTGGACGATGACCTGATTGACAGCATCTTCCGCGTCAATGTGCGCGGGACGCTGGCTTCAGTGCGTGCCATGAAAAAGCTGCTGCTGGCGGGTGATGGCGGTCTGGTGGTTAATGTTAGTTCGATTGCAGCACGCACGGCTGTGGGCAGCAATGTCGCCTACTGTGCCAGCAAAGCCGCCATCGACAACATCACCATGAGCCTGGCGCGTGCGCTGGCCCCGAAAATCCGCGTGGTGAGCATTGCGCCGGGCTGGGTGCTGGGCGACTATGCGCGCCGGATGCCAGAGGCATATCTACAGGCGCAAGCAGACGCCACACCCCTGAAGCGCATCGCAACAGCCGAGGATGTCGCAGAGGCCGTGTATGCAGTGGCAACGCATCTGGCGTTCACCACCGGGGCCATCATTCCGGTCGATGGGGGCCGCCCCCTGACATAGCCAATTTTCACGCGGATGCTACGCAAAATTGCGCTATTTGTTACGATGAGTTGTGTATAATTATCCTGCTATGGCTGCACAAGCCACACACAACCGCCGTTAAAGATAGCGAAGGGTACTACGGGGCCGCTCGTCAATCCAGCAAAAATCGCGTCCTGAATGTTGCAAGATACATTGATCCACGTACAATCATGCTTGGGTGCTGTACCTGCTATTTCAACACAACCAAATACGCAACCATAATCCAATGAGGCAGACAAGTGGATGAATTGTTCAGTGCCCCATTCTGGGAAGCGCGTCTGTTGGGCCTTAGCGTGCTTGAATTGGCGACGGCGCTCGCTATCCTCTTCGCATTCTGGTTTTTAGCGCGCATCGTTGTGCGCTTCCTGACCACTGCCATGCGCCTGTACAGTAGGCGGCGCGGTGTGGCTTATGAAAACACACTCTATGCGCGGCTACGCGGCCCCATCATCATACTGATTATCATGGTCGGGGCTGGCCTGGCGCTGAATAGCCTGCCCTTTATCGGTTATCTGGCGACGTGGCGCTGGTACGTCTACTTTGCGGTGTTGGGCGGCGTTGGGCTATGGGCGTTGCTGCGGATTTTCGTTGGGGTTGCCGATGCAGGGTCGCTGACTGGCTTTCAGGTGACGCTTGTCTCCCGCATGACCTTGCTCGCTTATCTCATCCTGACGGGCTTTGTGCTGCTGCTACAAGCGATACAATGGCCGATCTGGTGCATTCCTAATTGCACAGCGGTCAACATCAATAACGCGCAATTAGTCGGCATGAACCTGCGCGACACGGATTTCGTGGAGGCGGATTTGAGTGGGGCCAACCTCAGCGGCGCGAACCTCAGCAATAGCGACCTCTCTGGTGCCAAACTGTCGGATGTCAACCTGCAAGGGGCCAAACTGAACGGGGCCAGCATGGTGGGCGCGGACCTGCGGCGTGCGGACCTGCGCAACGCCGACCTGCGCAACGCCGACCTGCGCAACGCCGACCTGCGCGGGGCCAACCTGACGCAGGCCAACCTGACGCAAAGCGACCTGACGCGCTTGCTCTTAGAAGGGGCGGACCTATCCAACACGACGATGACGGAGGTCAACCTATCCGGTTTGGAGCTGCGTGGCACGCGCTTAATCAACGCAAGCCTGACCGGGGCCAACCTGCGCGGGGCCAGCCTCGTTGGGGCACGCCTGAGCGGGGCCAACCTGAGCGGCGCAGATCTGAGCGATGCAGACCTGAGCGGCGCGTATGCGAACATGGCCAACCTGGGCAACGCGGACCTGATGCGGGCGCGGCTTTCTGGCACCAGCTTAATCGGCACGCGCCTATCATCGGCCAATTTGCAAGAGGCACGCATGGAAGGGGCGGTCTTGCTTGGCGCGATCCTGAGTGGCGCAGACCTGAGCGGCGCGATTCTGACGGGTGTGCAGATGTTCCCGGCGGAATTCGTGGATGATAGCATCTTGCGCATTGATAACGTGCTGGCATCGCTCAATGCGCTGCAACGCAGCCAGGTGGTGGTGACGACAAGCGTGGGCGGCGTTGTCTTTGATGAAACAACGGTCTGGCCACCCTCCAAGCAGGTGTTGCTGCTGGACCGGCTGGGGCAGCAGCTTACATTGCAAGCGGAAACAGAAGATGCAACCGTCGGCCTGATCTTGAACCCAGGCCCCGACCCGCGCACAGTGCGCTTGCGCAAGCGTGACTTCAGCAACATTCGCGGTCCGCGCTTCGCGGCGGGTGATCCGGCGCTGCGGCCCGCGTCTCAGGTGATTGCAGACATGTTCACAGAGAACGGTTATCCTGGGCCAATCACGCTTGAAGCAACTAGCAATGAAGACAGCCTGGAACGCCTCTGCCGTGCATCCATCGACTTTGCCTATACCACGCGCAACATCCGAGCCGATGAACGCGCTCTCTGCGACGAAAATAACGTCCAGCCGCTAGCGGTCCGCATTGGTACGGGGACATCGTTGGTGGTGGTCGTCAACCCGCTGAATACCTTCGTGCAAGACCTGAGCGTGCAGGATTTGCGCGAAGCGCTGACGCTCACGCGCTGGTCGGATGTGAACCCGAACTTCCCACCGGAGCCAATTGCCCGCTATCTGCCGGAACCCGGCTCGGATGCCTATAACCTGCTGGTCGATATTATCTTCGCAGGTGAAGCGCTTGGTGTGCTACAGGCTGGTAACACGTTGTTCGACTCCAACAATGCGAACCTCGTTTGGGATGCGGCGGGGGAAGTGAACGCGATAGCCGTCGTCGATTTTGACTATTACCTCAGCAATCAGGCTGTGTTGCGTGCGGTGTCGTTGGCTGGCATCGCGCCAACACTGGAGAACGTCGAAGGGCCGAATTACCTGCTGGTGCGCCCGGCCTTGCTGTATGCAAACCTCATCGGCGTTCAGCAGAATTTCGCCGTGAATACCTTCTTGGCCTACTATCTGGATCAGTCGTTGTCGATCATGTCGGATTTCGGCTTCACACCACTGAGCACAGAAGCCGTGGATCGCGAGTTACGGCGCTATCTGCTGCGGGTGGGCGGTGTGCTGGAATAACTTCGTCGGCATTACGGCCTGACCGATATAACTGAGGATACGCGGTTGCGAAATGCTGCTGGTATGGCATCGAATAGCATCCAGAAAATATGAGCGGTAGAAGGGCGTAACAGCGCAGGCCCTGGAGCAAAAGTGGGGGGCTTACAATATGTTAGCATTACATAATAGCGTGGTCATGCGTTTTTTCGCGGCGGACGCGCAGAAGCGCGTTCCTACATAACCATCTTGAACCGTAGGGGCACCCTGAGGGGCGTTCGCCGTCGCCAATTTTCACGTAACTACTCAGCCCATACGCATCCGGTTATGTGCCTTGCGGCTCCCGCCTCCGAATGGGCCTAACTTGACATTGTCGGACTACTCTTGGAAATGAGCGTTCGTCATGTGCTTGTCAGCTACGGGCCTGATGTCGAAGACCTCAATACAGTATCCTCATAAGCAAAGCGGTTAATCGGCGCATCTTGCCAGTAATCATCATCAGCAAAGCGGATGCGACCATTGATGCCGACAGACTCGATTGCATCCAACGGCACGCCAGCATTGACCGATTGCACCGCCAGCATGGTTGCATCATAGGTCAGCGTGGCCAACAGACCCGGCTCCGGCGCAAATTGCGCACTGTCCACATAACGCTGACGAAAAACAGCGTCCGGCAAGCTGCTGCTGGATAATACGCTGATGTCGCTCAGATCATCGCGTAACTGCGGGAATTGCGCCAAGCCACACACAGGCCCGCACCTCAACGGTGTAGGCAGGCGTGCTAGGTCCGTTATTGCGGCGCGTGCTGGCGTGGTTACGCGCTCATGCAGGTCAGGCGATGCCAGAATATAGGCATTTTCGCGCTGCGGACGCGCCCCCCAATAGCCCACGATCAGCACAGGCACATCACCCAGCGCGGCTTGCACCGCATCCGATGTGGCCGCATAGCCCAACCCCAGCACTGACTTCACAGCGGGGTCTCTGCGCAGCGCCTCAGCACGCTCAACAGCACTGCTGATGTCGCCGCCATCGTCTATCGGCAGCAAGGTTATCTCGCCCACCACTACGGGGCCATCAGACAGCGCCAGACGTGCCGCATACAACGCATCGTAACCGACCTCACGGTAGCGGCCTTCAAATGGGGCCAGCAGCGCGATTTTCACAGGCTGCGGTGTCTTTGTACAGGCCGACATGAATGCAACGCAGAGCAAAACGAATAACCTACAAGCCCGCCATCCGTGTAGAGACGCGCTTATGCGCGTCCGCCCGTGATGAGCCGATGACATCAAGAACCGGCTATGTGCAGCCATTGGCCAGATGTCCATCGAAGGTCAGCGCGAAGGCATGATAGCCAGAGCCATCACAACGCGCCCGAAAAAAGATGTACTCGGATTCTGCTGGATAGACGACGCCGCGAATGGCTGATACACCGGGGTTTGCAATCGGGCCAGGGGGCAAACCGTTGTACAGGTATGTGTTGTAGCGCGATTGCACATTGCGATAGTCCGCTTGTGTGATCTGCGGCCACCATGTATCCCCGCGCAACCCGTCTAGGCCATATTGCACGGTTGGGTCGGCGTCTAGCTTCATGCCAATATCCAGACGATTCAAGTAGACGCTGGCCACAAGCGGGTTTTCGTCGTCGTGCAGGGCTTCGCGCTCTACGATAGAGGCCAGCGTAACGACCTCACGCATGGTGAACCCCTGATCCATTGCATCTTGCCGCACCTGAATGCCGACGCGCTCCACGAAGTTATCCAGCAGAATCGTGCGCAACTCCAGCGCGGTGATGTCTGGCGGTAGCAGGTACGTATCCGGGAATAAGAAGCCTTCCAGCGCTGCACCGACAGGCAAGCCCACCCACTGCGCGAAGTCGCTCGGTGCTTCTGTGCCTTCAGCAACAACCACCAAAAAATCAGCGCCGGAAAAGCCAAACAGCGGGTTGCGATCAATCAAATCCGCAATTTCTTCGATGCGCTGGCCTTCGATGATGCGAAAGGTAATGCTGCTATTGCGTGAGTCTGTCAGCGTGCGTGCAATTTCGGGGATGGTCTGCGTCTGCCGTAGAAAATACGTCCCGGCTTCTAGCGCACGATCCAGCCCTTCAACTCGCACGTAATCCACAAATAGCTCGTCATCGCGGATCAGTTCACTTTGCTGCAAATTCGCCGCGATGAGGCGCGGCGTCTCGCCACTGCGGACTTGAAAGCGCCTAGCGCTACTGTCGTCGCTGTAGGGTGTATTTAAGGCGTCCTCACGGCCTGCCAGCGAAAAGCGCAGCAATGCCGTCTGCACATAATCAATCGGGTCGCCATCCGAGAGCACGAACAGCCCAGCAAAGCCGATAAACAGCGCCGCCGCGCCCATCCCAAATAGCAGGAACAAGCCCTTAATCAAGCGATCCATTATTGGCCGTTTCCGTCATTCGTTGCGTTTGGGCCTGCATTTTGTTGCATTGTGGCTTGTTGTGTCGTCGCGACTTTGATGCGCTCTGTGGCTGTGTTGCTGGCATGGTCGTCATCAGCAGCCACGCTTAGATCACGGAATTGCCGATAAGCTGCTAAAGCCTGTTCGGGGTTCCCTTGCTGGCTATAAATATCACCCAGAGCCAGATGTGGCCAGTAGTACGCCTCATCAAGCGCGATAGCCTGCTCAAAATCCGCAGTGGCGGCGTCGATGTCGTCATTCAGCCAGTAGGAAACGCCCCGGTTGTAATGCAAGCGTGCGCTCTCGTCGCTGTCGCCTGCGGCTAGCGTAAGGGCTTCGCTATACCCGGCAATGGCCAGATCATAATCGCCGTTTTCGTGGGCTAGCACGGCATCCCGTGCAAGTTCCGTGACGGGATCGGGGGCTTGTGTGGCCTGTGCAATGGCGATAATCACGATATTCACGACGATAATCGCGCCAAGCACGATATAGATAAAACGGTTGTTGCTTTGCCGACTATCGGCGTCTGCTGTGGACATACCCATCCTGTATTGTTCGCTATTTACGCATCAGTATAGCCAACCTGCAAGCGGGATAAAGGCTCAGTTGGGCTTAATCTGTGTGGCGTGTGGGGGGCGTAGCCAAGCCGTCACGTAGCGCATCCAGGTAGCTTTGCAGAATCAAGCGTGCGGCCAGATCATCTATCGGGTCTTGTGGTCTGCGCTTCTGCATTTTAGCCAATTCACGCGCATCATCACTGGTCAGGGATTCATCCCATTCGACCACAGGCAGATCAGTCTTTTCGGCAAAACGCGCCATCCACAGCCGCACCGTATCGGCCTGTGTATGCACATCAGGCGGCGCGTCGCTGTGTGGCACGCCCACCACAAAGGCGACAGCCCCTTCTTGGGCTGCAATTTCGTTCAGCTTGGCAAAATCTTCGCGTTTGGATTGGCGCGTGATGATGCTGTGTTCGGTGGCGATCAAGCCGCTTACATCGCTGAGCGCCACACCGATACGCGCCAAACCATGATCGACGCCGATTAAACGCCCTAGCACAACGCTTACTCCGTCACAATCTGTATACGCATAGATAGTAGCGGCATCGTCGGCAACCATTCCGGGTCTAGCTGGATTTGTGGCTGCGCACCGCTGGCCAAAATCACCTCACGCGCCAGCAGTGCGCTAGCGTCTTCAGGGCGTTGGCCGACGATACGCCCCTGTAATGCCACGCGATCTAGTTGGCTGATGGCCTGCACCTCACCAAAAGCCGTAAACGACGTATAGCCTGCACTATTGCGGCCTACTGCGCCACGTTCATAACGCAAGCTATCCGTCAATAGGATGTAGCCCTCTGGTCGCTGTGCCGATAGCCGCGCAAAGACAATTTGACGTGTGAAACGGTCATCTATGGCCACCGCTTCGACAATGGCCCGCATCCTGAGCGACAGCGTATCCGTCACATCACCCACTTCATGGCTAAACGTGGTCCAGTCGTTGCGCTGCTCGGCAATGTAAATCGTCGGCACCACAATCGTCTGTGAAGCCAGCAGGTTTAATTGCATTTCGTCATAAGCCGACTGCTGCAACAGACCAGCCACCATCATGCGCAGTTGGTCGCGGTCGGCTTGCGTCACGGCGGCGACGCTGCGGCTGTCGCCACCACTCAGCGCCGCCAGATTGCGCACACTCACATCATCCGCTAGTGGCCCCACCAGCGTGTTAATCTGTCCCTGCGCCACATTGCCCGGCTCACCCGACGAACTCGGCAGCGCCTCGATGGGTATTTCGGCCCGCTCACCGATCCCTGGCGGCAATATCACGCTCTCGGTGGTCCGAAACAGAATCGGCGTGCCGGCGCTGGTACTGACCACCGTACCCTCCGCAATCTCAATGCTGCGATTGGTCTGGTTCGTGAATGTGGCGCTGCCGCTGGCGGGTAAATCCTCTAAATCGACGCGCCCAGTCGTCGGGATGCTGCTGGACGTTTCAACCGTTGCTCGTAGGCGTGTCGCTGGAATCACGCCATTTTCGACATCCACATCTGCAATATTGGGGTCGGTTGTAATTTCAGCATTCACCCGCAGGAATTGGCGCGATAGCGGCAGCGTCACGGTGGCCGTAGGCAGCACCACATAGGCCAGGCCCGCCAACGTCAGCGCCAGCAGCAGCAGGATCAAGCCGCGTGAGGCAGCGTAGCGCAACAGAGACATCGGTTTACGCGGCACGCGAACGCGGCTCACCACTGGCATCAGGTCATGCGGTTCGGGGTTATCGTTTGGCCGATGATAGCGCTGCACAAAGACGCGGCTGCGGCCACGCTTCCAGCGAGCGCGTCGGCTGGCCCCGATGGTCTCGAAGGTGCTGATGCCGAGGTCTCTGGCGTGCTGCATGACCTGCTTATCGTGCGTCACCAGCGCGATTTGCAACACGCGCCGCTTTGCTTCGCGCTGGATGAACACCAGATCGAGCTTGCGCGTAAGTGCCGTGCCCGTTTCGGGCCAGATCAGCAAGATGCGCTTGCCTCGGATGAATGACAGGCGATCACGCACGCTAGGGACATCTTCATTGGCTTCTAGTTGGATGTATTGGACTTGCTGGCTCATAGTGACAGTCTAGGCTTAACGGCTACCATAAGCATAGCGGATTCTGTGCAATCTGACAGCGTTGGGTATGACAGATGTTATGCTGAGAGCGCTAATCAGGCAGCCACTATGACAAAACTTAGGGGCTATACATGACATTTCTCACTGACCGCTTATGTATGCGTCTGGGATAATATAGCCGTATCGTAAGGAAATCTGACATAGACGTAGCTTGACGGAGAGTGAGCTTATGAGCGAGACCATTACCCATGATGTGATTGTTATCGGCGCAGGCTTGGCCGGGAGTTGGGCCGCCCTGAACGCAGCACGCGCAGGTGTGACAGATGTCGGCGTGCTCTCGAAGCTGCACCCTTTACGCTCTCACAGTGGCGCAGCACAAGGTGGCATCGCCGCCGCACTCAGTAACACACGCCCGGTTGCCGGCACAGGTCCGCGTGGGCCGCTAGAGCAAGTGCCCGCCGACGCAGAGGCCAGCGATAGCACCGAATTACACATGTATGACACCATCAAAGGCTCCGATTGGCTAGGCGACCAGGATAAAATCGAGGTGCTGGTCAATGACGCTATCGACGTTGTTTACGAATATGAGCACATGGGTTGCGTTTTTAGCCGCACAGACGACGGGCGCATCAATCAACGCCGTTTCGGTGGCCACAGCGCCCCACGCGCTAATTTCGCCGCCGACTGGACCGGGCATGTGCTGCTGCACACCATCCACGAGCAATGTCTGAAGCACGGCGTCAAATTCTACAGCGAATGGTATGCGCTGGAACTGATCGTTGAAGATGGTATCGCACGCGGCCTGGTCGTTATGAACATCCTGACGGGTGAACTGCATACGATGCGTGCTAAAGCGATCATGTTCGCCACAGGCGGCTACGGACGCGCTTACAAAATCACGTCCAACGCAACAGCAAACACAGGCGACGGCGTCGCGATTGCCTACAATGCAGGCGTCCCCCTGATGGACATGGAATTCGTGCAGTTCCACCCCACCGGCATCTATAAGCACGGCATCCTAATGAGCGAGGCTTGCCGGGGCGAGGGCGGCTACCTGACCAACGCACACGGCGAGCGCTTCATGGAGCATTACGCGCCAGAAAAAATGGAATTGGCACCGCGTGACCTCGTGAGCCGCAGCGAACAAACCGAAATTGACGAGGGGCGCGGCATCGGCGACGACGGACGCGGCCTTTACCTGGATATGCGCCATCTAGGGCGTGAAAACATCCTGAAGCGGCTACCGCAGGTGCGCGAGATCGCTATGAACTTCTCCGGCGTGGACATCATCGACTCTCCCGCGCCCATTCAGCCCACAGCCCATTACAGCATGGGCGGCATCCCAACAGACGTTAACGGGCAGGTCATCGCAGACGCAGCAGGCACCCCGTTCACGGGCCTTTTTGCAGCAGGTGAATGTGCCTGCGTCAGTGTGCATGGTGCGAACCGACTCGGTACGAACAGCTTGCTGGAAGCATCGGTTTTCGGGCGGCGTGCAGGCTATGCCATCGCTGAATTCATCAATGGCGGCGCAAAATTACACCCCATCAGCAACCCGGACCCCACCCGCAAACAATGCGAGCGCATCCGTGATCTGATGGACAGCAGCAGCGTCAACGGCAACCGCGAATACGTCGCGCCGCTGGCCGAGGACCTCAAGCTGACGATGACCGACAACTGCGGCGTTTTCCGTGACGGCGAAAAACTGCAAGCCGCCAACAATGACATTCAACAGATCAAGGCACGCTTCAAGAATGTCCGCGTTATGGATACAAGCAAGCGCTTTAATACGGATGTCCTGACCGCTATCGAGACGGACAACCTACTCGTTTTCAGTGAACTCGTGGTCGTCGGTGCACAGGCGCGTACCGAGAGCCGAGGCGCACACTCGCGCACGGATTACCCCAAGCGTGACGATGAGCAATGGATGCAGCATACCGTCGCCACCAAGAACGAAGACGGTCAGGCCGACCTAACCTACAAGCCAGTGACCGTTTTCTGGGACCGCTTCCCGCCGCAAGAGCGCAAATACTAAACCTAATGGGGGAAAACGGATCTGTGCGGCAAGCTCGTCAAGGGTAGGTATTCCAGCGGACGCGCAGAAGCGCGTCCCTACACACAGGTTGTGGATTGTAGGGACACCCGATGGGGTGTCCAGCACGTCACAAATCGCCATAAAATACTAGACCAAACCAGCAAACATCGGTGACAGCAAGCGAACAACACGGAGCGACAAAACACCATGACGACACAAAACACAGACAACATGATTACAGTACGCATCAAGCGCTACAACCCAGACATCGATAAGAAACCCTACTGGCAGGATTTTCAGATCGAACTGACACCCGATAAGACGGTTTTGGGCGCACTGGAAGAGATCAAGGGCATACAAGACGGTAGCTTGACCTTTCGCCGCAGTTGCCGCCACGCCATCTGTGGTTCATGCGCGATGATGGTCAACCGCCGCAATACGCTGGTCTGCACGAAGCCACTAGCCGAAGTCGTCAATGACAGCAATCAAAGCTGGTTCGGCGAAACCGACGTTGTGACGATTGAGCCACTGCCCTACCTGCCCATTATCAAGGATTTGGTCGTGGATCGCAGCGTCTTCTGGCAACAATACGAGGAACTTAAGCCCTGGTTGGTGCCGGCTGCTGAAGTACCGCAAAAAGAATACCGCATGTCACAGGAAGAAGTCGATGCGATGGAAGCCGCCGAAACCTGCATCATGTGCGGCGCGTGCTACTCATCCTGCCCGGTTGTCGCTGGCAACAAGCAATACTTAGGGCCGCACGCCATGCTAAAGGTCTTCATGCGTGTCATGGACCCCCGCGACACCATTCCGGCAGAGCGCCTGGATATGATCGCCACAGCAGACGGTGCATTTCGCTGCCATCAGGTATTGAACTGCATTGACGCTTGCCCGAAGGGGCTGAACCCGGCTAAGGCGATTGCGACATTGGCCAAGCTATCGCTGCGCACGGGCAAAATAAGCGGCGAGCGCGCCGAACGCCTGAAAATCATGATCGACAGCAGCGACGACCCAGCACTGCAACCGCCGAGCAAGCAAGAGGCACAAGCTGCACGCGCTTCGGCTACGATCAGCCTGGATCAAATCAGCGTTAAGTAAACCCGATACCATATGCTGTGGGGGCGCAGCACGCTGCGCCCTGGGCGCAATACATTGCAACCCTGCAAATTGGCATGGCTGGCTTTGATTTACCTGATTGACGATAGTTCGATCAGCTCGTGTTGGCGGAAAGTAAAGCTGCAAACAGTACAGATATTGAAAGCCAAAGGCATATCAACATGGAAAAGAAAACGTTCATAGTCCCCGATATTGGTTGTGATGGCTGCGTGCGCACCGTCGAAAACGAGGTGGGCGATGTGGCAGGCGTGCAGACTGTCAAAGCCGATCTGAGCAGCAAGCAGGTCACCGTCGGATGGGACGCACCTGCCGATTGGGATACGATCAGAGCCAAGCTGGTCGAAATTGAGTACCCACCCGCTGATGCGTGAGCGCAGCCTGAACCTTTTTATCGCACTGTGCAGTCTGCTCTTGCTGGTAGTCTGCGCGGGTGCGCCCAATAACAGCGCGCCGGATTTCAGGCTGCAATCGTTATCCGGTGCGCCCGTGCCGCTATGTGAATCGTAGGGACGCCCTTCTTGGCGTCCGGGGTGGCGTCAGCCGCCATAACGACTACCGATTTTCACCGCCCACGTTTTCCTGTAGTGTTGCCCCATCAGCCGATAACGCCGTAAAATAGCGGCAACGGCTCTACTGGGGATTCACTGTAGCCGAAAGCCTGCCGCATGTAGTCGAGTGCTTTTGCGGCGCTGGCGTCGTCGTTGGCGTGCAACACAGCGATAGGCTGCCCCCTGCTGACTGCATCGCCCACTTTCACCGTCACCATCACACCGACGGCTAAATCTATCGCATCGCCTTTTTGCATACGGCCAGCCCCCAGCGTCAACGACGCCAACGCAACCCAATTCGCGCCCACCTGTGATAGATAGCCATCTTGCGCCGCGTATAACGTATGTTGGATGCGGGCCTTTGGCAGCAAATCCGGGCTATCGACCTGCGCTGTGTCGCCCCCCAAGCCGACAATCATCTTCTTGAAAGCGGCAAACGCCGTGCCATCGCGCAGCTTGTTATGCAGCAGGTTCTTCGTCGCCTGAAGGTCGTCTTTGCGCCAGCGTTGGCCACGCCCTGCGAGTTGCAGCATGTGGACGGCTATGGTGATACA
The DNA here is from genome assembly GCA_034437615.1 of Anaerolineae bacterium. Taxonomy (GTDB): domain Bacteria; phylum Chloroflexota; class Anaerolineae; order Aggregatilineales; family Phototrophicaceae; genus DAOTTW01. The sequence continues at coordinate 12,800 of DAOTTW010000322.1, read as the reverse complement.
GTGATCGCGAAAATCCTGCGGGCCGCCTCCGCGTAGCGTCTCGATGGCTTCGCGGACCTCTAGCGCATTGCCGACTGCGTGGCCCAATGGCTGCTCCATATCCGATAGCAGGGCGAGCACATCACGGCCCGCGTCGGTGCCGATGTCTACCATCGTGCGGGCGAGTTCTTGTGCACTGCTTAGGGTCTTGACGAAGGCACCAGAGCCGATTTTGACATCCAGCACGATGCCATTCGCGCCAGAAGCCAGCTTTTTGCTCATGATGCTGGCGGCAATCAGGGGCGGGCTGGAGACGGTGGCGGTCACATCGCGCAGCGCATAGAATTTGCCGTCTGCGGGCGCAAGCTGTGCGGTCTGGCCAGCCAGCACAATGCCTGTTTCACGGGCAAGACGCCGGAATTCAGCATCGCTCAGGTTGACATTCACGCCGTTGATCGCTTCGATCTTATCCAGCGTGCCGCCGGAAAAGCCCAGGCCGCGACCGCTCATCTTGGCTACCGGGACGCCGCACGCCGCGACCAGTGGCAGCACTACCAGCGTCGTTTTATCGCCCACGCCGCCGGATGAATGCTTATCCACCACATAGTCACTGATGTCGGATAAATCCAGCATTGTGCCGGATTCAGCCATTGCTAATGTCAGTTCGACGGTTTCTGCGCGGGTCATGCCTTGCCAGTAAACCGCCATCAGAAAAGCCGCCGCCTGATAGTCGGGCAGTTCATCTTGTGCATAAGCGTTGACAAACCAGCGGATTTCCTCGGCATTCAAGGCTTGCCCATCGCGTTTTTTACGAATAACATCTACCGCACGCATGTGAAACTGACTCCATTAATAGCTTATGAATAACATAACCATCGTTATCTTCGGCATGATCGCCTTCGCACTGGTCCACAGCATCACGGCTGACCGCCGCATCAAAGCGCAGGTTCAGCAATGGCTAGGCGAACGAGTGTATCATGGTTTTTATCGTCTGGTGTATAACGTGTTGTCGGTGCTGCTGCTGGCCCCGTTGATGCTGATTACGCTACCACAGGGGCGCACCATCTGGGTCGCGCCGAATGCGCTGTTGCCGTTTATGTTTGTGCTGCAAGCGCTGGGTTTCATCGGCATGGCGCTATCGCTGTTGCAGATTGACCTGCTGCGCTTTGCTGGCGTTAAGCAAATCATGGCATATTTTGCAGGTGAGGCGCTGCCTTTGCCACCGGAAAAACTCAAGACAGACGGGATTTACGGTTTTGTGCGGCATCCGCTGTATTTATTTGCCCTGATGCTGCTGTGGCCCATCTCGCCCATGACGGATGTTTATCTGGCCTATGTGCTGATGGCTACGCTGTATTTTGTGCTGGGTTCACTGGTAGAAGAGCAGCGCATGGTGCGCTTTTTTGGGGATGAGTACGTGCGCTATCAACAGCGTGTGCCCTGGTTGCTGCCGTTACCGCGCAACCGTAAGAACACAGCGTAAGCATTCGGTAATTTGTGTGGCCTATCGTCCTCTAAAAAATTGTTTGTGCAGCGCAGAATGCCTATATCGTTGTAGCTATTCAAGCAGATGCGTAAGGATGTAAAGGGACTTAAGATGACGCAGAAAACAAATAACGAAAAGCGCAAGAACGATCAGCAGCGCAATCTGCTGGTGATTGGCGGTATTGTGGCGGCAGCGCTGGTCGTTGGTATTATTGCGATTTTCCTCTCGACCAATGATACTAGCCTTGCAGGTGGCGCGATTGATTACAGCGAAATCACGCAGGGCCGCACATCGGATGGCGGTTTCGTGCTCGGTGATCCAGAAGCGCCGATTACGGTTGTAGCCTTTGAGGATTTCCTGTGCCCCGCGTGCCAGCAATATCAGGGTGAGTTGAAGCAGTTCATCCGTGATGAGGTGCTGACAGGCAACGCACGCTTTGAATTCCGTATGCTGCCGATCAGCAACCAGTCGTCCATCACGTTTGGTCTGGCGGAATGCACCGCTGAGCTTGGTGGTTCCTTCTGGGAAGCGCATGACATCATCTTCGATATTGCCAGTTCGGAGCGTTTCGATTCCAGTAGCGCCCGTAAGTTTGCAGAGCGCATCGGCTTGCCGTATAGTGACCTGCTCGATTGCCAGGCGACGGCAGACCAGTACAACGTTGACTCACGCCTGGCCAATCAGGTGGATGCCAACAGCACGCCAACCGTCGTCTTTCGTCTGGCGGATGGTCAGTTGGTGCAAAGCCCCATCGGGCAGAGTCCTGGCGCAGCACAGCTTAGCCAGTTCGTCGCCACACAACAGTAAGCTTGTCAGCAGGACGGATAGCCTATGACTTTTCCCGCATTCTATGACCCGCAGCGCGTCGGCAGCGTCTATGCACCGCATGTGAAAGACGCTGTTGCTGCGGGTCGGGCGCTCGGTGCACCGGCAGCCAGTGAGGATAGCAAGCGCGTGGCCTTGCTGCTGATCGATATGCAGATTGACTTTGTGCATAGCGATGGGGCGCTGAGTGTGCCCGGTGCCATTGACGATACGCGCCGTGCCATTGAGTGGCTGTTCAACCATCTGACGGATGTCACGACAATCTATGCGTCACTGGATAGCCACTACCCGATACAGGTCTTTCACCCGGCATGGTGGGTGGATGCAAACGGCCAACATCCAGAGCCATACACGGTCATCACCAGCGAACAGGTGCAGGCGGGCCGATGGCGTGCCCTGTATGAGCCGGAATGGTCGTCGGTTTATGTGGAAAAGCTGGAAGAAGCCAGCAAGAAGCAACTGATGATCTGGCCGTATCATGCGCTAATCGGCACACATGGCCACACGCTGACGCCTGCACTGTACGAAGCCGTTGCCTATCACACGGGGGCACGCCAAGCGCAGCCCGTCCTGATCGAGAAGGGCAAGATAGCCAAGAGCGAGAACTATTCCGCCTTTGAGCCGGAAGTCAAGCTCGATGAACTGCCTAACGGCGGCTTGCAGGTGGATCGTCTGGAAGAACTGGCGGGCTATGACCGGATTTACATCACAGGGCAGGCGAAGAGCCATTGCGTGTTGGAATCGGTAGCCACGTTGATGCGCTACTTTGCGCAACGCCCCGATGTCATCGGCAAGCTGCGTGTGTTGGTCGATACGATGTCGTCGGTGGCACATCCAGCAATCGACTTTGAGGCGATAGCCAACGATACGTTTCAGCGCTTCACACAACAGGGCTTGACGCTGGTCAAGGCCGCTGATGGTATCGACTAAACGTATTGATAGTGTGCGGACAGGCACATTGACCTGCCCCTACGAATATATCATCGTGACATAATTATTCCCAAAAGTCATGCGGCAGGTTCAGGGCGCGTTTTGGGCGCTTGCCTGTGGCTGCTAGCTCATTGTCAGTATCCCCGCGTTTTTCCAGCAATGTCACCCAATCGGGATAATCTGCGCCTGCGGGATATTGCCATTCAGCAATCTCACGGATGCCTAAACCAGCACGCCGCCGCTTGAGCAGCACCACGAACGGTAAACGCTCATACATGCGGTTGACCATCGCCTCCGGCATCCCCTGATTTGAACGGCGTGCCACCATGCCCAATGCACTGCGCAGCCGCTTCGGGTCCGATGGTCCACGAAACGACCAGATTTGCCGGGGTGTATCGTCGCGTTCGAGCAGGGTGCGCACAGAATCCGGTTCATCGGCGCGCACTTCATCCAGCAGGATGCACGCCGGGGCCTCGTCTATGGCCTGTGTGATGCACGCCGCAAACGAAACGCCCGCCCGTTGTGTTTGCGCGTTGTCGATAGACCAGCGCACTACGCGCCGCCCTGCGCCCTCTGGTAAGCGCAATTCGCCAGCCCGTTCCACTGCGATGGTTTGCGTTGGCGTCGGCAGATGATGCGCTAGCGCCGATAGCAGCGTTGTCTTGCCTGATTCAGTATCCCCGACGATGACGACGCCGTGCTCAGATGCAGCCAGCGCCCGCAGTAAAGCGGCTGTTTTTGGCGTCAGCGTGCCTGCTTGCAGTAAATCATCCAGCAGGACAGGTTGCGCCGGATGCAGGCGCAGATCGGCGGTTAATTCGAGCGTTAGCGGTGGTGATACGATGCTGATGCTGATGGGCCGTTGCTGATAAGTCAAGCCGACCTCGATAAAGGGCAGGTCGTCGCGCAGTTCGGCGTCTGCATGGCTGAGCAAGCGCTTGATGATGCGTTGCAGGTGAAAGCCATCCTCGAAGATGGGGGCTAGCGGCGTGAGTTCGGCAGAGGGGCCATAGCGCACGCTGATTTTTTCGGTGCCTTCCAGTGCAATCGTCGTGATTTGCGGGTTGCTGAACAGCACATCCAATGGGCCGAAGCCGAAAAGCTCCCCGTAAGCCTGTCGAAATAGCTTGGCGCGTTCGTCTGGCCCCAAACGCACCGATTCTACGCTCAAGATGTAATCGGCAACATCGCGCACCATGCCGCGCAGGGCCGCGTTGTCGTATTGTTGGCTGAGTTGCGCCGTGTTGTTGCCGTATTCGTCGCTGAACTGCGCTGTAATGCGTTCAACCAGCCCATAGACCGAGACGTAACGCCCGGCTCGTGATGTGACGAATTGTGGCGGGCGTTCGTCTGTGTCTTGCACAGCTTGATCTGTGTCGCTGTCTTGTTGTGCTCGGATGTTACCTTGATCTTGCTGCGTTGTATTGTCGGGCGTGCGGTCTGAGCCGTTGGTGTCGTTTTCGTCTGGCATACGCCTTAGTCCACGCGATCCGATGCAATGGAACCGTCTGCAACCTGCTGTAACAACTGCGCCCAGTATTCGTTATCCGCGCCGCCCTTGAGTTCAAGCGTGATGTCGGTTTCCGGCCCTGCGGATGCTTTGAGGTGCAGCATATCCTTGCCGCCTAACATGCCCTTATCTTCATGGGCTACGTCTGTGATGTTGGCTACATCAAGGATAAGTTCGGCTTCTTGCTCTTTCTTACCACCGAACAGGCCCAGCGTTTTGCCTGTGGTCTCTTTTTGCTCGAAGATCAGGCGCTTATCGGTCAGGAACAGCACGCCATCAGGGTCTTTGCGGCCCTTACCCGTCTTGACCCATTCAGCTTTCACCGCGTTGACCAGTGCTTCGTCGTTCAGGAAGGCGAAGCTGGCCTCATCGCGCTGTTCAAATACCCAATCCAGCCCACGCAAGCCGCGCTCAATCGCGTTCAGTTCTCGCTGTAACGGTTCATAGCGCCTTTCGATGGCACGTGCCGCTTCATCGACTTTATCAGCCAGTTCTTCGACCTCTTTTTCAGCCGCTTCGACCTCTGCTGGTTTGACATCTGCGCCATATTTTTCGGCGGTGGCCATCTGCCAGTGGGCGCGTTTGGATTCGGCTTCCAGGCGGGCGCTTTCGTCGCGGATGGCATCACGGACGCTCGGCTCCATAGCACGCCAGCGCTGCGGCAAGTCCTGTTCCAGTGTTTGCTGCCAGCCCGCGCCAAATTGATAGCCCTTTTGTCGTAGATCGCTCAGTTGCTGTGCTGCCTGCTGAGTGTCGGTGTTCACCTGATCGAACTCTTGTGCTTGCTCGCTCAGGCGTAGGTTTTGCTGTACCTCGTTGAGTTTTTCGCGCAGGTCGTTCAGTTTTGCGGTCAGTTCTTCACTCATTTATTTTGCTCCCTTGCTGTAGATTTATCTAGTGTATGTGACTGCCTATGTAATTATAGGCGTATTTTTAGAATTCGCTGAGGTCAACACGCTGCAAATTCGGGTTATCAGATGGCCGCCGCCCGACCTTCGCCATATCGACCCATTGGCCGTTGATGCGCACGCGCACCACATCCATTGTGAAATCGGTGTTGGTGGTTTTGTCGTTGCTGAGGAACGACGACCCCACCGCGTAGGAATCCACCGGGGCGCGTGAACGCTCGAATAGCTCGACCTTTTCACGGTTGAAGCCACCGGAGACGATAATTTGCACCTGCTTGCAAAAATTCTTCGCCACATCCTCTAGTGATGCAGGCACGTTCCAGCTTTCCCAGGCTGAATTCAGCGCAGCACGCAATTTGCGGATCAACAGCGGACTGACGCCTTTCGGGTCGTCTTCATCCAGGGATTGATCGCGGATTTGGCCGCTGGTATCGGCACGTACACCGTTTAGCGACCAGCGCTTCATGTCGTTGTCGTCGCCTGCTTCGTAGGCTTCGCGGTAATGTGGCCAGAAGTTGGCCAGCGTTTCGCGTGCAGCGGCCAGTACATCGTTGTCAAAATCCGCCAACATGATGCGGGGCGTTTCGATGGGTACATGGCGTGCAAATTGCAGCATCGTCTCCACCGTATCCGCGACGAAAGCAGCGATCAGCGCGTGGGGCACCGTGCCGACGCCGCGACCACCCCACCAGGCCCCTTGTGCATCGGTGCTGACCAGTGGTTGCAGGTCCTGCTTGTATTCCATGTTGTAGCGGCGAATCGCCAGATAATAAGCATAACCGTCTAGCGCCTGGGTCTCTGGCAGATCGAAGCGAGCCGGGAAATACAACACGGATTTACCGTTGCTGACCTGCAAGACCTCATAGACGTTGGTGGCGATGCGGCTGGCACGCGAGAGCACGCCCAAGATCGGCGTTTCCAGCATGGCGAAATCGCGATAGCGTCCGCGCACCTCGATTACAGTGAGCACGTCTTCAGGGTCGCCGTCATAGTAGGTCACATCGCCATCATGCACGGCGTCAACCTCTAAATCCTGCCAGGTCTCGATGAAATCAACGCCTGCATCGTAGTAGCCTGTGCAGTAGCGCAGCATATTCAGCGACACATCAATCCCGGCAATCATAGCAATGGGTGAGCGACGGTTGAAAATCTGCGCTTCGACAAACGCATTGCCCACATCTAATGTGTGTGCATCGCTGACGTTACGCGGGTTGCCGCCGCTGTAGGTGTAATTTTCGCTGTTTAGGCCCGATAGCACGCGCATGACGTTCGTGAAGTATTTATCGGTGTAGTAGCCACGCCGTAGCCCGTTGATGTCAAGCCGGATGGTATCTTGTGTGAGCCGTTTTTGGTCAAAGACCGACATTAGATTGCGTCTCTTTCTATTTATAGTTTGTCCGTATTTTATGGCGGCTGACGCCGCCCCGGACACCCCATTGGATGTCCTTACGGTTCACAGCGGTTGTGTAGGGACGTGCAATGGCACGTCCGCCGAAATACCTACCCCTGTAAAGGGTTCTGGGGTGAGGGCTGAGTCGTTACGACTCAGCCGATACGTGTCATTGCCTGTTTTCTACTACATATCGGCTCCGCAAATCAAACTTGACATTGTCGAAGTAGTTACAAAAACAGGACAAGGTGAACAGTCACGTCTTGTGTGCCTTCGCGGTTCACATTGAGGAGTGCACGTTAACGCAGATGAAAATCATTAGCCTGCAACGCATGCTGTAAATCCGACAGGCCCACAAAGACGGCATCGGGCTGTATACTGCTCTGCTGCAATTGCTCGCGGGTTGTGACGCCCGTCAATGTCAGGGCCGTTTGCATCCCGACGTTTTGTGCGCCTTCGATGTCCGTATTTAGGCGATCACCAATCATCAGCGTAGCCTCAGCGGGCGTGCCAATGGCCTGCAACGCGGCCTCAAACATAGCGCGTCCCGGCTTGCCGATCACAAGCGGTTTGACATCGGTAGCCGCTTCGATGAAGGCCAGCAATGCGCCTGCACCGGGCACCAAACCCGCTGGTGTGGGGAATGTCAAATCGCCATTGGTGCCGATAAAATCTGCCCCGGCGCGAATGAGCAAGGCCGCACGTTGGGCCTTTTCATACGTTAGGTCAAAATCAATGCCGCTGACCACGACCCGCGCATCTGCGTCATGATCTGGTTTATCCGGGTCCGTCAGCGCAAAACCCGCATCCGCAATCACCTGCCGTAAGCCCGACATGCCCAGCACGTGCACCCGCGTCCCTGCTGGGTAGTGCGCCTGTAGATAGCTGGCGGTTGCGATGCCAGAATTTACAATCTGCCCGGCCTGTACGTCCTGAACGCCCATACGCGCTAGCTTGCTGATGTAGTCATCGGGGGTTTTGCTGCTGTTATTGGTGGCCAGCGCAAACGGCAGTTGATGCTGCCGCAAAAACGTGATGAAATCCAGCATACCCGGCAGCGCTGCATCCCCGCGCCACAGCACGCCATCCATATCCATGACAATCCCAGAAATTCGCATTGTGTTTTATCTCGTCGTCGTTGTAGGCAACAAGCCCCATTGTAACGCTTGCAGCTACGGGTGGACAATACAACTTGACGTGCGCTATAACTTGGCACTGTCATAATCAGGCCGGGGTCAATAGACCAGAGATAACAGAGGCCAAGTGGGGGCACTATGTTACAGATCAACACATATTCCATCGTCGCCTATGATGCACAAGAGCGTGCCTGGGGTGTTGCCGTTGCCAGCAAATTCCTGGCAGCAGGTGCGCTGGTCAGTTGGGCGCGTGCGGATGCCGGGGCCATCGCCACGCAAGCACTGGCAAAGGTCGGCTACGGGCCGCAGGGCCTGGCGCTGCTGGCAGAAGGTAAAGACGCTCAAACCGTGCTAAACACATTGCTAGCTGATGATCCCAAGCGTGAGCAGCGTCAGGTAGGCATCGTGGACGCCAACGGCAACGCCGCAGCGCACACCGGCAGAGAATGCATGGAATGGGCCGGGCATCGCACTGGGAAAGGCTATACCTGCCAGGGGAACATCCTGACAGGCCAAGAGACGATCAACGCGATGGCGACTGCTTACGAAAAAGCACGCGGCGAACTGGCGGACCGTCTGTTGACAGCGCTACAAGCTGGCGACACCGCAGGCGGCGATAAGCGCGGCAAGCAAGCCGCTGCCGTGCTGGTCGTGCGGCCAAATGGCGGCTATGGTGGCGATACAGATCGCTATCTGGATTTGCGCGTCGATGACGACGAAACCCCGGTGAAAAAGCTGAAGCGCCTGGTGGCGTCGCACCATCTGTTTTTCGGCAAGCCGCGTGATGAAGACCGGATACAGATCAACAAGGACATCGCACGCGAATTGCAGCAAATCATGCTGGAACAGGGCTATCTCGGTGGCGAGGTCAACGGCGATTGGGATATTGTGTCTCAGCAAGCCTTCTGGAACCTGATCGGCAACGAGAACCTAGAAGAACGCTGGAGCCTGGAAAGTGAACCAGGCGTCATTGACCGTGTGGCGCTGGATTACCTGCGTGAGCGCTTCAAATAGGCGTAAGCTGCTGCAACGCACGCTGGTTTTGCTGCTGGCGGCGTTGCTGCTCACACAATCCCTGGCGCATTACGAACGTTTTCACCCCGATGAAGCCTTCTTCATGACCTTCGCACGCGGCGCAGCTGTCAACGGTGATTGGCTGCTGCCCGGTTCGCTGGATAAACCGCCCCTCTCTATTTATCTCAACGCTGTGGGCCTGATGCTATTCGCAGTGGATGCCGATGCAAACGGTGTGCTTTATCTCGATGTGTATCAAGGCGAGTTCGCGGCAAGAGTGACAGGCGTTTTGCAGGGTGTGCTGTTGGTCGCGCTGATGATGACTGTTGCCAAACACCTGCGCATTGCTGACGATTATCCGCTGTTCGTGGGGTTGCTGCTGGCGCTCTCACCGTATCTCATCGCTTTCGCCCCGACAGCTTTTACGGACGTGCCGATGCTGCTGTGTGGTGCGCTGGCCTGGTGGCTGGCCTTGCGGGGTCGCGGCGTATGGGCTGGTGTCGCCTGGGCGCTGAGCTTTGCCGCTAAGCCGCAAGCCGTTTTTCTGCTACCCCTGATTCTGCTGAGCCTGCCCCGGCGCTGCACACTGGGCTTTAGTATGATGTGCGTGCCTGGTGCGGCGCTACTGCTGTTATGGGATGCGGCACGGCCTGAAAACAGCGTCTTTCTGCTGGGTGCCAGCAACAACACGCCGGATAACCTGCTGGTGCCGCTTGCTGAATGGCCGGAGCGTGTAGGGGCATGGTGGGGCCATGTGCGCTGGCTATTCGGGGATGGACTGACAACGCCTGTTGTGCTGTTATTGGGTGTTGCGGCCCTTTTTGCCGTTAATGTACGGCCAAAACGCACACTCTTATTGTGCTTGTTGTGGCTTTTGGGCTATGCGCTGCTGCATATTGTGTTGCGGATCAACATCTATGATCGATATGTGCTTTTGGCGCTTTTGCCTACGGTTTTGGTCGCTGCGTTGGGTTTAATGGCCTTTTCGCGTTCACAACCTGTGCTCGGCATTGTTATTATCGTGGCAATGGCTATAACATCCTGGCAAACAGCGACGGGTAAACTATTTATCGGTGGGGACCGGGGCCAATATGACGGCATTAATCAATTAGCGACAGAATTGAACGCCAAACCTGTCGCCACCGTGATTTATGATCGCTGGCTTGGCTGGCAACTGGGCTATTACATGGGGCAATGGAGCGACAAACGCCGCGTCTACTACCCAACGCCGGATGAACTGGCGACAGGGGCCGCCAAACTCAAAGAAAACGGGACGCGCTATCTGGTCGCGCCAAGCTATATCAGGGTTGATGAATGGCTAGCTGCGTTGCGCAGTGTCGGGTTTACGATCCGACAAGACCCACAAATCCGCGTGGAAGGGTATCAGGTATATGCGTTGACGCCGCCTTAACCCTTATTACGCCCGCGCTTGAGGATGTCCTGCACCGTCTGAATCAGGTTTTTCGACAGGTACGGCTTCGTCAGGTAACGATCTGCACCCGCGTCCAGCCCTTCACGGATTTGCAGCGGGTCAACCAGCGCAGACAGGATCACAACTGGCAGATCATCGTACTGATTGTCGCTGCGCAGTTCTTTCAAGAAGTCAATGCCGCTGACCTCTGGCATCATCAAATCCAGCACAATCAGCTCTGGCTTATGCTCTGCTAAGAATTGCCTTGCTTCTGCGACGTTCGCAGCGAGTAGCGTCTCTAGGCCCACACGACCTAGCAGATTCTCGACTAATTTACGGATTTCGGCTTCATCATCAACGACCAGAATTGGCCCGTATTGGCGATCAGGTATCACGGTCTTTCCTTGCTCAGCGTATATATATCAAGATCAAACTCAAACCAAGCTCTATTCCAAGTATAGCCGATCCTTGCTGAGTTGCAACGCAACGCTACATTGATTGTCGCTGTGCATAATGCTAGCTAACCCTTTTATTTTCTACAGGTATGAATTGGACTGATGTAGCGCTTGCAAGGGCCTATACATAAGCGATACATTGCGACGACGAGACGGCACAAACATGAAGCAAGTCATACGATAAGGACGCTATCACAATGACACGCATTGGGGTATTGGCGCTGCAAGGCGCTTTCATCGAACACGAAAAGACGCTGCAAAAGCTGGGGGCAGAAACGCAACAAGTGCGCCTGCCTGCTGACCTGGAAACGCTGGATGGCCTGATTATCCCCGGTGGTGAAAGCACGACCATCGGCAAACTAGCGCTGCAATACGGCCTGATCGAACCGCTGAGGGACTTCGCACAGAAACGCTCAACCTGGGGCACCTGCGCTGGCCTGATCTTCCTGGCAAAGGACCTGGGCCACAACGTACAGCCCATCCTGGGCGCAATGGACATCACCGTTAACCGCAACGCCTTCGGGCGGCAAATCGACAGCTTTGAGACGGATTTACGGGTCAAGCCGTTTGGGGATGTGCCCTTTCATGCGGTGTTTATCCGTGCGCCAGTGGTCGAAAAAGCAGAGCCACAGGTGGATGTACTGGCACAGCTTGACGATCAGCGTATTGTTGCCGTGCAGCAGGGTCATTTGCTGGGGACGGCCTTTCATCCTGAACTCACGAATGATGACCGCTTTCACGCTTACTTCTTAAAAATGGCACAACAGGAAGCGCCTTAAAAGCCGCTTGGTTTGCCAAATCTATTTTGTATTCGCCCCCATACTGCGGCACAATATGGGTATGTGAATCCAAACCCAATTAACGTAGCACACCCAGGGCGACACGACATACAATCTGACCGAAAAGAAATTTACACATACAATACAAGGAGGCATCGCTCATGTTGGATAGCGAACGCTGGCATCTCCTGCCTGAGCTAGGCACAGACAACTTCAATGGGGATGAGCTAGACGACGAACTCGACATTGATGATATTGACAAAGAAGAAGATGTCGATGAGCTAGACGACGAACTCGACAGCGATGATGACGATTTTGACCCGAACGACGACGTAGTGCCGTTGCTCGATTTAGAAGAAGATGATGAGGACGAGGACGAGGGCTTCGACGACGACGGCTATGACGAACTTGACGATGACGATTACGACGAGGACTATGACCTATACGGGGATGAGGACGACGACTTCGACGACGAGGACGACGACTTCGACGACGAGGATTACTAGCGAAGCGCGGCGCAAATAAACCTGCGGTGCGGCTGCACCTCTCGGACGCCGAGAATGGCGTCCCTACAGGGTATTTATTGTTCGTAGGGACGCGCAGAAGCGCGTCCGCAAACCGTCACAGTATTTGCGCCGACGTGTACGAGTAAGAACACGACCTGGCATAGTGGCGTAACTACTCAGCCCTCACCCCAAACCCCTCTCCCGAACGTGCCTTTGGCACTAGGAGAGGGGCTTTTAACAGCGTACCTCCCCCTCTCCATTGTTGTCTGGGCATGTCTGGGCATGAAGGGAGAGGGGGAATGAGTTCTCAAGGGTAGGTTTTTCATGATTGACTGTGTTTTGTGGCGGCTTGCGCCGCCCCGGACAGGTCAGTGCCCTGTCCCTACAGGATCGCAATCGTTCACAACAGGTCTGTAGGGACGCGCCACTGGTGCGTCCGCTACACAGGAACAACGAAAAACCAAATACCTA
>DAOTTW010000321.1:0-30966 GCA_034437615.1 Anaerolineae bacterium | reverse complement strand
ATGCTTGCACAACGTCCGGCGTGGCGTGCATTCTACGTCCACCTGAAAAACGGCTTTTATGCCAACGCCCTGTTTGATCGTGTCACGCGCTAGCAATTGTGTAGGGACGTATTTCTGAATCAGACTGTTCAGGGACCAATCAACAGAAAGTGAGCAGATACCAATGAATACCGATGCACCCATTCTGCAAGAGGCAACCGCAACAACGCAAGACCAGCTTCAAGCGGCTGTAGACCGCGCCAGCCGCCGCATTGCACCGCTATGGCCTTTGCGCCATTTCGTCGCCGTGAACCCGTATTTAGGCTTTTCAGAGCAAACCTTTGACGAGACAGCCTACACGCTGGCGCAGCGTGCCGGGGCACGCATGACCGCGCCGCGCACATTCTACGCACAGGCCATTCAGCAGGGCCGCATCAGCAGAGATGACCTTGAGGCTGCTGTGGCCGACGCGCACGACCTGCCCCACGCGCCACAGACTGCGGTTGAACTTGAGAAATTCGCCATGCAGGACGCCAGCGAAACGCCATTTGACACGTTGCCGACTGTCGCAAATGTTGCACAGATGGTCACGAAAAAAGACTGGTCGGATTTCGTCAGCGAGTCGATTTCGTTCTGGGCCGGGGCGTATTTCGATCAGGGGCAATCTTACTGGAAGTCGCCCTTTGCGGACCTGTCGCCGTATGCTGCGTGGCGTGCAGAAGCCAGCATCGACCGCACAGCAGAGGTCGGCGGCGTGCAGGGCTTCCGGCAAGTGGTCGCGGCGATGCCAGCATCCGCCGAGGCGACGATTGAAGCGGCCTTGCAGCAACTAGGCGTGCCACCGGCTGCACGCGATGCCTATCTACATCGGCTGTTGCTGACAATTCACGGTTGGGCCAGCTATGCGCGTTATCAACTGTGGCAGGCTGAATTATATGGCGGCGAGGATGCCACGCTGCGCGATCTGCTGGCGATTCGGCTGGTATGGGAGGTCGCGCTGTTGCAGGCGTTCAGCAAAAAAGGCATCAGCGAGGCATGGCAGGCACGCAAGCAAGACCTGCTGAATGCCGAACTGGATAGCAAGCTACAGGCAGCGCTAGAGGGTGATCTGCTGCTGCAACGGGCCTTCGAGCACGCCTATCAGCGCGACCTGATCGCACGGCTGGCATCCCCGAAAGCAGCGCAGAAGGCCGAACGCAAGCAGGTGCAGGCGGCTTTTTGCATCGACGTGCGCTCCGAGGTGTTCCGGCGGGCCTTCGAGGGCGTCGCGCATGGCGTGGAGACGATTGGCTTCGCGGGCTTCTTCGGCTTCCCGATTGAATACGTGCGCTTGGGCGATACACACGGCGGCGCACAGTGCCCGGCGCTGCTGACGCCACAATTTGTCATCACGGAAGCGCTCAGCGGTGCATCAGATGCCGAGTTTGCGACGATCACGCAGAAGCGCTCGATGGCGCAACGCATCGCGAAGGCGTGGCGCATGTTCAAGTTTGGGGCTGTCTCCTGCTTTGGTTTCGTCGGGCCTGTCGGCCTGGCTTACCTGAAGAACCTCTTGCAGGATACGTTTGGCATGGGCCGTCCGGTGCCGCATCCGGCGACGTATGGCCTGGATGCCAGCAGCAGCCAGCGCCTGGGGCCAAGCATCACACCCCATGAGATGGCCAAGCGGTTGACGGGTATGACGCCCGAACAGCGCCTTGATGTCGCGACGGGCGTGCTGAAGGCCATGTCGTTGACGGATAACTTCGCCCGGATCGTGCTGTTGGTGGGTCACGGCTCCACGACGGTCAACAACCCCTACGCCACAGGCTTAGATTGCGGCGCGTGCGGTGGTCACACAGGCGAAGCCAATGCGCGGGTCGCGGCGCAGGTGCTCAACGATCCACAGGCGCGGGCGGGGCTGAAAGAGCGCGGCATCCAGGTGCCGGATGATACGGTTTTCGTGGCGGCACAGCACGACACCACTACCGACGAGGTGACGCTCTACAGCACAGACACGATCCCCGCCAGCCATGCCGATGACATCGCGACCTTAAAGCACCAACTGGCGGATGCAGGCCGCCTGGCACGCGCCGAGCGTGCCGAGTTGCTCAACATCCAGCAAAGCGACAAAAGCGACCTGGATCGGGAGGTGATGCGCCGCAGCAAAGACTGGTCACAGGTGCGGCCCGAATGGGGCTTGGCAGGCTGTGCGGCCTTCATCGTCGCGCCACGTGAACGCACTCAGGGCGTCGATTTAGATGGTCGCTCGTTCCTGCATTCCTATAATTGGCAGCAGGATAACGATTTCAGCGTGCTCGAACTCATCATGACCGCGCCAATGGTGGTGGCAAGCTGGATCAACCTGCAATACTACGGCTCCACAGTCGATAACGTTTTCTTCGGCAGCGGTAACAAGGTGCTGCATAATGTCGTCGGTACGTTAGGCGTGCTGGAGGGCAACGGCGGCGATTTGCGTGTTGGCCTGCCCTGGCAATCCGTGCACGATGGCGACAAATACATCCATGAGCCACTGCGCCTGAACGTCATGATTGAAGCGCCAATCGAGGCCATGACAGAGATCATCGCCAAGCACGAAAGCGTGCGGCAGTTGGTCGATAACGGCTGGTTGTATCTGTTCGCGCTGGATGACGCTGGCCGCGTCACGCATCAGTATGCCGGTGGCCTCAAGTGGGATGCACGCTAATCATGCACCAACGCCATCACCCAGGCATCCTACGTGTGGGTGGCTGACGCCGCTCGGACACCCCATTTATATCTGGGTTGGCGGTGTCCCTACAGGGCATCGTTCGTCGCCTTCTCCGGTTTTGATAGCAACATGACGACCACAGCGCAAACGGTAAAGCCCACCACCAACCACAGCATCAGATCATAGCCGCCAGTGGTATCATACAGCCAACCCGCAGCAACTGGCGCGATGGTCGCAGCCAACGTGCCGAAAATGGCGTTGATGCTGGCAATGCGCCCATAACTAGCCGAGCCGAATAGCTCCGCAAGGATGGCGGGGCGTGCCAGCGTGCGTGCGCCGAAGGATGTGCCAAATATGAGCAGAAACAGCAGGATGACCGGGGCCGACGTGCCAAACAGCAGCAAGCCGATGCCTGCTGCCTGCATTGCAAATACGCCTGTCGTCATCGTGCGCCCACTGTAGCGGGCATCCAGTGGCGCGAAGAACACACGCCCGGTCACCTGCATCACGCCAATGGCACCGCTAGCCAGCGCTGCTGTACTGGCAGCAACGCCTGCATCAATCAGCAACGGGATAAAGTGCACCCGCACCGCCGACGCCGCCAGATTCGACAGGCTGAAAGCCAACGTCAGCATCCAAAAGAAACGGCTTTGCAAGGCTTCGCCCAGGGTGGCGTTGTATTGCTGTGTGTGCGTCGCGTCGGCCTTTGTACGACCATCCGGTAACACGCCCAGGTCATCTGGCCGCCGCCGCAGCACCAGCGCATGTAACGGGATGGTGGTCACAGCCAGGAAAAGCCCCAGTAGTAGCACGGCATCACGCCAGCCGACTGCATTCAGCAAGACATCCGACAACGGCACGAAGATAGTGCTGGCGAGTCCAGCGGCAAAGGTGACGATTGCCAGCGCGGTACCGCGCCGACGAATAAACCAGGCCGCGATCACCGTGAAAGCGGGTTCATACAGCACGCTGGCGGCACACACCCCCAGGCCAAACCAGATCAGATACAGCGCTGTGAGGTCAGTGACCTGCGACCAGGCAACCACCAGCAGGCTCGCCAGTACAGAGCCGACGGTCATCAGACCGCGTGCGCCGTGTCTGTCGATCCACGCGCCGACGGGAAAAGCCAGAGCCGCCGTTACCAGCAGCATCAGCGAAAACGCCCCGGTCAATTGCCCGCGTGACCAGCCCATGTCGGCCTCCATCGGCGTGATGAAGACCGAAAAAGCATAGTAGATGATCCCCCACGAGATGGTTTCGGTGACGGCGAGGGTGAACGTAATCACCCAGCCATAGTACAGCTTGCCGTTCTGCGTTGCTTCATCCCGTTGGATCATACTTCGGCTTGGTTGGCGTCAGCGCGATGTTGCCGTTGGCAACCGGGATATCGCCCAGGGTAATCGTCGTCGCCGCTGGTGTCGCCGCCGCAGGCGTCGAGCAGCAGGCGTCACCGCCTTCGATGAAGTCCGTGCTGCACACACCCGTCTCCGGCAAGTTCAGTTGCACATCCCGCGCAGCGTCCCAATCACCGGCCAGGGCCGCGACCACTGAACGAGTCTGCTCATAGCCTGTTGCCAGCAAAAACGTCGGCGCGCGCCCGTAGCTCTTCATGCCGACGATGTAGAAATTCGCTTCCGGGTGACGCAATTCAGCCGCGCCGTGTGGCGGCACCGTGCCGCATGAGTGGATGTTGGGGTCGATCATTGGGCCGAGCGTGCGCGAGCTTTCCAGCGATGCATCCAGGTCCAGGCGCAATTCACGCAGCATATCCAGGTCGGGCCGTGCACCTGTCGCGGCGATGATCTCGTCGGCGTATAAGCTGCTGATGCCGTCCGGCGTCTCACCAGCGACCTGCAAGCCATCACCTGCCCTGCTGATCTGACGGACGCGAAACGGCGCGACAATCTCAACGTCCCCCGCGTCGATATGTGCTTTCACACGTTCGCCCAGTGCGCCGCGTGCGGGCAAGGCGTCGTCTTCGCCGCCACCGAGCACGCGCTTCAGGTTCGTACTGCGCATGACCCAGGTAACCTGTGTGTCGGGCTGTGTCCGCTTCAGCTTCGCTAAATCCAGCAGCGCGTTGATAGCCGAGTGGCCGCTGCCGACGACTAACACGCGCTTATTTGCATAGCGTTGCTGCGCCGTACCTGTCACATCAGGGATGCCGTAGGTGATGTGGGCAGCGTTCTGCTTTTCGCCCAGCGCTGGTAAGCCGCCAGAACCGAGCGGGTTAGGCTGTTGCCAGGTGCCAGAGGCATCAATCACCGCACGCGCTTCGATCAGTTCTTCACAACCATCCGCATAAACGATATGCAGCAGGAAGGGCGCGTCGTCGCGTCCGCTGTCCTTCAGCTTGTCGATGTCGCGGCGCGTCACGGCCTGTACACGTGCCCCGGTGCGGATGTGTGGCGCGACCTGTGGCAATTCTGCGAACGGCTGCATGTATTGCTCCAATAGCTCCGCACCAGTGGGCAGGGCATCCGCAGGGGGCATCTGCCAGCCGTTTTGTTGCAGCAAGCGCACCGTCGCGCTGTCAACCGTGTATTCCCAGGGCGAGAACATGCGCACGTGCGCCCAATCACGGATATTTGCACCGATGCGAGCGGCAGCCTCAAATAGCAGGGGGGTTTCGCCGCGTTCCAGCAGGTGTGCGACTGCGGCTAACCCGACTGGGCCGCCGCCAATGATTGCGATAGGTAGTTGCTTCATGATGGGTCCTTTCATCGCATTTTTGCGATTTAAACGGCAAAAAAAATGCATAACCTCAAAGTAGATTGCTGGCCTGCACCTTGAACCAGGCCAGCGCGTCGTCATCCAGGCAATAACTCGTCGCAGGGCCTTCGATGCTGCCACAGATGATACCCGCGTCGCGCAAGACCTTCAGATGTTGTGATACAGTCGCCTGTGCCAATGGCAACACCTGCACGATGTCGCCTGTGAAGCACATCGGGTTTTCAGCCAGGAAGCGCACAATCTGCATCCGCGCTGGGTGCCCTAGCGCCTTCATCATGCGCGTCAGGCGCTGTTCGTCTGATGTGAGGTTGTAGATTTTGGTCAATTGTTTTATGCTCATGATCGCAATTTTACGATAAAGCTGTGGGGGCTGTCAAGTGGCAAACGCCACAACTGCTTATAAGTAACTACTCAGGCAGGCATGTTTTGCCCGCAACTCGGCCCTCACCCCCTCATTCCCCCTCTTCCGACCGCCGCTACGCGGCTAGGAGAGGGGGAGGTACGCTGTTAAAAGCCCCTCTCCCAGTGCCAAAGGCACGTTCGGGAGAGGGGTTTGGGGTGAGGGCTGAGTAGTCACTACTGACCTGTCCGGGGCGGCGCAAGCCGCCATAAAATACAGTCAATCATGAAAAACCTACCCCTGAAAACTCAATCCCCCTCTCCCAACCGCCGCTACGCGGCTAGGAGAGGGGGAAGCAGGCCGCAAAAAGCCCCTCTCCCAGTGCCGAAGGCACGTTCGGGAGAGGGGTTTGGGGTGAGGGCTGAGTCGTTACATCGAAAGAAAACATCTTAATAGGAGCAGAAAAATGGTTATTGCAACACTGAATGGCATCACCGCGCAAAGCATCACCACAGCACGCATCAGCAGCCGCGTGCTGACCTGTGGCCCCGCTGACGGCACACCCGTCGTTTTCGTGCATGGCAACCTCTCTAGCGCTACGTATTGGGAAGAGACCATGCTGGCGCTGCCGGATGGCTTCCGGGGCATCGCCTACGATCAACGCGGCTATGGTGACGCCGACCCGAACGCCAAAATCGACGCCACACGCGGCATGGGTGAGCTGGCCGACGACCTGAAAGCCCTGCTAGACGCGCTGAATATCGACACAGCGCACTTCGTCGGGCATTCAATGGGCGGTTCGGTGCTGTGGCGCTTCATGATGGATTATCCCGATGCTGTGCTGAGCGTGACGCAGGCTGCACCGGGATCGCCTTATGGCTATGGCGGCACCAAAGACACAGACGGTACCCCCACCTGGCCGGATTTTGCAGGGTCGGGCGGCGGCATCGTCAACCAACAATTCGCGCAGATGATCGCCGACAATGTGACAACAGAAGAACAGGGGACGCCGCGCTTCGTGATGAATAACTTCTACTGGAAGCCACCCTTCAAGCCGCAACGCGAAGAGGCTTTGCTGGCGTCGATGCTATCAGCACACATCGGTGATAAAGATTATCCCGGCGACCTGACGCCCTCTAACAATTGGCCCAACGTCGCGCCCGGTCAGTGGGGGGTTGCCAACGCGCTCAGCCCAAAATACGCAAAATCAGCGGATCACCTGCTGCAACTGGCGCATAAGCCGCCCGTGCTGTGGATTCACGGTGCGGATGATATGATTGTCAGCGATACCTCTATGTTCGAGATGGGCGGTTTGGGGGCTGTCGGGGCGCTACCGAATTACCCCGGCGCTGAGGTTTTCCCGCCGCAGCCGATGGTGAGCCAAATACGCGCCCTGCTGGAAAAATATAAGGCAGCAGGCGGCACCTATGAGGAAATCATCTTTGAGGACTGCGCCCACACACCG
This sequence comes from Anaerolineae bacterium, assembly GCA_034437615.1. Taxonomy (GTDB): domain Bacteria; phylum Chloroflexota; class Anaerolineae; order Aggregatilineales; family Phototrophicaceae; genus DAOTTW01. The sequence goes on along the minus strand of DAOTTW010000321.1, from coordinate 23,760 downwards.
TATCTGGAAAAATTCGCTGAATTTAACGCGGCGCTGCACCGCTGGCTACAGGCGTAAGGCCATCCCAACAAAATAATTGACACGGTTTGCCGTGTCCCTACGAACAATGCCCTGTAGGGACACCCTTCTGGGTGTCCGAGCGGCATCAGCCGCATCGCTTGTTTTTTAGCTGGAAAAGCCTAAGTCAGCGTAACTACTCAGCCAGGCATATTTTGCCCGCGAATTGGCCCCTCAATCCCCCTCTCCCAACCGCCCCTACGCGGCTAGGAGAGGGGGAAGCAAGCCGTTTAAAGCCCCTCTCCCAGTACCGAAGGCACGTTCGGGAGAGAGGCTTGGGGTGAGGGCTGAGTAGTCACACTACTTCGACAATGTCGAGTTAGGCCCAATCGGGCGCGTGCCGGTCATGACCCGCCCCTGAGGGAGTCGCGGCCCGCTTGCACGTCCTTGTGCAGTTGGGCCTTGAGCGCTTCGATGCCGTCAAATTTGCGCTCATCCCGCAGGCGTGCCTCAAAAGTCAGGCGCAACTGCTTGCCGTATAAGTCCCCGGAAAAGTCCAGTAAATGCGCTTCAACCGTCACCATTTTGTCGCCTGCAAACGTCGGGCGCACACCTATATTGGTCACAGCCTGATGGCGCGTTTCATCGACGCTGGCCCAACCTGCATAGACGCCGTTGGCGGGGATAATCTGCTGTGCCCACACATCAAGATTCGCCGTTGGGAAGCCGATTGTGCGCCCACGCTGGTCACCACGAACGACTGTGCCGTGCACGCTATAGGCACGCCCAAGCCACTCGCGGACCTGCGCCACCTGACCCTGTGCTAGCATGTCACGGATGGCGCTGCTTTTGATAACGGGGCCGTTAGCGCTTTGCGTGACGAGTTCGATGGCCTGTACGCTGAAGCCTTTTTCCTGCCCGCGTTGCGTTAAATAGGCGATGTTGCCCTCGCGCTGATAGCCCAACGCAAAATCCGCACCGACCCACACCTCGGCTAGCTTCAGGTAGCGCTGCATCTGATCGACAAAATCGGCTGCGCGAACCTGTCGGATGGCATCGTTAAAGGGGTGTGTCACGACCCAATCGACCCCTATATTTAGCAGCAAATCGGCGCGCTGTTCGGGCGTCATCAGGTAATAGCGGCCTTCGATGCCACGCAGCACCACATCTGGATGCGGGTGAAAGGTCAGCACGACGCTTTGCCGGTTGTGGGCGCTGGCGTCCTGTATCAGCCGTTGGATGAGCGCCTGATGGCCACGATGCACGCCGTCAAAAACGCCGATGGTGACGATGGTCGGTTGCTCGATTGTGGCATCTTCCAGGCGATAGACGTGTGGCATGGGTTATGTAGTCCCTATAGTATAGGCTGTGGATTTGGCGTGAGTACGATTGCACTACTTCGGAAAGACTTTGCGCGGCTTCCAGACGGTTTCGCCATGTAAGTCGCGTGCTTCCAATATGGCCAGCAGATGCCCCTCCGCTGTATAGGCCATGATTTCATGGTCGCTGCTAGGGGCTGTATCGCTGTCATAGGCGATGAATTGGCCTTGCCGGACGGCCTGCACTTGTGCATCGGTCAGGTTGATGCTGTGGTAATCGCGCAGTGCCTCACGCGGCGGGATGACGTGCCGTTGCCAATCGTCGTCTTGTAGCAGGTCATCCAGCGCGATTGCTGCATCAACGCTAAACGCGCCGCTGCTGATGCGCCGCAGACCGCTGAGATGTGCGCCGACGCCCAGACGCTCACCGATGTCGTGCGCAAGGCTGCGAATATACGTGCCGGAGCCGCACAGCACATCCAGCGTCACATGCGGCGACGAGAACGCCTGAATCTGCAAGGCGTAGATGCTGACCGAGCGTGGCGGACGTGCGACGGTTTGGCCAGACCGTGCCAGATCATACAATTTGCGGCCCCCTTGCTTGATGGCGCTGTACATAGGCGGCACTTGCTGGATTTCCCCGCGAAAATGTGGCAGTACAGCTTCTAGATCAGCCTGTGTAAGCGCTGCGGCGTCGTGTTCGGCGGTGGCTTCGCCTTCGGCATCGTAGGTGGTAGTGCTGATGCCGAGCCGAAGCTGTGCCTGATAACGTTTCTGCTGGTGCATCACGTAATCGCTCAGGCGCGTGGCCTGACCAATGCAGACGATCAGCACCCCGGTTGCGAGTGGGTCCAGGGTGCCAGCGTGCCCGACCTTCTTAGCGCCTGCCGCCTGACGATAGATGCGGCGCACACGGGCTACAACGTCATGGCTGGTCAGGTGCAGCGGTTTGTCGATATTCAGGAAGCCGCTGAGCATGGTTACTCGATAATCAACTGGCCAGCGCTGACGGCCTGATGCAACAGGGGCAGCACGCGGCGCTTGACCTCGCTCAAGCTGCCTGTGATGCTTGCGCCTGCGGCTTGCTTGTGGCCACCGCCACCCAGTTCAAACGCGACCTGTGCCACATCATAACCGAGCTTGGCACGCATACTGATTTCTACGGTGTTATCGGGCTTTTCCTTAAAGACAATGGCGATACGCGCTTCTTCGACCCGTATCAAGAACCCCACGAGGCCCGCTTCGGTTGTCTCGTCAAGGCCCGCCTGTTCTGCATCCACGAGCGACACGGTGGCATGGATCACCTGGCCATCTAACTGTGTAGATGGTAGGGCCTGCTTCCAGAGGCGCACCACCTCATATGGGCGTGAATCCAACGTGCGGGCGGTGACAGCGCTCAGCGAAGCCCCGGCTTGTATCAGATGTTGGGCGATTTCCAGCGTGCTTGCTGTGACGCTGCTGGTGCGGAAGCCCAGCGTATCCGTGACCAATCCAGTCAGCAGAGGCAGGGCGACATCGTGGTTAATCGCATATTGTGCCTGACGCCACCAATCGAAGACGATTTCAGTGGCAGACACAGCATCGCCGTTAATCAGGTGGATGTCGCCGAACTGCGTATTCGTCACGTGATGATCCAGGTTGATAATCTGCTGGCTGTGCGCCATGCCATAGGCCCCGGCCTCACCGATGCGTGCTTCGTCGGAAGCATCCGTCGTGATGAGCAAATCCCAATCACCCGATGTGACCTCAGCGACAACGGCATCTGCACCGGGCAAAAACGCCAGATAACCCGGTACGCCAGCATCGACGGCTGTCGTTACGTCTTTGCCGCGATGCCGTAACTGGTTGCCAAGCCCTAACATAGAGCCAATCGCATCGCCATCGGGGTTGATATGCGTCACGATCAGAATGCGTTGCGCGTTGTTGAGGGCTTCGGTGGCTTCGTGCCATTGTAAGATCGGCAGTGTTTGACGTTTTTGTGTTTCAGGTGGTGATGTCATCGTCAGCGCGGCTGCTTTCTACTGTATGGGTTTCTTCTGCTGTATGGGTTTCTTCTGTTGTATGGGCTGCGTCTGCTGTATGGGCTGCGTCTGGCTCTGGCTCTGGTTCTGCTGGCGGGATGTCCAGGCTATCCAGCAGTTGGTTGATGTGCTCGGCGTGTTCAAGTGTTTCATCCCAGTGGAAGTGCAGTTCGGGGGTGTTGCGTGTGCGGACGCGCTTGCCGACTTCACGGCGTAGGAAGCCATTTGCACGCCCCAGCGCCTGCATAACCTCGTCTTGCCGTGCTTCATTGCCCAGTGCATTCACATAGACATCCGCAAACATCAGCTCGCCGTCTAGCGACACCTCTGTAACCGTCACCCCTTGCAAACGCGGGTCGGAGACTTCGCGCAGCAGTAAATCGCTTAAGATAGCGCGGATGCGTTCTTCCATGCGCCCTTGTTTGATCGACATTGATGGCCTTTCTTACCATGCGAGTATCAGTCGCGTAACGACTCAGGCAGGCATGTTTTTCCTGCAAATTGGCCCTCACCCCCTCAATCCCCCTTCTCAAGGGTAGGTTTTTCATGATTGACTGTATTTTATGGCAGCTTGCGCCGCCCCGGACAGGTCAGTGCCCTGTCCCTACAGGGTCGCAATCATTCACAACAGGTCCGTAGGGACGCGCCACTGGTGCGTCCGCCACACAGGAACAACGAAAAACCAAATACCTACCCCTGAAAAGAGGGGTCTGGGGTGAGGGCTGAGTCGTTACGTGCTTTCTGCGTTTTCTGCGTTTTCTGCGTTTTCTGTGTTCTTCGCGGACAAATCGAAACGAATTCAGACGATCTTTGTGGGTACGCCATTCTTGGCGTCCGCAGATGGCGGACACGGCAAGCCGTGTCCCTGCGCATATTGGTTTGTATTGGGTTATGCATTAGTTGACGCGCTCCACGACGAAGAATTCGATGAGGTCGCCTTCCTGGAACTCGTTGAAGCCATCCAGCCCGACGCCGAATTCAAAGCCTGCACGCACTTCACCCACATCGTCATTCATGCGCTTGAGCGAACTCACGGTGGCCTCGTTTACGATGACCTTCTGATTGCGGATGACGCGGGCTTTGGCCTTGCGGCGTGCCTCGCCTTCGCGCATGTAGCTGCCTGCGATGGTGCCGATCTTCGAAATGCGGAATAGCTGACGCACTTCGGCCTGACCGATGGTGCGCGTTTCGTATTTCGGGTCGAGCATGCCTTCCAGCGCCATTTCGATGTCTTCCAGCAGCTTGTAGATGATATTGTAGGAGCGGATTTCGACGTTGTGTACGCCTGCGTTGTTGCGGGCCGCCGGGTCCACGTTGACGTTAAAGCCGATGATAATAGCCTGTGATGCGTTGGCCAGCATGATGTCATTTTCAGAGATGTTGCCGACGCCGGAATCCAGAATGCGAATTTCGATGCCCTCTTCGTTCTTGCCGGAAAGCTCCATCAGCGAATCCACAACAGGCTGCAACGACCCCTGCACATCGACCTTGATGACCAGCGTCAGTTCTTTCTTCTCGCCAGCCTGGAATTGCTTGAACATATCCTCCAGGGAGAAGCTGACCTGATTGCTTTGCGCGCGGTCTTTCGCTTCATCAAGGCGTTCATCGGCAACGCGGCGTGCCTCTTTGTCGTTTTTGATGCGCTCGAAGCGGTCACCGGGTTGGGGCGGTTCGTTCAAGCCCAGCACCGAGACGGGTGTTGCGGGTCCGGCTTCTTTTAGCTGCTTGCCGTATTCGTCGTACATGGCCTTGATGCGGCCATAGCTCGTGCCTGCGATTACGGTATCACCGCGCTTCAGCGTGCCATTCAGCACCAGCAGGGTCGCCATTGTGCCGCGTGACTTATCGACCTCGGATTCGATGACGATGCCGCGTGGTGTGCCCTTCGGATTGGCCACGAAGTCGTTATCGTCCGCGACCAACAGCACGGCTTCTAGCAGGTCGTCAATGCCTTCACCCTTGAGTGCGGCAACCGGGACCATCATGGTATCGCCGTCCCACGCATCCGACACGACGCCCTGTTCGGCCAACTGCTGCATGACGAGTTCTGGGCTGGCGTTATTCTTATCGACCTTTGTAATGGCCACCACAATCGGCACATTGGCTGCACGCGCATGGTTGAGGGCTTCTTTCGTCGTCGGCATCACACCGTCATCTGCTGCGACGACCAGAATCGCAATATCCGCGCCCTGTGCGCCGCGTGCACGCATTGCTGTGAACGCCTCGTGACCTGGTGTATCCAGGAAGGTGATGGTGCGCCCGTCGTGTGAGGCGCGGTACGCGCCGATGTGCTGTGTGATGCCGCCAGCTTCGCCGTCGGCAACGTTGGCTTTGCGGATGGTATCGAGCAAGGTGGTTTTACCATGATCGACATGACCGAGGATGGTCACAATGGGGGCACGCTGCTTGAGGTCATCGGCCTTTTCGCCCTTGTAGACCTGCTCCCATTTGCGTGTGAGTTCTTCTGCGCGTTTCTGTTCGGCTTCTTCAGCGGCAACGGCGGATTGAGATTGTGCCTCGTAGCCCATTTCCTCGATGACCAGCGCCGCCGTCTCGAAGTCGATCTGCTGGTTGATGGTCGCCATGATGCCGTTGGCAATCAGGCGCTTCATGACATCAATGGGGCTGGTCTCGATCAACTCTGCCAATTCACGCACTGACAGGTAATCAGGTACAAGGATTGCTTGCTTTTGTGTCACCATATATTGCACACTCCGTATCTGGTTCGTCATTACCGGAGGTGCAAGGCAGGCGACAGTTCGCTGCGTGCCCTCAGCAACCTCCGGGGTTTTGCGTATGGATAATCATGTCTTGTGCTGCCGGATGTTTTCGCGGTCTGCGGCAGTCAGGCTGGTACGTAAGGCTTTGGCCAGCACATCGCTATCGGCGGCCTTTTGCCAGCACGTGTTATTGTCGCACAGGTAAGCGCCACGCCCTTCGCGCTTGCCTGTTGGGTCGATCATGATATGGTCAGCAGCCTCGTCATTGAGGCGCACGAGGCGCGTGTAGCGCCGTTTGTCGTCCTTATTGCGGCAGACGACGCAGGTACGCACGGCGATGTGCTTCGCTTTCTGGCTCATGACCGTGCCCTAATCCCCTGGCTGTGCTCAGAGATCATAATCTTCGATGTCCTCAAGTTCATCCCAGGCGCTACGCTTGCGGTTGCTTTTCCGCTTGCGTTTGGCGACAACTTCGCCCGTCTCTTCATCGAAGACGAGTTGACGCCGTTTCTTACGTTCTTTCTTCTTCTTCTTGGGTTGCGGCTGACCAAATTCATCGTATTCGACTTCATCGGTATCACCAAGCGTCAATTCATCCAGGGCCTCGTCGTCGTCGGTTTCTGCCTCTGGGGTGTCGTCTATTGCCGGTATTTCTGGTTCTGGCGTTGCTGCTGGTTGCGCCGGCTCTTGCGGTTTGATGACACCGCCGAAGGCATCCAGGATCACATCTGTATCTGTGGCGACGTTTTCATCAGCTTGAGTCGGTATGCCCGTCCGGTCAGTTTGTTCAGCCGCCGCGTCTGAGATGCTGTCGGCTGGGCTTTGCACGTCATCGGGCGCTGAGGGGGCTTTTGTCTCGGCCTGCGTTTCGGCTTTCGTCTCGGCCTGCGTTTCGGCTTTTGTCTGGGCTTGCATCTCGGCTTCGAGTTGCGCCGCGTATGCGACCGGGTCCAGATCATCCAGATTCATGTCATCGGGGTCTAGCTCGTGGCTATCCGCATCCGTGTAGGTGGTCGTATCGGCCTGCATCGCTGCGGTGGACGCGGTTTCGTTGCTTTGTTCGGCCTCGGCCAGCAGTTCGTTGAAGTCGATGTCGGCTTCCATCAGAATATCCAGCGCGGTCTGGATAGCCGCCATGCCGTCCGCGTCTACCAGCTTCTTCAGGCTGCGCTCGTCGGTCAGGGTGGCCAGCAGCACCTCGCCAACCGACCCCATCGGGCGAATTGCTTCAAGCGTCTCTTCCGCCAATGCCAGATACTCAAGCGGCAACTGGAACAGCTCTTGCGGCAGCGTAGCACGCACGGCGTCGATCTGTTCCTGTTCGTAGGCGCGGGCTTCCTGGCGGCTGGTCAACAGGCGGCGCTCCACTGCATCGGCCAGCTTGCCGAGCGTGGTGTATTCCTCTGGCATGATCGCCTTGCCCATCGCCTTCTTGTTCATGATGCGCTGCGCTTCGTCGATCAGCGGTGCGTGGGTGTCGAACAGTTCCATCAGGTGCGGCGCGTCGATATTTTCCAGCGCTTCCTGCACGGTTTCCGTCACGCTCTTGATGTCGATGCGCCAGCCGGTCAGCTTAGCCGCAAGGCGTGCGTTCTGGCCTTCGCGACCGATGGCCAGCGACAGTTGTTCATCCGGCACGACGACGACGGCGGTGCGACCTGTGGCGGTTTGCTCTTCATCCAGGTAGACGCCCGTCACGCGAGCGGGGCTAAGCGCCTTCGAGATGAAGATTTCCGCGTTGTTGTTCCACTCGATCACGTCGATTTTCTCGTCGTGTAGCTCTTTGACGATATTTTGAATGCGGATGCCGCGCATCCCGACGCACGCGCCGACCGGATCAATGCCTTCTTGCAGCGCTGCCACTGCGACCTTTGAGCGGTAGCCAGCTTCGCGGGCGATGCTCTTAATTTCGATCTGTCCGTTATAAATTTCTGGTACTTCGTATTCCAGCAAACGACGCAGCATATTGCGATGGCTGCGGGAGCAGATGATCTCTGGGCCGCGGCTGGCTTTCTTGACTTCCAGGATGTAAACGCGCAGCTTTTCGTGCTGGTGATAGCGCTCGCGGGGGATTTGCTGGTTACGCAGCAGGATGCCCTCTGCACGGCCCAGGCTGAGCGTTACCTTGTTGGGCGTCATGTTCTGCACGGTGCCGGTTACGATGTCGCCTTCGCGCTCGATGAACTCTTGGTAGAGCGATTCGCGCTCGGCTTCACGGATTTTTTGCAGGATGACCTGCTTGGCGGTTTGCGCGGCGATGCGCCCGAAGGATTTGGTGGTATTTTCGACCTGCACCATGACCGTATCGCCAATTTCTGCTTCGGGGTCGTAGTAACGCGCTTTCTCCAGCGTCACCTCGGTGTCGGTGCTGAAGAATTCGTCTTGCTCCGCGACCTCTTTTTCCACGTAGATGCGTGCACGGCCCGTCTGCGGGTCAATGTGGGCTTCGACACGCTGGGCGTTGCTTGCGCCGCTATCGCGGCGGTAGGCCGAGACCAGGGCACTTTGCAGCGCTTCCAGCACGACATCAGCGGGTAAAGCGCGTTCCTCTGCAATGGCATTGAACGCCGTTTGTAATTCGTTGACCATGTTCTTCTCGTGTCTCCCAAGTACCTGCGGGATTTGCCGGAAACGATTGAGCGCACGCCTGTGGGCGTGTTGTGTGCATCCTGTAGTGCAGGATACCCAATAAAACAAAAAGTGGGTTGTGTAACCCACTTTTTGCGCGGTTATGTGTTTGACTAGGCAGATTTTAGCACGTCTGTTAATGCGATGTCAAGCAAATTTTCGCTTGTTAGTGCCATTCGATATTGAACACGGCGGGCGCGCCCGTCGCGAAGGTCTGCGGCCTGACTGTGAAATCTGACCCTTGCGGACGGAAGCGGCGTGCAATGCTATACAGGTAGCCGTAGGCGGCATAATCCGAGTAGGGGGAATTGAACGTCACGCGGATGTGCTGGTCGCTGACTTGTTCGATGCGCCAGCCCTCATCCGCTGCGATGCCCTGGTGAATCTGCTGATACATGGCGGGCAGGACCTGCAAAGCCGTCATGATGCTATCGGTGCCTTCGGGGAATTCCAGTGTATCCAGGGTTTTCATGCCGATGGCGACGATATTCTGCCCCTGGCCCTCTTTTTCTAGCTCGTTGTAAATATCCGCGAATAGCGATTGCGGATACCACTGGTCGGGTTCGATGGTCGTCAGGCCGTACTTTGCCAGCACTGGCTTGATGGATTCGGCGCGAATGTTGGCGATAAACGCCTGCATCACTTGCCCAACGACTTTGGCTTCTTGCTGGGCGGCGACGTCTTTTTGAGTTAGATCAGGGATGTTTTGTGACATGGTAAGCCTTCACATGGGACTGCTATAGATTGCTTGAAACTGCATTTTAGCTTAATTCAACTTCAAGCGTAATTAAGATAGGATAAGCAAGGCGTTTATTCTATCCGCATTTATGTGCTCAAGATGCTTATGGAGATATGAAAACGGATCTGTAGCAGTGTACTGCACCCCTACAGCCTTCGGTAGCACCCCTATTCAGCTACTCAGCAGCACCGACTTCCGGCGTTACTTCGGCTCCGTTTGCCTCGTCTGCGTCCTCGCTGGTATCGCCTGCTGCGCCCTCTTGTTCTTGTGGCAACAAGGGGTTATCCGGGTCGTCTCGCTCGATGATAGGGCCGGACGGCTCCTCAGCGCTGATGCCTGCACCCTCTTGATTGGCATCTGCATCGGGCTGCATGGCATCGGCTTCTATTTCTTCTATTTCTTCTGCTCCTGCTCCTGCTTCTGCTTCTGCTTCTGTTTCTGGCACGGGGAACGGCTCGAACTGCAAGATGCGGTTCAGGCCAGCATCGGAGATGTAAACGGCCCCCTCATCATTCACCGTCACACCGGCTGCGATGGCGAATTGGTTCAAGCCCGCCGGCCCGCTTTCCGGTGCGGCTTCACCAAAGGAGCCGATGCACTCGCCATCGGTTGTGTAAACCAGCACCCGTGCGCCGTCCGGGTCGGTGACGTAGAGCAGTTCGCGGTCCGCATCCACAGCTAGATAGGGACGGTTGCCGCGTTCTTCATACCAGGCACGCACCGGGAAGGTATTCAGAAAGACGCCCTCAGCATTAAACACCGAAATACGCCGATTCCAGTAATCCGCCACATACACGCGCCCATCTTCAGGGTGTACGGCGACTGCACTCGGCTCATCCAGTTCACCGAGCGCACTGCCGCCGGAGCCGACATCATACAGGTAGGTGACGCCATCGGCGCTGTCACGGGTGTAGGTGCGGATGCGCTTGTTGCCCGTATCCGCCACATAGATGCGGTCTTGGCCGTTGGTCGCCACGTCACGCGGACCCCAGAAGCCATCATCGGGGTCTAGCGGGGCATCAAAGCCGAATTCGCCTGCTTGCCCCCAGTCAAAGAGCGTCTCGCCCGTTTCGGTGTCGATGAGTTGAATGCGGTAGTTCCACGTATCGACCACGTACAGGTCGCCACTTTGCGAGACGTGCACGGAGTTAGGCCGATTCAAGAAGGCCCCTGTGCCTGCGCCGCCGTTGGGCTGGCCGAGTGTGCGCAACAGTGTGCCGCTGAAGCCATCAAAGACGGCGATGCGATGCCCGTATTCATCTGCGACGTACAGGTTGCCATCCGTGTCTACATCCATACCTAACGGGCGGTTGAGCGTCGTGTCGCTTGGGCTGAGGATGTTCGTCGCGCCCATGCTATTCCAGTTGGCGGCGCATTGGTTGGTGAATTCTTCTTCCAGCACGAAGACGCCATCCAGATCACCGACGCCATACTCCCAGATTTGCGCGGCGTAATCCTTGCGCACGTAAACCAGCATATTGTCGGAGACAGGCCATTCGGTCAGCGAGAATTCTTTATCCAGCGCATCGCCATAGGTGCTGTAATCGCGTCCCCACCAGATTTCAAACATGCCCTGACGGATTTGGGCGGCCTGCGTGTTATCCGGCGAGAGGTCGAAGGTGTTGAAGATGCGTTGTGGCGTCAGGTAGAAGTAATCCTGCATGGGCCACCACAGGCGCTTATGGTCAAAGCGGATGTAGCGATCAGCCAGAATCGGCTCGACCTTGCTCAGTTTGTCGTCACCGACCACCACGAACACGGCATCATCTAAGTTTTGCACAGTCGGGTTTTCACCGACGAACACCGCATTCGAGAAATCGCGGAAGTACCAGCTATAGGGCCAGGACACACTGTTATCGTAGGCGAATTTCAGTTCGCGGCCATCGGTGATGCGCAGGCTCATTTCTTCGATGTCGTCCAACACGGTTTTGATGGCCGGCGCAGCATGGGCATACACCAGGAATTCCGTCGGTTCGTCGTAGCGGATGAAGGAAGCGATCCATGCTGAGCGGAAGGTGATGACCGCCAGCACGATGAAGAACGCAGCCGCGATCATCTGTCGCAGGTGTGCCCAGCTTGTATCGCGCATCAGGCGATAGAGGCCGTAGAACGCGCCGCCTGTGATGGCGACAGATGCCAACCAGGTGTAGGTCGCTTGTAGCTGTTCCTGTTGTAAGCCTGCAAATGGCCGACTGGCAAAGCCAAGCGAAACGACTGCCTGCGCCAGCGCGATGAACAGCAACGGCAGAACCAGCAGCATAATCCAGCCGCGCTGCTTGAATTTCACAAAGTCCACGCGGTCGAGGATGCCCCCGAAGTACCACGCGGTCAGGAAGATCAGCGGTAGCGTGAGATGTGTGCCCAGCCAGGGCATTTTTTCACCTGCGAGGCTGTAGCCGACTAAGTTCAGGATGGCCAGCCATGCCCAGGCAAACAGGAAGGGCATTTCGTCGAGGCGGCGCTGCTGCATCAGGTGATAGCGCAGGCCCATAGCTTCATCGTGTTTGGCGCGTAGCTGCGTTTCTTGCTGTGCGGTGAGCGCAGGCGATGGCATCGCCGCGTCGTCTGTCGGTTGCGTCTCATACTGGTCTTGGTCGGCTTCGTCAGCATCGAAGCGTTCCAGTTCTACGGAATCGTCGCTATCTGTATTCGTGTTGGTTGCTGCTTGCTGACGCAGGTTATCGGCTTCGGCTTCGAGCGTCTGCATTTCCAGCAGTGTTTGATCGAGATGGGCTTCGGCGTCTTGGTCAGCGCGTTGGCGCTTCCAGAAGACGAGCGATCCGGCGAACATGGCCAGCACACCACCAATCGCGGGCAAGAATTCATAGAAGGGCATGACGATCAGCAGGTAGTAATACTGCGGTTGGCTACCACGCCGCACGCCTTGCTGCTCTAGCCAGTAGCCCAGGCTGTAGATCATGCCGGTGGCCAAGCCTGCGATGTTGCTAAAGACCGTCGTGAAGAAGAAGGCGAACAGCACATAAAAGACCAGTGCCGAAACCAGCCAGCGCCGCCAGTCCCACATCAGGCCCGTGACCGTCGAGACGACAATCAGGGGCAGCCATGCATAGAAGCCGAGCATGAACGATCCGGCCTGCTGCGTACCGTTGATCTGTGGGATGGCCAGCAGCATATCCCGCAAGAGGGGCAGGCCATTGGCCACAGCGTCCAAATCGGCTGGGCTGGGTCGCATCAGATAGGGCACTAAGGCCGTCGCCCAGGGCAGAATCAGCGTGCCGATGACGACAATCAGGTCAAATTCTGGGAAGAGGTCCATTGTGCCCCAGAAACCGCGCCCTGCTTTGTCTTTGTCATCACGCACATCGTCATCGCGTTCAGCGCGGCGGCGCGTGATGAACAGAAACGCCAGCCACGCGAGGCTCAGCGCCCATAGCGCAATCATCAGCGTCCAGGAAATTGTCGAAACGACCCCCGGTGCATTCGTCGCCCCGTCCTCACCAGGGACGGCAGGCGCAACGGCTTCTTGACCGCTTGTTGGTTCCGTGTGTGAGCGTTCTTCGATGATAATCAGCACGAAGCAAACCAACAGCGCTAAACCCACGACAACGACCACCTGCCGCCAGGGTAGCTTGTCCAGCTTATCGCGGTAGGTCCATATGGCCGTGCCGATAATGACCGCCAGCACGAACGCCACACACAAGAAGGTCCACAGGAAGAACGTCTGCTGGTCACCGGCTGCTAATTCAAAGAACGCGATTTCATCAGGGCCAGAGAACAGATCGAACTTGATGACATCTAGCACAATATACATGCCCAACGACATCACACCGCCGAAGAGAATGCCCATCATGCCGAAGCTAAAGATCGGTTTGCCCGGCAAGCGCAGGAAGTATTGCAGCAGGCGCACCAGCCAATACAAGAACAAGAAGATGCCGAAAATCGCGATATAGATAAAGGCCGTCTCTTTAGAGCCGAGGTTCCAGATCATCGCAGCGGCAATGATGTATAGCCAGTGTGCCCGTCTTCGCTGATGCGCTGGCCCGTTTAAGTACATCAAGATGGCCCACAGCATGATGATGGCCGAAAGAATGGAGGGCGTATCATGCCGGATGTAGCGGTTGTAATACAGCAACAACGGCGAGATCAAGATCATAATCATGGCCAGGATGGTGCCCCAGCGACCCAGCCAGCGCCGGAAAAGCAACGGCGACATGACCATCAGCACGCCCAGCAAGGCGGGATAGATGCGCGAGGTGAAGTCATTATCACCGAACAGCGCATAAGAGAAGGCCGTCGCATGGAACAGAATCGGCCCGTGCATCAGCGGTGTGTGCTCGAAGGCCCCATCTTGATACAGGTTATACGAGAAGCGCGTGTGCAGGCTTTCGTCGTGGCTCATGACGCGCTCACCGAGGATGAAGAAGCGCGTGAAGATCGCCAGCAACAGAAGGGCGATGTACAGCGTGGTCTCCCAATTCAGGCTGATGCCGCCTGCGAAGGCCCGACTGATGACATTGTGATTGCTGGTGTCAGGGTTTGGGTTTTGCATCATGGTCGTTCGGTTTCCAGTCTGGTTGTGGACGTTTTTCTAGCTGCTTTGCGTCAGGGTGCCGGGGTATTATGCGGCAGTTTGTGCCAGCGGTCGCGCCCTGGCTCGGTCAATTCGACGTAGGCCACCACTGTCGGCTTGATGGGCACGGCGTCGGCTGCTGCTGTATCGGTGGCGCTATCGGGCGTCGGCGTCAGGCGCAGGACTTTCGGCGCGGGCTGCTGCGGCACGGATGCGCTGATTGTATAGCCATCGACCAGCAACGGCAGCATCAGCGCCAACGCCAGCACACAGGCGATGAGGCCATAACGCATACGGAAGCGCGGTAATGTAAACGCCTGCTTAGCTGCTGACGGTGTTGCGACCTCAGCTTGCACATGGGACCAGACGCGCCTCAATGCATCGGGCTGCGGTTTGCCAAATGTGGGCAGGCGGCGCTCTAGTTCATCGGCAATGTGGCGCTGTGCCTGATAATCTGTATACACGCTGTCGTCTTCATGCACTTGCCGCGCCACATAGCGCCGCAGGTGCAGCGGTAATTCACCGCGCAGGAAGGCAGGCATCCGCAATTTTGCATAACGCTGTCGTAGCCAGAACATCGGTGTTCGTTCACTCTCCATCAAATATGCAAATATGATCTTGTTGCAAACGGGCAGGTCATGACCTGCCCCTGCACATACATCGGCACAGCATGGCGAAGATAAACCTGCAATGCGGCTGCGCCGCCCCGGACGCCAAGAATGGCGTCCCTACATGGTATCCGTCCTGGTATCCGCCCGTAGGGACGCGCTTCTGCGCCTGCGCAAACTGCCACAGTATTCGCGCCAACACGGGCTAAGCGCGGGCGAGTTCTTCGAGCAGGGCGCGGCCTGCTGGCTGCAATAATCCGCGCAGGCGCTCATGGCCGAGGCGCACGCGGCTTTCTGCGGTTTTAGCCGGACAGCCCATGACTTCAGCAATCTCGCGGTAGGTCAGGCCATGCCCATAACGCAATACAATAGCCTCACGTAAGCGCGGTGATAACCCTGTCAGCGCGACCTGAATCGCGTCGGCGGCGTTGCGTTGTGCGAGTTGCGCTTCTGGGTTTTCCGAGGATGGTCCCGGAATATACAGGTGTAATACCTGCGTAATATCGACGGTGGGAAAGCGCTTGCGCCGATAGGTATTGCGGCAACGGCTCACGGCGATGGTATATAGCCACGTCTTGAAAGCGGCTCGCGTGTTATCGTAGCGTGCCAGATTGCGAAAAGCATACACAAAGGTATCCTGCAAAATGTCTTCGGCGTCTTGCTGGTTCATCAGCAGGCTGTAGCACAGGCGATACGCGCCCGCCGCAAAATGATCGTACAGGTCCGCATAGCCCGTCTGGTCGCCCTGTAGACAGCGCGTAATCAGGGCGTCTACCTCGGCTGTGTTGTGCTGCGTCTCTTGCTGCTTGTCATTTGTCACGGGCTTCTTGATTGCAGATTTCTTGTTTGCAGGTTTCTCTGTCATAGGCTTGTCGTCCGCATCCGCGTTCACATTCGATCATACACAGCTTGTTTGCTATTTACTTACTGTTTCAGGACGGTCTCATGTCTGTCTCAGGCGCGGACAGGCACATTGGCCTGTCCCTACACGACCATTTTATCCGGTGGGGCGCTGGTCAATGGGTGTGCCATTGTAAACATCCAGGCGCAACCACAGAATAACGCCCTGTGAGCGTATCTCGGCGTCTGTGCGTAGGCGGCGCTGTGCAAACCAGGCCACAAAATCACCGCCCGCTAGCTGCCCGGTGGACCAGCGCCGCGTTAACTGAAAGCTCTGCCCGATGTAGCTGCCTGCGAGTTCCGGCTGTGTGGCTTCGATGGTGCCTGTCGGCAGCAGCACAATTTGGTCGCGCTGTGCTCCGTCCACAGTGCGCACAAAGCGCGTATTTTCGTAATCCCGCAGCAGCCATGCTAATAGGCCATCATCGCGCACAATCGTATTTGTTGTGCGGTTTTCGGGTAGCAGCACCGTTACAGGTATCAGCGGGAAGCCCTGTGTATCGCGCTGGCTGATCTCTTGCAGGGTTTCACGCAGCAAATAGGCATCCGGTTGTACGGCCTCTGCACGCCAGAATGCCGCCGGGTTGCTGGCCTGTTCTACTGCGGCATTCCAGCCGCCACCCAGCCCGGAGCCAAGCATGAAGAAGAAAAAGCCCAGCCCGAAGCCCTGCAACACGTTCAGATTGCCCCAAACGCTAGCAGCGAACAGATAAACGATGAGCATGACGACGGGCGTAAACAGCAACCAGATGGCACCACGCAGCGCACGGGCTAACGCTGGCTCCGATAGGCGCTGCATGACCCCAAGCAGCGGCTCCCCCTGTGGCATCAGCAGCAGGCCGCGCCCCAATTCCGACCAATGCAGGCTGAGCGTCAGCAGCAGGCCAAAGACCCCTACACCGACTGCCCATTTCACCCACCAGAAGCGGTTTGCTGTCTGTGCGAGTTCGACGGCGTTGAGGTTATCGAACCAGTAGAGCAGCACAGGCCGATCTATGAATAGCTCTGCGATGGCGCTAGCAGCCAGCCACATCAGCGGTAGCAGCAGCCACAGCGCATAATCCGGCGTGGCAGCGCGATAAAACGTGAGCACGAGCAAGGCCAGCATAAACCAGGCACCTGCAAAGCGTGCCAGAAAATCAACACGGTGACGGATGCGCAGTAGCAGCGCCCCGACCAGCGCAAAGGCCAGCAGCAGCGGATTATAGACGAACAGCGCTAATACAGGCCAGGCTAACGGTGCATTCGGGTGTGCGGGCTGTACGATGCCGCTGAACGTGTTGCCTAGCAGCGTGCTAACGTGGTTCAAGCCGTTCGGATAGAGCAAGAAGCCTGTAGCGACCAAGCCAACCAGTAGCACACCCAGCCCCAGGCCATAGGAGGGGTTGAAGCTGGCAAGCGTGGCCTGCACGCGGCGCATCAGGTCTTCGCCGGTGATGTCTAGCTCGTCGCCTGCGTTGAGTGCTGTCCACCACGTTGCTAGCGCCAGCGCACCCAGCAGGATGAGTGCCAGTAGTGGCCCACCGGGGTCACTCAGGAAGATCAGCGCAGCGACGAAACCCGCAGCCCACAGCCCATCGGAGAGCAAGCGGTTATCCCAGTAGCGCCAGATAGCCCACAGCGCACCCAGCGCAAAAATCAGCGTCCATAGCAGCGGGCTGGCTTCGCGTGCGGAGACCAACACGAAGGGCGACATAGCCAATAGCAGGCTCAGAATGAACGTGCGCCCCGTGCCAATCCGCGAGCGGAACAACAGCGGCATGAGTATCAGCACGATGCCACCTACTAAGCCGCCGAGCCGCGCTGCAAATTCGCTGCCACCCAGCGTGCTGAAGGCAGCAGCCTGCCACCAGAAGATCACAGGGCTATCAGGCGTTTGGGCCGCGCCGGGGGCGTCCGGGTGGACCACATGCCAGGCACCCAATGCACGGGTCGCTTCGGCGTTCGTCAGCGGTATGATGTCTAAATCCGCGACGTACATAAACAAGACGAAGATCAGCAGCAGCGCGTAGGCGATCAACTCAACGGATAGCGCCAGCGTCACGGGATTGCCGGCTTGGTCTGCTGTGGCTGTGGTCTGTGGATTGTCGGTGTTCAGGGCAGCATCCTGCATCATGGCATTCTCGTGCAATGTATGGCTGATGGTGTGTTGCATCTGTCTGTGCATCTGTACCGTCACAATCAAACGGGCGACCTGTGGGGGTCGCTGTTTGGCGGTTGCTATCCTAATGTACCCGCGTGTGGGTGCAAAGTCTCATTTTTTATCTGATGGAGATATGAAAACGGATCTGTAGGGGCGCAATGTATTGCGCCCAGGGCTTAGCACGCTAAGCCCCTACGATCATACAGGTTTGTTTTCGTTTATCCATCAGATTTTCAGATTTAATCTGTCGCCTCTGCTGTGGCTTCCTCGGTGGCTTCAGCAGCGGTTGTGGTTTCGCCGTTGGCGGCTTCTGGCGTTGTGGTGGGTTCCAGGGCTTCTAATTGGGGTGAGAACACGCTGCCTTCTTCATCGACCACGACGTTAAATAAGCGGTAGCGGTCCTGCTGTACGATGTCCTCTGGTTCGATGCCCTCTGGTAACGATAACGGGTCCGGCAGGGGTAATGCAAGGCGCTGCCAGCGCTGATCCGGTGACAATTCATACCAGCCGATCTCTACGAAGTATTCGCCGGGCGTCAGGCGCTCCAAGAACGTCAACGGGTGCTCCATCAGGTAACGCTCAGCAAGCCGCCAGTATTCCGTCGGTAGCAGGGGCATACGGTCGGATTGGCCGACTAGCTCGCCAGCCTGGTTGTAGACGTGCACGAAGGCTGTGTAATTGGTGCCATCGAGTTCTAGCGCTTCCCAGTTCAGCAGTACCTCTAATGAGCCGACATCAAACTGATAGGCGTGCAGCTTGATCTGCTCGCCGAATGTGGTTGCTAGCGCTTCTGCGTCCTCAAGCACGATGAAGCCCGCGAGACTGGGCTGCAATTGCAGCGGAATCACCGCGCCGACGTCCAACATGACAGCCTCCAGCGTTTCGCCGTCCAGGTTGATAGGCCTGATGCCAGCCTGCTCTTGTGGGTCAAGCCAGCGCACGTGCACGCGGAAGGGTTGCCGCTCAGAAATGCCATTTGAGAGGCGCAGCAGGTAGGTATCTTCATAGATTGCGCCCTGCTGCCAGCTTGTCGTGCGCAAGCGGCCCGCACCGGGGTAGGTACGCAGACTGCCGATAGGTTGGTTGCCTGCGCCCAGCAGCGTGACCGACAGCACCTGATCGGTCTCGGTTTGCCCCTGCACGCGCCAGTAAAAGCGCAGCGGCACCTCTTCGCCGGGGATGTAGCGTCGATCTGTGTGCCGATAGCCGATTAACTCCACGTCGTCAAAGCGCGCATAAACCGGAATGGCGCTATCCGGCAGTTTTTCCAGCGGTTGCGGGGGCATGTATTGCGGCAAAATCGTGAAGAATGGGATCAGCGCCGCCGACAGGCCCAACAGACGCATCGGCCACACCATGCCATCACGCAGCACGGATTCTGGCACAGCCTCACCTGCTCGCACGAAGTTACGTTCCGGTGGGCTGAGCAGGAATAGCAGCCACCATACGATCTCGATAAAACCCGCTGTAATCAACGGGACCACAATGCCGATGTATGGGAAGAAGCTGGTGCCGCTGAGCAATTCCGTTCGTGAGAGCAAAAGCATGACGACGGTCACCAGCAGCAAGAACGTCAGCCCCAGGAAGCTCACGCTGGTCAGTTCGCGGCGTGCATAGCTGAAATCGCGGATGGCCAATAGCTGCAAGATCAGAAAGACCACGCCGAAGATGCTCAGGAACACGGCGAAATCTACAAAGGCGTAAAACAGGGCCGACGCCTGGATATTGCCGACGCCGAACAAGCCCCAGAACGACAGGCGCAATTCCTGAAAGCCCAGGAACAGGCCGCCGAGAGTGATGGGGTTCGTGTTGATGCCTGCGATTTGGGCGGCGGTCCATGTGCCGAAGAACTCACCGTAAAGCTGGACATTGCGCACGTACCACCAGAAGCCGAACGCGAAGAAGGCCAGCAGCGTCAAACCGGCAAATAGCAGCCAATCGCCCCAGGCCTTGCGTTTGTGGGCACGCCAGCCCGTCGCAGCGAAGACCGCAACCAGCAGCACCACGCCGCTGATGTGCGTCAAGGTCGCTAGCGCCAGCAGCACAGCTAAAATCAGGCTGCGGATATATAGAAAGTCCTCGCGTAGCGTTATCAGCGTTAAGTAGATAATCACGCTGTTGATGGCCATCGCCAGATTGATGTTATCCACCGCCCCTGTGACGAACAAAAACATGGGGTTAAAGGCGGTGATGCCGACTGCGACTAAGCCTGCGATGGGGCGTTGTGGTGCGATAAACTGCCCGATGCGATACAGCGACCAGAGGGTGAGTGCAGCCAGCGATATATTCAGCAGGCGCAGCACGTAGACCGCCAACACGGTGCCCTCTAGTGGTGGATTGAGCGTATCACGCAGCACGATATTTTTGTTGCCGGCGCTGGCCGGGTTGTCGATTTGTGCGAAGGGGTTACGTTCGCGGTATTGGTCGGCGTCGTCGCGTGCTATGGGTGCGATGAGCGCCGACGCCAGCGCATAATAGAGCGGCGGCTGGTTGCCGACTTCCTGCCAGGGACCGGGGTTTTCGGGGTCTTGCTCTGGTAGCTGGCCCTCTGTCAGCGCTTCGACCAGCGCAAAATGCTTGATCTCGTCGCCTGCTTCAAAGACGGGTGTGGCCCAGATATAGGCCAGCGCCAATGCGATGAACAACACAAGCACCCACTGAAACGGCGTTAACGGGATGCGCGGCCAGTTTATCGCCTGGATGCGTGCGAAAATACGATCCAGCACCGTCACGATGCGGTTTGAGAGGCGCAACACAGCATCCATGAAGGCATCGACGGCACGATTAGCGCGGGTTTGCGCGTCATTGGCATAGATTTCCGGCACATCCGGCGACGATGGTTGATTGTTTGCTGGCGTATTGGTTTGGTTTTGCGGGTTGTTGGATGAACGGTTGTTGTCCATTCAGGTGTTTGCTTCCTCAGCGCTAGACAACTCGTTAGAATCATCATTATAACGGTTGTCCTAGCGCGTCGGTAGCAGAATTGCGTTAGCTAGTACAGCACGGCGGAAATAAGCCCATGATGCGGCGCGTCCGCAGACTGCCACAGTATTTGCGCCAACGTGTATTAGTCGCCAGCCCCTTTTGCGAGGCGGGCGTGGGCGCTTTCCACATAGCTGAGCGATTGATGCCGGAAGTACGTATTGTAGAGTTCGGCGTAGTGGCCACCTTGCCGCATCAGGTCGCTGTGGTTGCCTTCCTCGATGATGCCGCCGTCACGTAGCACAATGATGCGGTCGGCGCTTTGCACGGTGCTGAGGCGGTGCGCGATCAGGATGGATGTGGATTGCGCCAGGATCATCTCGATGGCCTCTTGGATCTGCACTTCGGTGAAGGGGTCGATGCTGGCTGTGGCCTCATCCAGCACGAAAATAGCCGGTTTCTGCACGAGCACACGCAGCAGGCTCACGAGTTGGCGCTGGCCCATGCTGAGGCGTGCGCCGCGCTCGCCTACATCGCTATGCAGGCCGTTCGGCAGCGTTTCCAGCCACTCGCCATTGCCGATGCTGTTCGCAACCGTGATGATTTCCTCATCGCTGACTTCTGGGCGAGCGTAGCGCACATTCTCCATGATGGTGCCGCTAAACAAGAACGGCGCTTGTGGCACCATGCCGAGCCGACTGCGGTAACTTTGCAGGTCAAAGCCGCGAATGTCGTGTTCATCTATGCGGATTTGGCCGCCCTGAAATTCATAGAAGCGTGCGACCAGCTTGGCGATGGTGCTTTTGCCTGCGCCTGTGTGCCCGACGAAGGCGACGTTTTCACCCGGCTTGATGTGCAGGTTGAAGTTTTTGAGCACCATCATGTCATCATCGTAACCGAAGGCCACGTTATCGAAGCTGATTTCGCCGCGAATGTCGTCAGCGGCTTGATCGCCGTGCTGCTTGATGTTGTTTTCGCTGTCGATCAGCGCGAAGATGCGCTCTGCGGCGCTGAGGCCCTGCTGAAACTGGCTCCAGAACGACGCCAGATTGATAATCGGGAACAGGAAGCGCTCCACGCCTTGCACGAACAGATACCAGACGCCGGCAGTGATCGTGCCGGCCAGCACGACGGTTGCACCCACATACGAGATGATGGCGATGGCGATACCCGTCAGTGCAGCCATCGTCGGGAAGACCAGCGACAGCACGAGACCGCGCCTCATGTTCGTATGATATGAGAGCATGTTTACGTCGGTGAATTCGCTGTAAATCATCGACTCACGCCGGAAGTTCTTGGCTACGCTGATGCCCGTGACGCTTTCCTGAATGTTGTCGTTCACCAGTGCCATTGCCCGCGACCCCTGCCGCGTCACACGCCGCGCCAGATTGCGATAGCCGATAGCCGCCACACCGAACATCGGCAGCAGCAGCAGCAGCACAACGGTCAACGGGATGCTACGAGAGAACAGCACCAGCAGCAAGAACACAACGGAGACCAATTGCGAGACTACATCGCTTGTGAACAGCACCACATCACCGAATTCTTGCGTATCGCTGGTGATGCGGCTGACGATTTTGCCGGTCTTGTTGACATCATAGAAGGCCAGGTCACGCTTGACGGCGGCAGCAAAGGTGTCTTTGCGCATCCGTGCCACCACGTTACCGATTACCTTTGATAGCAGGCGTCGTCGCAGCCAATTCGCGAAATATTCGATGACGCCAGCGACCAGCAACCCGCCTAAGATCAGATAGAGCGTGTTTGCTTCTGCTGCCAGTGCATCTACGCCCAGTGAAATCAGGATCGGGCGCAATGCCGCGACAATCGCTAAGGTGCTGAAGCCGATTGCGATGCCGATAAGCTGGCTGCGGAACTGGCGCATGTACTGATAGATGCGCCGACCCAGGTACAAATCCGTATATTGACGGTCGTATTTATCTGCTTCCAGGCCACCAAAAAAGCCCATGTGCGTTTAATCCCCTGCGTTGCTCGTCGTGATTGGTTCTGCGTTTGTGTTTTGTTGTGAGCGGTCTGTGTCGCCGTCGTCATAGCGGGCGAAGATGCGTCGATAGGCTTCGGATGATGCCAGCAGGTCTTCGTGTGCGCCCTGTGCGACGACGCGGCCATTGCGTAATACCACGATATGATCGGCCCAGCGAATTTGTGATAGGCGATGCGTGATGAGAATGGTCGTGCGGCCCTCGGCGGCGGTCCAGATGGCTTGCTGGATGCGGTCCTCGGTGGCGCTGTCGATGGCGCTGGTGCTGTCATCCAGGATCAGGATCGGTGGGTCGCTCTGGAAGGCGCGTGCCAGTGCCAGGCGTTGCCGTTGACCGCCGCTGAGCGTGACGCCGCGTTGCCCGATCACCGTGTCATAGCCATTCGGGAGCTTCTCGATAAAGTCATGGGCCTGCGCTTGCTTGGCCGCGTCGACGACCTGCTCACGGTTGGCGTCG
Source organism: Anaerolineae bacterium (assembly GCA_034437615.1). GTDB lineage: Bacteria > Chloroflexota > Anaerolineae > Aggregatilineales > Phototrophicaceae > DAOTTW01. The sequence goes on along the minus strand of DAOTTW010000321.1, from coordinate 776 downwards.
TCGTCTGCAAAGCTGATATTTTCCGCAATTGTGCGGCTGAACAGAAAGATGTCCTGCTCGATCACGCTGATCTGTGAGCGCAACGACTCCAAATTCCATTCGCGCACGTCCACGCCATCGACCAGCACGCGACCTTGCTGCACATCATAGGTGCGGTTCATCAGCTTGGTGATGCTGCTTTTACCGGCTCCGGTCTGGCCCACAATGGCGACGGTTTGGCCTGGCTGCACATCAAAGCTGATGTCGTGGACGACCTGCTTGCCTGCTTCGTAGCCGAAGGACACATGCTCGAATGTAATAGCGCCTTTGATCGTCGCTTTGTGGCCATCGGGATTCTGGTCTAGGTCGGTCTCGGTGTTGATGATTTCCAGGATGCGGCCACCACTGGCAATGCCCGTTGCGACACGCGATAGCGCGAAGATCGACACAAACACTGGAAATTGAAACAGGTAAAGCTGGCCCATGAAGGCCACGATGTCACCGATGTTGATGATGCCCTGATTGTAGAGCAGCAGCGCATGGACGAAGCCCGCCGGAAAGACCAGGCCAAGCAGCAGGTTGGCCAGATAGCGTGCCTCGACCTCGCCCTGTGCGATGTAGTAATCCTTGACGTTATCGGCCAATTTATTGAAGCGCTGCGCCTCGGATGCTTCTTGTGCGCTACCTTTGACCACCTGCAAGCCGTCCAGGGCTTCTGCGAGGCGTGCATTCATCTTGCCGAAGCTGGTGCGCACGCGCTCTGCGAGGGGGTGCAGCGTCAGGATGTAGCGCGTCTG
>DAOTTW010000320.1:0-9736 GCA_034437615.1 Anaerolineae bacterium | reverse complement strand
GCAATCAGAGATGTGAGGATCGTCAGGCTGGTCAGGATAGCCGAGCCATATAAAGCGCCCAACGTCACAGCGATGAAGCCCTCACCGACAGTCTGCACAGCCTGCCTGAAGCGGCCCCGCTGCGGCACGTTGTCGGCATCCAACCGCACGCGATACTGAAAATAAAACAGGCTGGTTGCCACACCGACGAAGACAATCAAACCGTTAATCAGGTTGCCAACTGTGACCGATCCGGTTGCGATGGCCAGCGGCAACAACGTCCCTGTAATGCCGCCCACAACGGACACGGCTGCACCAACCGCCACCAGGAACGCCAACGCCAGATTCGTTAATGGCGTCAGGCGGCGGATCGGCTTGAGCAGCAGCAAACCGGTAATCACGCTGGCAATCAGCACCAGGTAAATCTCGCCAAATTCGTCCAGCAGCGGCAAAATCACGCTTTCGACTGTGACCAGTGTGGTAAACGCGGCGGTCAGGCCCACGAAGACGTAGATCGCCAGGCGAAACAGGAAGTTATCCCCGATCAAATAGCTGAAGATTACCAGCGTCAGCAAGAAGCTGACGACCCCGGCCAGGAAATCCATATGTTAGCGTGCCTCTCTGTTGCGTCGGTTCGCGTTGCCCGATGCTTGCGCATTGGCGTCGTCGCGTGCGCTGCGGATGACATGATAGGCGTTGCCCAGGACAATCAGCACGGTAGCCCCCAACGCACCCCAGGTCAGCGCATTCCAGCGTGCCTCGCGCTCGCTGATGGGGGCCGGACGGTCACCTGATGCGAGTGCGCTGCTGTTGGTCGCGTCTGCTGGGTCATCAGCCTGCGCCGGGGCAGGTCGCCCGACCAGCCCACGCCCCATAATCAGGCGGCGCGACACAGCACGGGTTTCGCTATTTGTATCTGCATCTGCATCATCAGGCTGCGTGCTTTCGATGTCCAGCAGGAAGGCCGCAATCCAGCCGTCGCCATCCGTATCGTTAAGCTGCACGTTAGCCCATTCGCCATCCTCACTAAAGCCACGCACGACAAATGCTTCGTTCGGGTTGGCAATGTCGATTGCACCAAACTGTGACCCCGGCCCCACGCGGATATTCACGCGCTCGTTGATGTTAATGCGGCCAATCACCACTGGGGTCGCGTCGGCCTGCGGCGTTGCGGTGTTCGTCGCTGGTTCTGTATCACCTGCGACTGTTTCCAGCAACGACACGCTAATCCAGCCATCACCCTCGCGGTCCAGCAGTTCGACGTTGGCCCATTCGCCGTCGTCGCTGAAGTCGATCACCGTATAAATCTCATCCGGGCGTGCCACATCAACCGCCCCGAAGCCCGCACCTGGCCCTGTGCGGATATTCACGCGGGTATTCACCGTGACGCGCACCTGCTGCCCCACAATTTGCGTCGGTGTGGCTGTGGGGCCAGTCGTGCCGAAGACCTCTGCTGTCGTGCGCTCTTCGACATCCACCAGGAAGCTCGCAATCCAACCCGTTTGGCCATCGGGTAATTCAATCTGCACCCATTCGCCGGTTTCGCTGGTTTCCAAGACCAGAAAGACATCACCGGGGTCAGCACGCCCCACCGAATTAAAGTTGGTATTAGGGCCGCGCCGTATGTTGACCACGCTTTGTGCGTTTACCACCGCAATCGTCACCAATTGCACCGTTGTGGCCGTTGGCGTGCTGGTCGGTGATGGCGTCGGTGTGTTCGTGGGCATAGCGCTGGGCGTCGCTGTAGGCGTGTGCGTCGGCGTGGCCGTTGGCGTATCCGTAGCTGTTGCTGTGGGCGTATCCGTAGCTGTTGCTGTCGGTGTGGCGGCCTCCGGCGTCGTCTGTGCTGGCGCAGCTTGATCGTCTGTGGCGGCCTCTGTCGCTGCCTCTGATGGCGTTAGCGCCTCGGTCAGTTCCGTTGCCTGTACTGTCGCCTGCGCTGTCTCTGTCGGCGTTGGTGTACTGGTGGCCGTTGCGGTGGGTGTCTGGCTAGGCGTTTGCGTGGGCGTATTGGTGGCCGTCGCGGTGGGTGTATCGGTGGCGCTGGGCGTCGCGCTGACGGTGGGCGTGGGTGTATCGGTGGCGCTGAGTTGTGCATTGTAGGTGTAGGCGTCCTCATAGCCCGTCAGCAAGCCAATCACCTGCCTGTTACCCGTGCCGGAACCATCAGCTACCTGTGCATAGGGGGCTGAAAGCGGCATTGCAGCTTGTCCGGTGGCCAGCACGAAGCGCGTATTCGTCAGCGGGGCGACCTGTTCCATCCAGGTGCGTATGCTATCCGCACTTTCGGAGACGACGAGAATCAGCGCGAAATCGTCCAGTGAATCGACGTTCAGGCCGCTGAGCGTATTGCGGGAATCCGTGCGGAAGATGCGGTTGGTGTTGTCGGCGCTCAGGCTGATGTCGCGCACGCCGACATTGCCACCGGGCAGATAGCGAATTACATGATAGGCGTTGTTGCGGGCGTTCTCTCCGGCTAATTCCGTCAGGATGTTCTCTGTGCGCAGCAGGCCAATCGGGTTGGTGCTGACCACAACCGGACGCGCACCCGTCAGCAGCACATGCGAGAGCAAGGCTTGCATCATCGTATCCAGTTCACCCGCACCTGTAGAACCGTATTCAGCCGCCACCAGCACCAGATCGCTCGCTTCCAGCGTGCTAATCTGCTGATACACAGCGGCTTGTGGGCTATCGGCTGCAAATTGATCGGCGGGCTGGTCGCCAATGCCAGCCCCGACGATAAAGGGCAGCAGCACCGCCAACAGCAACAAGATACTGATAGCGATGCGGTCCAGCGGCAAACGTGCCGCACGGGGACGTGTGCGGGATGATGCCGTTTCGTCGTCGGCATCGGCCCCTGTGTCGCTGGATGTAATGATCTGGCCCAGGCTCGCCGCCGCCATCGTGCGCAGCAGGTCGGCACGCTGTTCTTGTTCGGGCGTCATCTGCACCGTTGGCAGCACATCCGCCGATTCTGATGTCATGCGCATCGGGCGCAGCGCATCCTCGTCGGGCATGAAAGCCGCAAATTCGCCTGCCTGTGGCGCTGCCGCAGCGCCCGCGCCCGCGCCGGGGTCGTCGTCGGTCTCGTCGTCTGCTTCTGTGCTGATGCCTAAACCGCGCTCACGCAGGTCCATCAGGCGGTCATCTAACTCATCTAATGAGCGGTCCGGGTTGCGTCGCACCACCGCTGCCGCTGAAAGCTCGTCGCCTTCATCGACCTCGGCCACCTGCCGCAGCCATTCAAGCTGATCCTCGGCCATCTGTGCATCTTCGTCGGCGGCATAGCGGTATTGTGCGGGGCGCAGGCCCTCGTCTTCTGCGAAGAATGCATCAAGGTCGTCAAAATTGCCGTCGGTTAAATCGGCGAAATCTTCGTCTGATGTGTCACTTCTATCTTGATCTTGGTCTTGGTCTTGATCTGTACCCGTGCGGGCGTCTGCGCTGTCAAAGGTCGCCAACAGGGAATCCAGCGTACCCGTGACCGAACGTTCTTCTGCTTCGATGCGGTCCAGCGCCGCAGCCACCGCATCGAGGTCGTCATCGGTGGCGATTTCGCCCAGGTCTTCGCCATCATCACCGAATTGGGCGATTAAGTCGGCCAATTCGGTCTCGTCGTCGGGGTTGAGCGTCTCCAACCAGTCGGGTTCGTCGCTGGCGGCTTCTTCCTGGAACCAGTCTAGCGCATCGCTGTCGTCGCCCTCTGCTGGCTCGGCCTCATTTAAAAAGGCCCGCATATCGTCGTCTGTTCCGGCGTCCTCCAATACGGCGTCTGGTCCTGGTAGCGTCTCGTCGCCAAAATCCTGCCCGAAATCGTCCCCGAAGAGTTGGCTGAAATCGTCTGCGCCTGTGGCGTCGATGTCTGCTGCGGTTGTGTCGTCGTCAATGAGGAAGTCGTCGCGGTCCTCTAGCTGCATATCCGCGAACAGGCTGTCGATGTCCGTTTCTGCTGGCGGGTCGTCGGCAGCGGCAAATTGCCCAGCCTCGGCTTCTGCCCCGTAAGCATAGGCGGCTTCGTCGCCCAGGTCATCCAACCAATCCGGCAGATCGTCGCCGCCCTGTGCGCTGCCTGCATCGGTGCCAGCGTCATCTGAAAAATCGGGGGCGAGGTCCGCTTCGCTGCTACCTGCGTTCAGTTCTGTCAGCCAGTCCGGTTGAGTGGCGGTAATGTCGGCGTCGTCCAGATCATAGCTATCGGGGTCGAAGGCGGGTGAACCCGCGAAAGCCGCTGTGTCGTCATCGTCTGCATCTGCTGCTGTATTGGGGCTGGCGTCTTGCCCGATGTTCAGCCCTTGCAGCCAATCCGGTTGTTGGTCACCATCGTCGGCGTCTACGGGGTAAATCGTATCTTCCAGCCATGAGGGACCGTCTGCTTCATCACCCTCACCCGCAGCGGATAAAGCATCATCCAGGCCAGCCTGTCGCCAGTCAAGCTGACCCGTTAACCCGCTGCCAGCGCCGTTATCGTCCGTATCGCCCTCATCGGACCAGTCGAACAGTGCATCATTTTGTGCACTGTCGCCGTTGTCGTCATCCGCACCGAAGTCGAAGTCGTCTAGCCAATCGTTGTTATTATCGTCGCTCATGCTCACCCACTACTCGCCGTAGGAACGATCCTGTCCGATTAGAATGCGCAACCCTGCGACGCTTGTCGCCAGGGCAATACCTAATAGAATGCCGCGTGCGCCACCATCCACCGGGACGGCCATCACCCATGCTGCAAAATCCCGCACGGGCGCGATGCCCAATGGCAGCGCACCGATCAGCACGATTAGCAGCGCCGCCAGAAAAAGCAAACGCCCGAACGTCACACCGCGCCGTAGGATGCGCATAGCCCCATACACCAGTACGAAGAACAGCAACGCCGCCAGCGCCGACTCAATCGTGACCTGTACGCTTTCCAGCAGGACATTCGCAATGTTGCTATCCCCGACGCGCCCCAAAATAATAAAGATTACACCCAGGCTATAACTCAGCAGCAAGGCGAGGCTGTTCACACGCCCGCCCAGGCCACGCGCCCCACCTGCGAAGCGCCGCGCATGGACGAATAGCAAGTTCAGAATGCCGATAATCAGCGTGAGGGCAGCGGTAACGACCGCGATGCGCACGAAGACAGCCGCCAGCGCGGGCACGATGCTCAGCACGCCTACGATGGTGTCGATGCTGGCTTCATCCAGCGGCAAAGAAGCAAACAAGGGGCGGATCAAGCGCAGGTCACTACCCGCCAGCAACCCTAACAGCGTGATAAAGCCGACGCTGACAACGATGGTAGCAGATAGAACGACGTTTAAGCGAACCCTCATGCGGTCAACTCCGTGACGATTGAGACGAGCAGCAAGAGCAGGATCGCCACGACGACCACGCCGCGTAGCGCGTCAACCGTGTAATTACGGACGCGGGCACTGCGGCCCTCTGCGCTTCGCGCATCACCGAGATAGCCAGCCGCCGCAAAGAGTTCTTCGCCCAGAATGGGATAATCAGCGAGGGCATACGTGATCGCGATGCCATCTAAGCGGTCACTGCCTGCGGCCACCAGCTTACCGCGCCGCTGCGCCGCCAGCATAATCAGCGCCAACTCCACACCGAAGCTACCCGCCAGTAGGTTGGCCGCTACATCGTCTTCGTCTGTGCCCTGCATGGCCATCACACCGCCCGCAAACGCCAATGAGCGCTCACCCGCCGGGAACCAGCGCACGTTGATGGGTCGATAGCGCTCTATCATCTGTGCAGACGTGTAGCCCCGCCGCAACGTATCCATCGCTAAAGGGATGGCGGCGGCATCGCTGACGGTGATGATGGGCGAGGCATCGCTGATGGCGGCTTGCTGCACCGCATAGTACAGGTAATCCTTGCCCGCCAGTGCGACCAGCGTGCTTTCGCCGCCGATGGTGGCGCTACCCAGCGACAGATGTAACGGTCGGCTGGCTTCGACGCTTTCGCTCACTAGTGCAGGCAGGGCGCTATAGGCTTCAATAGGCCGCTGATGCAGGTCACGCCGCCGCGTCGCTAGCCCGGTGATGTAATTCGCAGCGAACACGAAGACCACGACAGTCAGCGCGATTAATTGCGTTGTGCTCGTATCCACAGGTCGGCTCCTGCTGGTGATGCAAAATGCATGATTAAGTCTCTAACTGTTGCCGCAGATGCGCAAGTTGCTGTGGGTCTTCCAGCGTTTGCGCCAGGTCGTGAAGCAGCGCCCGCGCCCCGAAAACACCGCTAATCGGTTGCACCACCCACAGCACCTGCGCCACTAACGGGCTAAACGGCTCCACGACATCCAGGGCGGTTGCCGCGCCTGCGGCCCACCCGCGTGCTTTCAGCATTTCGGCCCAAGCATCTGAGCTTGTTGGGGCCGCTTCGCTGTGGCCTGTCTGCGGATTTATCCCCGCGTTACTATTGGCATTGCTGTATTTATCCATAGGCGCAGTATAACACAGCGTCTAAAAGCGCGAAAACAATCAGGACCATCGGCTTGTGTATCGAATTCAGTTGAAACGTTACGTTGGTTTCGGGCGTGCTGTTGCGCGTCCCTACAGAACACGGTTTTAGGGGCGCAACCCATTGCGCCCGCAGAAAATCAACCGAGATGGATACAGCAGGTGATATTTAGATGGTATTTTGCAGGATAAGAATCAGCACGCTCAACGTTAGGATGCTCGCTAATGTACTGATGAGCGTGACGGCTGCTGTAAAAGCCGCATCGCTGCCGAATTGGGTCGCCAGCGCAATTGACATGACGGCGGTGGGCATACTGCTTTCGATCACCGATACCGCGTAAGGCACACCCTGCAAGCCCAGCAGCAAGGCCAGCGGCACCGCCACCAATGGCGCGATCAACAGTTTCGCCCCCACCGCCACCAGCATAGGCCGTATGTTGCCCTCAATCGAGATATTGGCCAATTGCAAGCCGAGCAATGCCAGCATCAGCGGCACAGACGCCTCTGCTGCGACGCTCACCGCCCGATCTACAGCCAGTGGGACGCTTATATCAGCCAGATTAACCACAAAACCCAGCAGCGCCGCATAGGTAATCGGCACGCGGAAGATGTTACCAACTGCCTGCAAAGTCGGAACGGACCCCATCGACGCGAAATAAACGCCGAGTACGCTGCCGACAATCGAAGAAATCGCATAATAGGTGATGGCTGTTTGTTCACCGACGGCACCGAAGGCGAATGTATTCAGCGGGATGCCGTAATTAGCCGCGTTAACCAGAATGATGCTGAGGACAAACGCGCCTGTCATGCGCTGGCTGAGGTTTTGCAGGCGTGCCAGCCCATACGAGATCAACGCCATCACCAGCGCCACGCCGATCACCACCGCGCCCACGCGCAAAAGCTGATCGGTCGGCAATTCGCTAGAAGCCAGCCCGTCATAAACCAGCGCTGGCGAAAATAAGTAGATCAGATAGACGGATAAGGTGCGCGGGTCGGGCTTAAATACCCTGCCGACCAGCGCCCCCAGGCCCGCGACGATGAACACCGGGCTAATTACGTTCAGGATGATACCGAGTAATTCAGTCATTAGCATTCGATAGTAGCCCTCGTGGCAGCGCCACAATAAAACGTGGCCTGTGAAAATTGGCTATGGCCGAGTAGTTACCTTTTTCACGGTTAGGCTACGTGAGCTATAATAGGCTATCGACTCGCAAAACGAAACGTGCAAAACGAAACATATCTACGGAGAAGACGACCATGCCGCGCAGCTTTTTTGACAAGTTAAATGTGCTGGTTCGCTCACAGGTCAACGATTTGCTGAGCTTTGGCAACGATGATGACGCAGGCAGTGCAGACGACCGCGAGCGCAGTCGGCGGGATGTGCTGGCACGCCGTGAAATTGGTGAAAACCTGAGCCGTGATGTGGCCGGGTTGCGTAAGCGTGTGGATGACGCCATCGCCTACGAGAAGCAATTGCAAGGTAAAGTCGATACGCTCTATCGTGAGATTGCCGACCGAGACGCACAAGCCGATGACGCCCTCGCACGCAATGACGAGGCCGGGGCACGCCGCCACATTGCCCGCATCCAGCAGGCACAACGCGAAGTCACCATGCTAGAGGCCGATCTACGCGAACACCGCCACATCACCGGCGAACTGATTAGCCAGGTGAACACGATGGAAGCGATGGTCGAGCAGGGGCGGCGACGCCAAGCCGAGCAAGAACGCCAGACAGCATCCGACAAACAGCGCACACAGGCTAACGAACAGGATAGCCGCATCGAAAGCCTAACGCGCTCCCTGACTGAACGGCTGGACAACACACGCCAGGCACTCAGCGATCTGGTCAATCAGCAACAAAACCAGGGCCACATGCCAGAGGTAGACCAGATACCAGAGGCAAACCAGATACCAGAGGCAGAACGCGACGAACAACAGACGCGCAACCAGAGCAACAGCGGCCAGCAATCCAGCTTGTTGCGTGAGGATGATGTGATCGTCGAAGAGACGCCACAGCCCCAGCGCCGCCCGATTACATCCAGCCGGGAAGTCGATGATGACCTATCGCGCCGCCTTGCACGCTTGAGCAAGCCGGAAGACGACGACAAATAAGCGTTGGGGTGTGCGGTTTGTCGTTGCAGTTCTTGACAAAACACTATCATTGCATAAGCAGTTGCTTGGCGTGATTGTGGTATCATCAGGTCGACAACCTACTGCGAGAGACATTTTTGAGGACGACCATGCGTGGACTGTTGCGCATCATCTTACGCATACTGGACGGCACACCCCAGGCAGTAGCGGGCACACGGCAGCGTGGCCAGAGCCTGGTCGAGCTGGCGCTGATTGCCCCGTTGCTGATTATCATGATCTTCGGCATCGCAGAAATTGGCTGGTATGCCAACCACTACATGATCCTGCTGGATACGACGCGCAACGGTGCGCGTTTTGGTACGACGTTAACAGGCGACCTCTCACCCGATGAATGGAACGAGAGCAGCAGCATTCACCCCGTCGTCTACGATATGCAGGATCGCTACAGTGTGGATTTAATCGACGATACGGGCGATAACCCGGACCTGGTTATCCCGAATACGGGCGGCCAAACGTACCGCGAACAATCGCGCATCTGCGACACGGAGTTCCTACCGGATATTGGCTTCTTCCAGGCTGTTTCCTGCCAGATGTTGAACTCACTGGCCCCACTGACGCTAAAAGGGCGTCTGAATGGTCAGGGCGAGGCGTTTTCAGTCTTCCGTGAACGGCTGGACCGCAACGGCAACACAACCGATATCAGCTTCTACCCGGATGATATGGTGGTGTCCGTCTTCGCTTTGCAGATGATTAACAACACGCCGGACCCGGAAGCCCTGAGCAACGAGCCGAACGCTTACCGCGTCTCGACGAAGTATCTGCAAGATTGGTGCATCCAAAGTGACGGTACAGTTATTGAGGACGCTAGCTGCGCGACACAGGACCTGCTCTATGAAGAGGGCTATCGCCTGCGGGTGGTGGGGCGTTACCCGGCACGCGCCAACGAATGCAATGTCTACTTCCTGCCCGCAAACCCGGCAAGTAACCAGTCGCCCTTTATACCGACGCTTGAGCAGACAGGCGTGGACGCCACTGATCTGACTGTGCAGGATGAAAATGGCTTCGACGTTTTAACCAGTGACGGCAGGCGCATTTATTGGCCGGACGGTACGTTCACATACCGCGAGTTCTTCCATGAAGACCCCTTCAATTACATCCCGACCTATGACACAGGCGAAGACAAGACTGTCAACGATACAGATGGTAACCTGACACTCGGCAACCTGAAT
>DAOTTW010000319.1:0-9070 GCA_034437615.1 Anaerolineae bacterium | reverse complement strand
GGGCCACTGATCGAGCGCAAGTGGCAACCCGGCATCGCTACAGATACAGACGATGAAACAGGGCTGGTAGACGCCTTTAGCGTCTATCCACTGACGCATCTTGAAGGCTGGCGGCAGCTTGATAGCATTAGCGCGGCGGTCACGGCCTACTATGGGGCGGCGGTTGGCGCAGAAGCCTACGCCAAAGCCAAGCAACCCGTGCAGGCTGGCATCGAAGAGGGCCGCGCAAAGTACCGCGCCAAGCTGTATTCACTGGAAAAGGGGCTGAAGGACGAGAGCGAGCGCGACACACTGCAACACAGCGGCGAATTGATCCTGGCGTATCAATACACGTTGGACGAAGGCCAGACCGAATTGCGTGCCCAATACGACCCGGATGGGCCAGAACTGGTGGTTAAGCTGGACCCCACATTGACGCCGTTGGAGAACGCGCAGAAGTATTTCGACAAGTACAACCGCGCCAAACGTGCCGCTGCCGGTGTGCCACAACTGATCGCAGAGACGCGCCACGAACTCGCCTACATGGACCAACTCGAACACGACCTGGAGCAAGCGAGCAACTGGCCAGAAATTGACGAGGTGGCGCAAGCGCTGCAACAGCGCGGCCTGCTGCATGAGCGCAAAACGCGGCGGGCGGGCGGTGCTGGTCAGCGCGGCCCCCTGCGCCTGACGAAAGACGGTTATGTGATCTGGGTCGGGCGCAACAGCCGCCAAAATGAACAGGTCACGTTCAAGCACGCCAATCGGCAGGATTTATGGTTACATGCTCGTGATGTGCCGGGGGCGCATGTCGTTATCCGTGACGATGGCCGCCGCATCCCCACCGACCTGATTAACGCTGCTGCGTCGGTGGCCGCTTATTACAGCAAACGCCGCAGCGAGGCAAAGGTCCCGGTGGATGTAACGCGCATCAAATATGTGAATGCGATCAAGGGCGCGGGGCCGGGGATGGTGACGTATCGCAATGAGGAGACGCTGACGGTTGCACCGCAAAGCGAGGAGGTCTTGAAAGATTAGTATGCCCAATAACCCTACATCTGATAACGATGCAGCGCTCGATCACACACCGCACAACGTTGATGAAACACACAACGAACAGGTTATCACCGGGCATGACCCATATGGGCAAACCATCATGCCTACACCCGGCGCTCCGGTAGACCTGAACGACTACGAGACCAGCTACGTCGGGCGCTACAGGTGGCGCTTGCTGCGCAATGAACTTTATGACCTGAGAAAGCGCATCTATCGGCTACAGGAGATGCTGCACGCCCAAAAAGCGTTCTCGTTGCTGATTGTCTTTCAGGCGATGGACGGCGCAGGCAAGGATAGCATGGTGAAGCAGGTCGTGGACACGCTCAACCCGATGCAGGTGAAGATCGCGCACTTCCGCAAGCCATCCGCAGAAGAAGCACAATATGATTTTCTGTGGCGTGTGCATCGGGCTGTGCCGCCGAAGGGCTACATCGGCTTTTTCAACCGCAGTCACTATGAGGATGTGCTGGTAACCCGCGTGAATGACCTGGAGCCAGAAGGTATCTGGCGGCCACGCTACCAGCACATCAACAACTTCGAGCATATGCTGGTGGATAGCGGCACCTGCATCCTGAAGTTTTTCCTGCATATCAGCAAGGACGAGCAGAAAAAGCGCTTTCAGGCCCGCCTGGATAACCCCAGCAAACACTGGAAATTCTCGCAGGACGATTTTTCCGTGCGCGAACAGTGGGACGCCTACATGCAAGCCTACTCGGACGCCATCACCCACACAAATACCGAGCTTGCGCCCTGGCACATCGTACCCGCAGATACCAAGTGGTATCGCAATTACATCATCTTCCGCACGATTGCGCAGGCGCTTGAGGGTTTGCCGCTGGCCTTCCCGGAGCCTGCCGTTGATGTAGATGACCTCTACATCCCCGACTAGGTTGTGTTGAGTGACGACTCAGCCCCCGCCCCAAAACATGCCTGCCTGAGTCGTTACGCCATCACCCATTTTCACCGTCCACGTTTTCCTGCGGTGCTGCCTTACTCGGTGGAATCTGCCGCAAGTGGTCAGCCAATGCCTGAATAGCTTGCCGCGTGGGTTCGGATTGCACGAGGCCGGATTCTGCCAGTTGGCTCACGCGATATTGGTCGTTCATATTCATGGCGTATAGTGTCGTCAGGTTATGCTCGTACAACGTTTCCATCAGCATGGGGTATTCACGTGTCAGGTTATGCTCAACAGCAGCGAGGATGGTTTGCATGGATGTGTCGCGCCCTTCGACGCGCAGGCTCAATTGTTTGCGGCGTTCTTCGCTCAGGCCGTTGGTGTCTGCGCTAGCAAAGACGGAGCGCGTCAGCTTAACGCCTGTATCGGCCCATGCGGATAAGCGCGGGTAGCGGGTGGGCGCATCCAACGTATTGCCCTGTAGCGTCAGCTTGAGCGCCTCGAAGAATGCCTGTATGGTGCGGGTGAGCTTGCGCATAGCGTGCCTGATCTTTCGTTAGGCTGGCGGTTAGTGGCGGCTGCGGCGGATGAACTCGTAAACCGCGAAGCCCAGGATACTAAGCTGCACACCAATTGCAACAAGCAACCATGCTGGCGGTGCAGTCAAGGCGGCGCTGCTGGCTGCTGGTAAGAGTGCCCCGTTAGGGCTGGCTGCTGTGGCTTGTTGCGCGATCCGCGTCGGTGGATCGTGGCGTATGGCCCGCACCTGCAAATTGACGCGGGTTGCTGCGATGGTTTGCTCCGGCGTTTGGCTGGCTGCTGTGTCGTTGGGTATGACATCGGCTGGGCGCAGTACACTGCCGATTATCATGCTGGCCGTTGTCGGCGTGATCTGGTCTGCTGGCTCTGGCGTCCAGGTGGCCGCACGCGCATACAACGCTGCTTCATCGACGGTAGCTGTTGCTGCCGGTGCTGGTGTGCCTGTCGGGTCTGGCGTTGCTGTCGTTGCTGCCTCGGTCGCAACGGCTGCACTATCGTCAGCGCTCGCACCTTCACCGTCAGCAGAGGTCGGCGGCGTTGGGGTATACGTGCCAGAATAGGGCGGCACGAGCAGCACGTTACCGGGCTGTATCAGCCGGATGTCATCCCAGGTCATATCGTTGATTTGCAGCATATAGGGGATGTCATCCCAGGTATAGCCATACGTCAGCGCGATGTCGCCCATCGTATCGCCTTCGCGCACCTCATGCATGATATTGCCAACGGCATCCACACCCACCACGAAGGGCGGCGCTCCGGCGGCGGCAACAGCATTGTTATCACGGCGATTGCTGGCGCTGGCATTGATCGCATTGATGGAAGCTGGGTTGATCGACACCGTGACATTGCGCGACCCACCCGGAGAGCCGAAGACCATCACATAGGCGCGTTGACCATTACCCGCAACGGACGCAATGCCCACATCAGAGTAATTCGGGCTGGTCAGCCCCGCATAATGCACAGGGGAATTGACCCAGAATTGCCACGCGCTGCCAGCGCTGGCGCTGGTTCCCATGTAGATATTCTCTGAGACCCACGTCGAAGGGTAGCCTGCATTGGCCGCACGGTCACGCGGGCGCACACCGTCCGCTTGCACGTGGCTGATTTTGCCCGTCGTCACCATCCAGCGGGCGTGGTTGGCTGCGGCGGCGTTCAGGGCGCTGTTGATGCGATAGTTGCCTAACCCTAGCGATGCACGTAGGCCATTGGTGCGCCCCAGCAAATCACTACGGTAATCCTGCGCCCGTGTGATAGAGGCCGTTACAGAAGCGAGGCTCAGGACCATCACAATGCATAATAATCTGATGAGCAATGGCTGATGTAACCTACGTTGCTTGTCAATTGTTGGGCACATAGGGCAAAATCGTAGTATGGTTTCCATGCAGTCGGTATTCTAACAGATAGTATCGGGCACGCTGCCAACGATTACCTTACGCTCTGTTAGCCAGCGATCTGCAAGAACACGGCTTGCCGTGTCCACCATCTGCGGACGCCAAGGATGGCGTCCCTACAAAGATCACCTGAATCCGTCTTGATTTCTGCATAAGCTCCATAACAATTGATCCGGCGGGTTGCACACATCCAGGGAGTGAGCGCAAAGCGTATCTATGGGTATTGACGCAAATCTAAACCAAGTTTTGACCGTTGTTATTATGAGTTATCTGCTCGGCTCGATTCCGACAGCTTATGTTATTGGCAAGCTGCATAACATCAATATCTTCGACATCGGCAGCGGCAACATGGGCGGCACGAACGCGGCGCGTGCCCTGGGGATGCGTTGGGGCCTGGTCGTTGTCACCCTGGACGCGATCAAGGGCATCACGGCGGTGCTGCTGGCGCGTAGCCTGATGCCAGAGGCACAATGGGCGGCCACGACGATTGCATCTATCGTCGCCATCGTCGGCCATAACTGGTCGCTTTTCGCCACACTATTTTACTGGGCAGCGCGTAAGGGTGGCCGCCTGACGATCCTGGGCGGTAAGGGGGCTGCAACAGCTATGGGCACCATGCTGATGATCGCCCCTGTACAGATTCTCGTGGGGATGCTTGCGCTATTCTTCGCGTTGGTCTTCGCCACGCGCTATGTATCATTGGCGGTGCTGGCGGCCTTTACACTGGCCATCGTTTGGTTGATCGTACTGGCGCTGCAACGGCTTGTGCCGCTGGAATACGTGCCTTATGGCCTATCGCTGGCGGTGCTACTGGGTGTACGCTTCAAGGGCAATATTCAACGCTTGGTCGCAGGCACAGAACGCCGCCTGGGTGAACGCGCCTGAGCCAATCACACCGAGCTTTCATGCGACACTCACACGAGATAATCGGCGTTGGCTTGCTGCTGCTATCATTGGCCGCCTGCAACGCCGTGCCTGACCCTACGCCTAGCCCACCGCCTACGGCAACCATCACGGCCAGCCCGACGGCCATCACCACGCGCATCACACCACCGCCACAACGCGCTACCTTACCCGCGACCTTCACGCCCACCTTCACCCCAACCGTCACAGCGACGCCGCCCCCAAGCCTCACGCCAAGCGTAACGCCGACGCTTTCTGTTGCTGCGCTCTGTGGGGAATTCGACCTGTTTTTCAATGACGGTGATCCCGCTGGTTTGCGTTACAGCGCCGGGGATACGCTGATCGTGGCGGCTTACCTGAACGTGCCGCAGGCTGTGTTTACCTTCGTCGCCTCGCATGAGGCCACCGACGCGGAAATCCGGCTTGAACAACCGGGCGGCGCATTCTATAACATGGCGCTTGATCCACTGCGGATGCCTGAATCCGGGCGTTGGGATTGGGTGGCGCGTGTGAGCGATGCCGAACGTAGCGACCTGTGCGTTGAACGCGGCCATTTCTTCATCGACAACACACCCGCCGAGGCAGCGCCCGAAATTACGAAAGAACCAGAAGTGACGCCGGAAATCACGCCAGAGCCTGAAGGCTAGATCATGCGCAGATACCTCAACCGCATCAGTCCGCCCATACGGATGCTACTGGCAGCGTTTGCTTTGCTGCTGCTGTTGCTCATGCCTGTGCTGCTGCCTATCCCCGGCAACATCAGCGCAAACGTCAACGATGGCACCATCTCGCTGAGCGTGGATGACCGCGTACTCTGGAAGCCTGGCGCATGTGTGCAGGTAAGCTGGCGTGTGTCGGGCGTGCAGTCGGTTTATGTAGACGGCAGCGGCACCATTGGCGTAGCCGACAAGACGCAATGCACGACCAGCGGCTATACCCCCACCTTACGCGCCGATTGGCCGGATGGCAGCAGCACCACGCATGAATTGCCCCTGACCTATGTGCTGTTGAGTCCGCTGAGTTGGGGCGTGATCGCGCTGGCGTCGTTCTTGCTTATCGCAGGGCTTACGGGGCTGCTGCGGCGCTTACTGGGTCCACACCTGCGCATTTTGCAGCGCCCCACACGCGCTTTTGTGACGGTGGCTGTGCTGCTCTTGCTGACGGTGCTGCTGCTGGAAACGGCGACGCGCTGGTATTTTGCATCCTACGGCACGCCCGCCGAGCAAATCCGCTATATCGTATCCGCAGATGACCTGCAACGCCGTGCCGAACTCAACAATTTGCTGCATCCGGTGCCACTGATTAACTATCTGCCGGAATTAGGCCAGATTAACGCGCTTGGCTATCGTGGCGACCTCGTGCAAATCCCCAAACCAGATAGCGTGTTCCGTGTGGTGGCTTTAGGTGGCTCCACGACCTACGGCACAGGCACATCAGCCGCAGAAAGCTACCCGGCCCACCTGCAACGCATCCTGCGCGACGAATACGGCTATACAAACGTCGAAATCGTCAACGCGGGTGTGCCAAGCTGGAACACATGGCATTCGCTGTCGAATCTGGCGTTTCGGGTGCTGGAACTCGAACCGGATATGATCGTGATTTTCCATGCGATTAACGATGTCTTTCCGCGTGTGATGGCCGAAGGCTGCTATGCTGGCATCACGCCCTATCGTGGTTTACCAACTAATATCGGCTTTTACAATCCGCAGGGCGTTGATTTTGGGCCGAGTGCGCTATATCGCTTCGTGGCGGTCAACCTGGGCTGGATGCCCGACCCGGCGGGGCAGGCGTCCGGCGTCGAGGTGCAATTTGAGCAGTCGCTATGCCCCTATGAGCGCACCAACGACATTGACGTGCTAGAGGCCAACGAGCCGATCTACTATGAGCGCAATCTGCGTAGCATGGTCGGCATCGCGCAGGCGCATAACGTCGCTGTGATGCTGGCTAGCTGGACGTATTACGAATTGCGCGATTTTGAGGTGCGCGGCGTAGACCAGCATAACGCCATCAGCGCCGCA
Source organism: Anaerolineae bacterium (assembly GCA_034437615.1). Classification (GTDB taxonomy): domain Bacteria; phylum Chloroflexota; class Anaerolineae; order Aggregatilineales; family Phototrophicaceae; genus DAOTTW01. The sequence continues at coordinate 2,288 of DAOTTW010000319.1, read as the reverse complement.
CTCGCTGAAGAACTCGGCTTGCCCTATTACGATTTACGGGCGGATTTTCCGCGTGATCGTAGCCTATGGGCCGAGGATTTGCAGCATATGAATGGCGCAGGCAGCCGCATACAGGCCGAACTATTTGCCGCATTCATGCATGACAACGCCTTGCTGCCATAACCAGATCTAAGCGGGTGACCACATCGGGTCGCCCGCTACAACACGGATTCGGGTTCATCATTCAGCGGACGCCAGTCTTGGCGTAGCCAGCTACAGGCCCCCCAATATAGCCCGCACCACGCTCAGCGTCACATAGGTTTCGATCAAAGCCGCGATAATCAGGCCCGGCGCGATAACCCCAATGGCCAGCTTCAGCGTATCGCCTAGCGCACTCATCCACGCCTGCCCGACGGTCATGCCCTGCGGCGGTTTGGTGACAATCGCGCCTTGCCGGAACATGACAGCCGTGGCCAGCACGATAACCGGAATCTCGATGATGCCATGTGGCAGGACCGCAGCGACGTAGAGCAGGATGTCATAGCCCGATAGCAACATCTGCATCAGCACATAGCCGAGCAGCACAAACGTAATCGGCGTAATCACGTAGGCCATCACACCGAAGCTGAAGACCGACAGCAGCAGCCCCGCCAGCAAAACGCGCACGTTGTTATCCAGAATCAGCACAAACGCCTGTGTTTGCAATTGGCGCTCAACGGGCAGGGTCAGCGTGGCTTCGATGATGTTGAACTGCTCCGTGATGACCGATTGATCCGGCAGCGGCAGGCGATATTCCGGCAGCAGGCCGACGCCCATACCAAGTAAAACCGCGACCAGAAACACACCGCCCGTAATCCACAGCGATTGGCGCAGGTTGCGCAGGCTATACGGAATTGACCGACGATACCATTGCAGCAGGTTTTTCGCAGTGTTGCCTTCGGCATCCACAGCACGTATGTTGCGCCAGATGCGGCCAAGCGTCCCGCGCAGGTTCAGCGCATCCAGCGAACGGCCCAGCAATTCCTCACGGTTGAAGATGCTATTGCCCAGGCGCAGCAGCAGCACGACCACCACGAACATGCCCGCCATAATCGCCCACAGTGCCCCGATGCCACGCGGGGATTCAGCATCCGGCGCGAGGAACATAATCACGCTCTCACCGTTAATCAACAGCGCCATCGGGATAATGATGAAGCTGGCCAACAGGTTAGCGGCGCGGGTGCTGGTCGTCTGGCTAGAGACAACCACCGCCCCCGTGACCATCACCAGCGCTTGTATGATCGTCAGCAGGAAAATCTGCACGATCAGCATAGCCGGCGGACGCCACGCCAGTTCACTGCCGAGCAGCGTGGACATATAGACGGTCATGCCGCCAAAACTGGCGATCAGCGGCGGAATCATGGCCGCTAGCGTTTTGCCGATGTATAGCTCGGTGTTGGTCAGTGGTGTGCTGAGCAGTGGCTCCAGGCTGCGGCGCTCTTTTTCGCCCACGAAGGTCTCTAGCGCGATCACCAGTGAAATCGAAATCGGGAAGAAACCTACGATCATCAGCAAAAACGGAATCGTGCGCTCACCGATGAGTTCTGCGCCGAAGCCAGCGAGGAAGTTCGAGAAGCTGGCCGCGACATTCTGCGCCAGAAACGGGAAGAAAAACGTCAGGATGACAATGGGTACGATGATGCGCCAATCCCGGAAGCTATCGCGCACCTCGCGCCGGGTGATAATCAGCGCGTTGGCCATCGTCTGTGTGTGGGTGCGCTGGCCTTGCAAGCGTGGTGCCTGCGTGCTCTGTGGATTGGCCTGTGTGCCTGTGTTGGTGGATGTGTTGGCGCTGGTGGCCATGCCTAGCTCGCTTTCTGCTGCTGCGGGTCAGGTGCGCTTGCTGCGCCCTGCTCGCGCTCGTCATGCTCGACGATCTTCAGGTAGATGTCCTCTAGCGTCTGCGTCACCTGTGAGAGCGTCACGACTTCGATGCCTAGTGCGGTCAGTTTGCGCAGTAGCGCCGGATTCGCCTGATACGGTTGAGCCGTCGTGTAGCGCTTCCAGTTATCGCCGCTGCTGTCGATGCTGACTTCGCTGATGGCTGCGACCTCGTTCTGCAGGCCGTTCAGGTGGCCGTTGACGCGCAATTCCATCAATGGGTTGCCGATAAAATGCTTGGCCAGTTCGTCTATGCTGCCGTTGGCGATGATGCGCCCGTTGCGGATGATGGCAATGCGGTCCGCGAGTATCTGCGCCTCGTTCAGATTGTGCGTGGTAATCATGAAGGTGCGTTGTTCGTCGCGTTGTAGCTCAATGATGGCATCACG
>DAOTTW010000318.1:0-3309 GCA_034437615.1 Anaerolineae bacterium | reverse complement strand
GTAGGTTTTTCGGCGGACGTGCCATTGCACGTCCCTACACAACTGCTGTGAACCGTAGGGACACCCAATGGGGTGTCCGGGGCGGCGTCAGCCGCCATAAAATAGCGGACGTGCCATTGCACGTCCCTACACAACCGCTGTGAACCGTAGGGACACCCAACGGGGTGTCCGGGGCGGTGCAAACCGCCATAAAATACGGTCAAACATCAAATACCTACCCCTGTGAACTCAATCCCCCTCTCCCATCATACCCAGACAACAATGGAGAGGGGGAAGCAAGCCGTTTAAAGCCCCTCTCCCAGTGCCAAAGGCACGTTCGGGAGAGGGGTTTGGGGTGAGGGCTGAGTCGTTACGGGGCGGCGCAAGCCGCCATAAAATACGGTCAAACATCAAATACCTACCCCTGTGAAGGGGGATCGAGGGGGTGAGGGCCAATTCGCGGACAAAATAGGCCTGCCTGAGTCGTTACCGTCATACATCCAGGTTCTTCACCTGCTTGGCGTTCGTCTGGATGAAGCGCCGACGCGGTGGCACGGCGTTGCCCATCAGCATATCGAAGATTTTATCGGCCTCTGCCGCGTCCTCGATGGTCACCTGTAGCAGCGTGCGCGTTTCGGGGTTCATCGTCGTATTCCATAGTTGATCGGGGTTCATCTCACCCAGACCTTTGTAGCGCTGCACACCCACCTTACCGGGGTTATCGTAATCCTTCAGCGCGAGTTCCAGCAGTTGCGCATCGTTGTAACCCGCACGCGGATAGACGTAATCCGCACGCTTGCCCTGCTTCAGCAGGTAAATTGGCGGCTGTGCGATGTAAAGATGCCCGTTGGCGATCAATGCTTGCATATGCCGGAAGAAAAACGTCAGCAGCAGTGTACGAATATGGCTCCCATCGACATCCGCATCCGTCATGACGATCACGCGGCCATAACGCAGCTTGCCCACGTCAAAGTCTTCATGGATGCCAGCCCCTAGCGCAGAAATCAGCGCCTTGACCTCGTTGTTATCCAGAATCTTATCGAGCCGTGCGCGTTCTGTATTCAGGATTTTACCGCGCAGTGGCAGAATCGCCTGGAAGTGGCGGTCGCGGCCCTGCTTTGCACTGTTATGCACGAAGACACCGCTTGCCAACGCGAAGTTATGCGTTCCCGGCACTTCGATGTCATACACATCCATCGTTTCTTCAGCGTATTCGATGCTGACCGCCCGATGATCGTAGTTGCTGATGGCTTCGCGTGCTTTTACTTCATCGCCATCAAAGTAGCGCTTATAGTAGGTCTGTTGCAAAACGATACGCTGCTTTTCAATGATACCCGTGATACCCGTCTCAGCCATATCACTGTATTTGCGATACAGCGGCATCAGCGCATCCTCCGGCGTCAGTGTGGCGGCTTCCTTATAGCAGCCACCTCGCAGCATGAAGCGATGATCCGGCGTGCATGTAATGACCTCGCCATCATCAAGCGTTACACGGATTACCTTTGCATTGCGCTTGGTCACACGCGCATGGATAGCGCGTTCCAGGCCGACTTTGCCATCATGACGGATCGTGTACACAAAATGCGCTTTGCCCTCAGCCTGTTCTTGCACAAGCTGCTCAAAGCTTATGTTACGACCATCAGCCAGCGCAACCAGCGTATCACCGGAGAAGCAACCACCAGCAGAGTCACCCTCAACGATATAGATTTCTGCATTTTCGCCACGCTGACTGCAATCAGCCAGCTTACCCGGCAAATTGCTGCTTTCCAGCAGGCTCGGACCGCCGCGCACCAGATCACGCGCTTTGCGGGCGGCTTCACGCGCACGCTTGCTGGTCATACACTTATCGACAACACGGCGTGCTTCACGCGAATTTAGCTCCATGAACTCCATGAACGCCTCAGAGACGACCTGCGATACCACCCCCTGCACTTCCGGGTTCAGCAGTTTGACCTTCGTCTGGCTTTCAAATTGCGGGTCCGGGTGCTTAACGCTGACAATCGCCGTCAGCCCTTCCATTGTGTCGTTGCCGCTAAAGTTCGTGTCTTTCTCTTTGAGAATGCCTTGCTTACGAGCGTAGCGGTTGATCGCGCCAGTGATGGCAGAGCGCAGGCCCGTCAGGTGTGTACCGCCGTCCGGCGTGTTGATGGTGTTCGTGAAGGCGATTTCGGTGGTCGTAGCGGTATCTGTATACTGGAAGGCCACCTCAGCGGTCACAGAAAACTTAGAATGCTTGCCGTCGATCTCAATTTCACGTTCAGCGTGGATCACATCATGAATCGGCTTGCGGTTGCGGTTCAGGTAACGCACAAACGAGGCCAGGCCGCCATCAAAGTAGAATGTCGTCTCACGTGGAATCGGCTGAATGCGTTCATCGCGCAGCGTAATCGTCACCTTGCGCGTGACGAAGGCCATCTCGCGGAAGCGCGTCACCAGCGCTTGATAGCTGAACTCGTTGAAATCCATGATGTTGAAATCCGGCAAAAAGCGCTGAATGGTGCCAGTCGCTTCACCGGATTCGAGCGGGCGAATTTTTTCTACCTTCGTGACCGGCTTGCCCTCGTGGTAACGCTGCTGCCAGACATAGCCCTCGCGGTGCACCGTCGCGATAAACTCAGCCGACAGCGCATTCACCGCCGACACACCCACACCATGCAGCCCACCACTGACCTTGTAGGCATCACTATCGAATTTACCGCCCATGCCGACCTTCGTCATGACGCCTTCAAGCGTCGAAATGCCCAGGTCTCTGTTGATGCCGACTGGTATACCCGCGCCATTATCGGCAACCGTCGCCGACCCATCATCATGCAGCGTCACCGTGATGTGGTCACAGCGACCTGCCAGCGCCTCGTCAATCGAGTTATCGACGACCTCATAAATCAGGTGATGCAGCGCACGGCTATCGGTACCCCCCACATACATACCAGGGCGCAGGCGGATGTGCTCTCGTGGATCAAGATACTTGATGTTGTCTTCTGAGTAACCCTGCTTGTCTACCACAGGGGGATTCTTTGCTTCAGGCGGCATAATGACCTCTTGTGAACTTGGTGTGCAAGTTAAGCTATACGTAACGACTCAGGTACTCGGCTGAATTCCCCCATCCACTAGCCCCTTACCCCCAAAATGAGGGAAGGGAAACACTGCCGAAGTCGGCACAAACCCCTCCCTCCCGCCGCGTAGCGGTGGTCGGGATAGGGGGATCGAGGGGGTTTACAGGGGTAGGTTTTTCATGATTGACTGTATTTTATGGCGGCTTGCGCCGCCCCGGACAGGTCAGTGCCCTGTCCCTACAGGATCGCAATCATTCACAACAGGTCTGTAGGGACG
>DAOTTW010000317.1:0-2959 GCA_034437615.1 Anaerolineae bacterium | reverse complement strand
CTTCAGCCGAGATGGTGTTGAACAAGGCGGTACACTGTATGTTGATGTCAATGTAATTAACAGCACAAACATAGCAGGTATTGACATCGGTATAACGCTTAACGACTGTCTAACCGTCGCTGGTGATCGTGTTATGGGCGATTTCGTGCCTGGACCGGGTGAAGGTGGGGTCTTCTCAATGGCTCAGGTCAACGAAGGTCAAACGTCACGGCTCGCTATTTCGCTATCAGACCTCAGTCGTGTGGGAAACGGTACAGGCACATTTTATCGCGTACCTGTAGCAGCTACCTGCGAAAACGGCTCAGGCGAAGCAACCATTACAGTGGCGACTATGCGCCAACTCATTGATCCAGAAGACCCCGTTAAGGGCGGTATCAACTACGAACTGCGTCAGGGCAACCTGCCGATTTCCGGTGCTACAGTTCAGATTGCGCCAGGGTTGGGCAGCGATGACGTGTTAATCGAGGCAGCCGCGCAGGACGCAGGCAGCGAAGCCGAGATCGTGCAGGGCACGCTCGACGCCATTCAAGCGCTGGAACAGGCTACTATCGCCGTCGCGGAGGCCGCTAACGCCACAGCAGATGCGATCAACGCCCGCGCTACGGAACAGGCCATCGCAGCAGCAGCCACACCTGCGCCGGATGATACAGCCGATGCAGACGACGCGGGCGATGCAGATACAGAAACAGAAGCCGCACCCGCCGACGACAACCTGACGCTGCTTATCGTGGCGGTGGTCGGGATTGCGGTCGTGCTGCTGGTCATCCTGCTGATTGTGGGCAGCCGCAGCCGGGGCAATAGCAAGCAGAAACGTTAATTTAGCAGGTCAGCTTGTCGGCAGGTCAGCTTATCTTACTGAGTCGCTGACTTGCTGAATTGCTCAAAAGCTCTTTCATTCAACGAAACCGTTTAAGACAAAAGGTGCAATTATGACCCAGAAACGCCGTATAGTGCTGATTATCGGTGTCGTCGCGCTCTCCGCTGTGATCGTCGCGGGTGTGTATGCGCAGGCCAGCGCACCCATCGCCGCCAATTCCGCGCCCAGCAACACGAACGCACTACCCGTCAACGTGCGTGCACAGGGTAACGATGTCGCGCCCATCGCAATGCAGGCGGCAAACGGTGCCATCGGCAGCGCCATGCAATACACCGCGCCCGGCTTTCTGGCTTGCCGCACCTATGTAGACCCCGGCACGTCGCCCGTCGTGGATGTCGAGCTGATCGGCGGCGATGTGGATGGGAACGGCGTGATTGACCGCGCCGACTTCCGCATGGTCGAGGATGTTTACGGCCAGCAGGGACGCGGCCTCAGCGCTGATTTCAACGCGGATGGCACGGTCGGGCTGCATGACCTGAACCTCGTGGCGATCAACATGGGCGCACGCAGCAACCTGTGCGCCACACAGACCCGCATCGAAATTGTGGATGGCAACGGCCTTGCAGGTATCCAGGCAGGCGAGCTATTCACCATCAACGTCTACAGCTACAGCAGCGAGGCGCACACGGTCAACCTGACGGTGGACGCGGCAGCCCTGTCTATCAACGACATCCGCGCCGCAGGTGGCTTCACACCCGTGCGGCAGGACGTGGCGCAGCCCGCCGGCATGGACGCGCTGATTCCGCAAGCGATCAGCCTGGCCTTGCCCAGCAGCGCCGAGGGCCGCGTGATTAGCGTGCAGGCGGTGGCGGTGCAAAGTGGCACATCACAGGTGATGGCGGAGAGCTACGCGCCCAACGGCAATTCGGAGCCGATTAGCATGACGCTGAACGTGGCGGCACCAGAGCAGATCATCGCGACACCCAATGCGCCGCTGCCTGTCGCGCCGCGCACAATGGATTCGGGGCTATCGTCACCGAACAGCATCCAGCCGCTATCAGAACCCGCAGCAAGCGCACCGCTGCCCGTTGGTGAGCGTTAAATGCACCTGAGACCCGTCATGGCAATGATTACACGCAAGCCGTTGCAAGCCCTGTACACACGCTGGCTGGTAGCAGCGCTGTTGCTGCTGCTGGCCCTGCCTGCCCTGGCGCAATCACAGGCGGACATGATGCGCATCGAAGTGCAGTTCGACGCCGAGAACGCTGCACACGGCGATATTATCTACGCCGATGTGATTGTACGCGCCGAAAACGTGGATACGTATATCTCTGGCGTGGATGTGGGCATCGAGGTCAGCAACGAATGTTTGCGCATGGCAGGTGAGCGTGAGGTCATGGATTACCTGACGATAGGCGACGAATTCGCGTCGATGGTCTTTATTGATGAGGCCAGCGAGACGCAGAACCGCTATGCCCGCCTGATCTCTTTGCCTGACCAGTATGCGCAGGGGGATGGCGTGTTCTTCCGCGTGCCGCTCGAAGTGCTCTGCACAGCGGGCGAGACGGGCGTGGATGTCTATACAGCGGAAATCCTGAGCTATCGTGACCCGCTATCACAGACGGACCCCGGCACGCTACGCGCTTCGACCAATCAGGGCAACCTGCTGACAACCAGCGCAAGCGTCAGCATCGGCACGCCTTCCGACCAAGAGGCCGAAGCGCCTCCGGTGGACTCTGTATTCGACCCGGATGCAGACGACCCGCAAGATTTGCAGATCGTTGAGCAGGACGCCGACAACGGCACAGCCGTTATCCTTGCGCTGATCGGTGGTGTTGCGCTGATCGTCGTGTTCATCGCGCTGATGGTCATTGTGCGCCTGCGCAAACGCAAGAACAGCTAGGTTGTGTTGGGCAAGGGCATGGCGTGCTATGCCCTGGGTTCAGCACGCCGAACCCCTACAGCAACCGCGTTTTTGGATAACTACTCAGGCAGGCATATTTTGCCCGCGAATTGGCCCTCACCCCTTCAATCCCCCTTTACAGGGGTAGGTATTTGGTTTTTCGTTGTTCCTGTGTGGCGGACGCACCAGTGGCGCGTCCCTACAGACCTGTTGTGAATGATTGCGACCCTGTAGGGACA
>DAOTTW010000316.1:0-54434 GCA_034437615.1 Anaerolineae bacterium | reverse complement strand
GCTGTTGGGGTTCTCTTCCCAGAAGCCTTCTTCTTCCAGGATTTCAATAGCGCCTTCGGTGATGGGAATATAGCCCGTCACGCGGTGCCAATCAGCGGCGTTTTCCGGGTTACTCAGGAAGTTCATGAACATCAGGCCACCGGTCTGCACGTCTTCTGCCAGGCCATTGACCAGCCACAGCGTCGCACCGCCGATGATATTGCCGACGTACTCGGTTTCTGCATCATACGGCAGGCGTGTGGTGACGACTTCGATGCCTGCTTCTTCACCGTCACGGGTCAGGTTCGTGGCGTCACTGCTGCTGTATTGCAGGAAGGCCACCTGACCGGAGATAAAGGCCTGGTAGGTGCCACCCCAGTCGCGCTGGGTGCCCGTGTACAGGTAGTTACCGTTGGCTTCTTGCCCGGCCCACCAGCTAATGTAATTGTTCATGCCGTCGCTATTCAGGAAGACCTCGGTAGCGCGTTCATCACGACCGTTGTTGTTATTGGCCAGCAGTTCACCCAGTTGGCCCATCGTCTGCTCCACCCACCAGGAGTGGTTCGGCCAGGTCATGCAGCCTTCTGGCGCGTCTTCCATCGCCATGATGGTCTCGCAAGCGGCTTCCAGTTCCTGCCAGGTTTCGGGGATTTCTTCAACGCCCGCTTCGTTCAGGATGTTCATGTTGGAGAACATCACCGTGCTGGAGGTATTCCAGGGAACCGATGTGAAGTCGCCATCCAACGTGTAATAAGCAGCAGCGGAACCAACGACATCGTTCAGGATCACAGGCACACCGTTAATCTCATCCATGCCTTCCAGCAGTGCGCCAACGTTGGCCAGCAGCGGTTCACCGTCGGCGTTCACGGCGTCGCGGGCTTCCTGCGTGGCGGCTTCAAAATACTGGATCACGGCAGGCGGGTTGCCCTGCTCGAAGGCCAGGATCGTCTGATCGAACACATCGTTGTAGCTGGGCAGACCTTCGACGGTCACGTTGTATTCGGGGTACAGTTCGTTAAATTCAGCGGCGCGTTCACGTGTCCAGTCCAAGCGTTCACCGCTGAAGGCGATCAACACGGGCACGTCGGTAGCGTCTGCGTCCTGCGCCAGCGCGGGGACTACAGCCAGCAACAGCGCCAGCACAAGCATGGCAAAAAGGCTTTTGCGCATCATATCAATTTTCTCCTACTTTAATCGTTGGGTAGCTTCTAAAATGCTGTTCGACAGTCTAGCGAGTAACTGTTAAGCAGAAGCATTGGATTCGTTAAGGCCATCTGTGCTAGGATTAACCTGTATTTAAACGATCAGGGTCGTTGTGGAGGATATTATGCGAGGTGTGGTTGCAGCAGGTAGCAAACAAACGGCCCAGGCCGGAGCGCAGATATTAGAAGCAGGCGGCAACGCCGTTGATGCGGCAGTTGCAGCGACATTTGCCAGCTTTATTGCAGAGGCATCAATTTCTGCCATTGGCGGCGGGGGCTTCGCGTTGCTGCAACAACCCGGCCAAGCGCCGCACTTGTACGATTTTTTCTGCGCCATGCCGGGTAAAAATATCCGTCCAGATGCTTATGAACGTATGGATTTTACCGCTGTGCCCATTGATTTCGGCGGGCGCATCGACACGTATTCCGTAGGGCGTGGCAGCACTGCCGTACCGGGTAACCCGGCGGGGCTGGCGCAATTGCTGATTGATGCGGGTAGCTTGCCGCTGGCTGACGTGCTGGCACCCGCAATTGAACTGGCGCGTGAAGGCGTCGTCATCAGCACAGGGCAAGAGCATGTGATGCGCTCGATTGATAGTGTGCTCGTTTACGACGAATCCAGCGCGGCGCTTTTCGCACCAGAGGATAACCCACTTCAGGCCGGAGACACCTTTACGAACACAGCCTTTGCGAATACGCTCACGCATCTCATACAGACCGGATTGCATGATTTCTACAATGGCGAATTGGCACAGGCAATCCTCGACGATCATCGGCAAAACGGTGGCCTATTGACGCAGGACGATCTGCACAGCTATCAGGTGATCCAGCGTCAGCCTGTGCAGGTCAGCTATCGCGGCCATACGCTCTACACGAATCCACCGCCAAGCGTGGGCGGCAGCCTGTATGCGCTGGGCCTAAAACTGCTGGAAAACGTCGATTTCAGCACCCTGGCTTTCCACAAAGCGGATCATCTGGTCATCCTCGGTGAAGTCATCCAGCAAACCTCACTGGCGCGTCGTCGCGATAACCCCTATCGCTTTGAGCAGCACGACCAACTGCATAGCTGGCTGACAACGGAGCGTGTGCAGCACGACTGGCAAGAACTATACGAGCGCCTACAGCGCCACCTGAATCAGTCAGTGCAGCTAGAAAAGCCGGATTATCAAGAACCAGACGGACACGGCAGCACCACACATATCAGCGTTGTAGATGAAAACGGCCTGGCCATCAGCATCACCACGACGCCGGGGGCCACCGCAGGCTACACCATCGCTGATACGGGCATGAAGATGAACAACAACCTGGGCGAATGGGATTTGAACCCGGAGGGCTTTCATAGGTCGGCGGCGGGAACGCGCCTATCCTCTATGATGTCACCCTCGTTGGTCAACACAGCAGATGGTCGGCAAATCGTGCTTGGTAGCGCGGGTAGCAACCGCATCCGCAGCGCCTTAATTCAGGTGACAAGCAACATCCTGGATTGGCAACTGCCGCTAGCAACCGCCGTGAATGCGCCACGTGTACATTATTATCAGCAGACGCTAGAGCTTGAAGGCGGCATTGAGGCAGAAGCAGAAGCCAGCGCCGCGCTACGTGGCTACAAAACAACCCTATGGCGCAGCTTAAACCTGTATTTTGGCGGTACAAACGTCGCCATGCGCGATGCAGACGGCGTGCTATCCGGTGCGGGTGATGTGCGTCGCGGTGCGGCTGCCATCGTCGTCGCTTAATCGTCTGCGTTTGGTGCAGCGACTGTAGCAGGCTGTTCGTCGTCTGTGGCTGGGGTTTGCACTTGGCTAGCTTGATCTTGCTCGTCTTGTAACAGGTTAGCGCGGCGTTCAGCTTCTTCTGCTTGCTCCTGCAAGTGCCGGAATTCTTGCAGCCAGCGCTCAGCGTTGCGGGCGTCGCGGTTGGCCTGGCGGCTTTTGTCTGCGGAAAATGCATCAACAGCGCTTTGCATCCAGGCCAACGCCTGCTCGTTATCCTGCAAACGATGATGCGTCAGCGCCACATAATATAACGTCTCGGCGCGCTGTTGGTCGGATGCCCACGCCTTCAAGAAGAATTCAAGCGCCGTCTCGTAGTCGTCAGCCTGATACGCCAGCACACCGCGCCCGTAGTTGGCCAACATCTCATAGGCGTGCTGACGTAGCGCTTCGTCAAAATCCGCCCCGGCCTGCTCATACACACCGTCCTGCAAATAAAACAGCCCACGCGCTGCATGGTATTCAGAATTGTATGGGTAGGCATCAATCGCGCTCGTCACGTTCAAGATTGCTTCTTCGAGGTTCTTTTTCTCATAAGCAGCCAACGCTTGCTGATAGAATCCATCGGCCTCATAGCGTGTGAGGCCAAAGCGTGCACCCATTTTCGCCATCTGCTCTGCTCCCTGGCTCAGCCGCCCTGTAGGAACGCGCTTTTGCGCGCCCGCAAACTGCCGCCGTATCTGCGCCGTGCTGTACAGTTGCATTTTGCTGCCTCAAGCCGACAGCGTATTCACATATTTCATTATCGCCTATGAGTAAGCGCAAGCAAACCCGCAACATCGTAGGGTCACGGCTTGCCGTATAGGTTATTTACCGAAACCAATACACAACCTTACCTTGCGCTTCATCAAAGTTGGGGTCACAATCTTTTAAATGCAACACCAATGACAGGGAGTAACTTAACAATGGCTGATGAGCAAAAAGACGAGCGCAAAACCAACCATGAAACAATTGCGTTTCGTAAGCAATTGTCAATCCCGATGTACCCACGCCCAACGGATTCGCTTGATCGCACAGCGCCACATACCCTGCGCTTGGTGGCGGCTGTCAATGAACAATACATCGACATTGCGCTCAGAAACTACATGGTCATTGGCCGGCAGGATGGCGAAGCCGATCAACACCTCGACGTTGATCTCAACCCATTAGGCGGGTTGGAGTTCGGCGTGTCGCGCTATCATGCCATCGTACAAATTGAGGAAGACCAGGTATTCATCCGCGATTTCAACAGTCGCAACGGCACGTTTGTCAACGGTTTTAGCTTGAAGCCGATGGTGGCGTATCGCTTGCGTGAAGGTGATGAACTGGTACTGGGGGAGTTAACGCTCACGGTCAAGTTTTTCGCCGATGCAGTAAACGCTGAAGGCTCAGATGCTGGCGAGGATGCGCAATAGGCAGCAGAGACCGCAAGCTCAGGACGGTGAGCGGCAGCAGAGGCGAAGTTATGGTAGGTGTTGGAGGCGTGCTGGCTTGAACGCCCTCAAACCTAGCGGGTATCTTCAAATGCATCCAATAATTCTTGAGCAGCACCGTCACGGCGTATCATGCCACTATCGACCAGACGGCGGATTAGCTCAAGCCAGTTGTCAAGGTTAGGGTCTTCGCCTAGCGCTGCATCCAAGATGCGGGCTGCGAGGCTGACTGACATCGTATCGGGGTTGGCATCCGCCAGCGCAACCGCTTGCCAGAAGCCGATTTCCTCTAGCTCCGGTGCTAGATTGCGTGCGTCTTTCCAGCGCGTTAGGGCGACATCGGTCTTGCCCTGCCGCAGTAGGTCGTGGCCTTCGGAATCCAGAATTTGAGCACGACGTAAACGAACAAGCCGCGATAGCTCTTCAATTGGCGTCGGATGCTCGTCAATGCGCAGGTCAAAACGGGCGTCCCAATCCGGCGTTGAGGCCGTACCAGGCACGATCTTCAGCGCTGCTGATTGTCCACCACGAATATCACCTTCTTGCTTTTCTGCTGCACGAAGCGTTGCTAGCATCCTATCTGCAAGATCACCTTGCGTCGATTCAAAGGCCATGCGCATGGCATCCAGCACTGTGTCATGCAGCATCATATTCGATTGGATGCTGTAACCCTTGCCGACGAAATGCCCTGCTTCCTTGATGCAGAGGTCACCCGTGTAAGCAGCAGCATTGCCATGTGCATCGACGATAGCCAATTGACGACGAGAGGCGTCAGGGTCCGATGTAATCAGCGCACGCACGACGACTTCGGCGCTGACACCTGTGCGCAGCATCGCGAGTGCCATCGGGCCAAAACGAACGTTCACTAAGGCTTGTGTTGCCACAGCGCCAATACCTGGCGCAATCCAGGGGACGATGCGGCCAACTGCTAGCTGATGGGTCTGCACAGCAACGCCAAGTTCCAGCGTTTCCGGGTCTCGCGCTACAATAGAATACGTCGCCGACAATTCAGCACGACTGTATGCAGATAGATAAGCGTTATTGAATTTTTTCATGTTAGTTAGCACTTTCTGAGGGTGTTCAAGAGCCAGCTCTGCCATTTAGTATTCTTACGAAGAAGACCTGCGCTGTCAAGCCTTATGTTCTCCAACAGTGTCATAAAACTTGGTCACAACCGTGTACGAAGAAGGCTAAGCAACATCACGATCATTCACAGTGCCAGTATAGCCCGGATACAAAAAGACACTAGCAAACGTAAAAGCATACGATCAATGGCTCACGGTTTTCTAATGCGGCGCAGATTAACTGTATTACGCTACTAATTCCATTTTTGTAAGATACATCCAGTACCAGTATAAAGGAGCCAGGGGGTGGTGCATGTCCCGTCTATTAGACACGTGGAATACCCTATTAACTGAAGTGGCAACGGGCGATGTTGATGACCAGGAGTACGCTTGCTTTCGCGTCGCCCTGGTGCTGGATCGTCACAACAAACCACATCAACTAGACCCCGCGCTTTATGAAGATAACCTCTCTCGCGAGCTACTTCGCCTGACACTCGATCATAGACGACAAGGAGACGCTGTTGACTATTTGCTGGCACTGGCGAAAAATCATCCAGGGCGTGCGGCATCGGCGCTTTTTGCATTGACTAAGGCCCACGCTTCTGTGATGCTGCCCCGACTACTAAAATTCCTGGGGTCAGACCTCAGTGTGCAGCGTTGGCCACAAAACGCGAAACTGGAAATTGTGATGGGCCTACGTGCTGCGATCCGACAAGATGCGGCGCACATTGCAACCATTCAGGCCAACCAGGGCGTAATGCAGTTGCTAGGACAATGGTCAGAAGCCAGCGATGATGTGCTGGCAGCACGAACGGCAAATCTATACGATAGAGTAATAACTGAGGACGCAGACGAATGAGTGTACCGACCTATGACGCCTACATGTTGCCGATGCTACAGATGGCAGCAGATGGCGAAGAACACGACATCCATGAGGCGCGTGTTGTCATCGCAGAGATGATGCAACTCACGGAAGATCAGCTATCGGAATTGCTACCGAGCGGGCGCAAAACCAAATACAAGGACCGCATCAACTGGGCCAAGACGTATCTGACGAAGGCGCGTTTGATGGAGCGTACCGGGCGCGGCAAATTCCGCATCACACAACGCGGCCTGGATATGCTCAGCACACAGCCCGAATATCTGGATCGCCATGTGCTCAACCAATTCAAAGAGTTCCAGGAATTCAACACCGTGCCAGCCCCACCCAATACACCAGGGCGTGGACGCCGCACCAAGCGCCGATCCGACACGGAGCAGAAAACACAGGCCAAGCAATCACCCGCGTTGGAACGCATCAAGGACGCCTACAAAGAACATCAGGTCAGCGTCACGCAGGAACTCAAACATTTTGTATCTGCAACCCGCTTTGATGTCTTTCAGAAGGTGCTGGCTGAATTGCTGGATGCAATGCGCTACCGCGTACCGGAGCCGCTGCGCATCAGCCAGACGCAAAAGCGCACGCTCTACGGCACCATCCATGAGGATCAGCTTGGGCTGGGCACGGTTTTCCTGTGGGCTTGTCAGTGGACGCGCAGCGAGCATATCACCCAGACGGAGATAGAGAAATACATGCGACAGATGGCCGACGCCGGACACAAAAAAGGCATTTTGATGACCAGCTCATGCGTTGATGCGGATGCCAGCGCCACCATCAACGCACAGACTGATTATCATGTAGCGCTTATCGACGGTGATGGGCTGGTGCAACTGCTGATCGAACACGGCATCGGCGTACACACGGAGCAGACCTACGTCATTCAGCAGGTGGACCGTAATTACTTCCCAAGCACCTAGACTCATGCGAACGAACCGCCGCTACTGGCCCTCTGCAATCCTGCTGATACTGGCGCTGGCTGCGCTGTTGCGCCTGATAAGCCTGGGTGACCACAGCCTATGGTACGACGAAGCCTTCAGCGTGCTCTTTGCACGCAACGACCTGGCCACGATGATGACGGGCACACAGCAAGCGGTTGAGCATCCGCTGTTGTATTACGTCACGCTCAATGCCTGGATGCAGTTGTTTGGTCAATCGCCCATCGCAGTGCGCCTCTTTAGCGTGGTTACAGGTGTGCTGACGGTCTATGTGGCCTATCTCGTCGGGCGTGATTTGTTCAATCAGCGCACAGGGCTAACGGTGGCACTGATTACGACACTAGCGCCTTTTCACATCCAGTACAGCCAGGAAGCACGCATGTATAGCCTCTTGGCCCTGCTGCTGCTACTGGCGACATACTGCTTCATCCGCGCCCTGCAAGCGCCCCCTGCAAGCAAAGCATGGGGCTGGTGGCTGGCGTTCGGCGTGTTGGCGGGCCTGGCGATGCACACACAACAACTGGCGGCCTTTTATCTGCTGGCGCTGGGCTTAGCGCCCTTGCTCATGCGGCGGCGTGGGCTGATGCTGCGTATGGCTGCCGCTGCATCACTGGCGTTACTGATTTTTTCGCCCTGGCTGCTGACCCTGCCCACACAATTAGACCGCTTCAACGCGCAATACTGGATTACGCCGCCGACAGTCGCACAACCGCTGCTCACGCTGCGCATTTTTCTCGCGGGGGGCCTGGAAGTTGATGCAAGTGCGTCGTTGGCCATGTTTGCAGGGGCGATTTTCGTGGCGGTGCTGCTGCTGCTACAAACCCTGATCTACTTGCGCAAGCCGCGCCGCAAAGCCGATAGTGACCGCGATGCCGTGCTGCTGCTGTGGTGGCTATTTGCGGCTCCTGTGGCGCTGATGTGGCTGTTCTCGCAGGTCGTGCCCGTGTATTTAGAGCGTGCGCTGCTGCCATCGGCGCTGATTTTGTATCTGCTGTTGGGCTGGCTGTTCACACGCGCTGAATTACCGCGCCTGATTGCCCTGTTGATTGGCAGCATAACGCTGATGGTCGCTGGCCTGGGCATCGTTGCGCAATATCGCCTCAACAGCTTCCCATATTCGCCCGTACATGACCTCATGGCCCACATCAGCGCGAACACAGCGAACCCCGAAACCAGCGTTGTGCTGCACATGAACAAGCTCTCGGCCTTGCCAGCGGACGTATACGCGCCATACCTGCAAAACCGCTATCTGGCCGATGCACCCGGCACGCCGGAGGACACGCTAGCAGCATCCACACAGCAGGTTATCGGCATGGTGGCGGATGCGTGCGTTGCAGAAGCAGTGCGCGATACATCGCTAGAAAGCGTGTGGCTTGTGGTCTATGAACGCGCACAGGCGCAGTATGCCGCCACAGGTCGCAGGGAGTTAGACGAAGCCTTTGCATATCTTAACGCCCATTTCCAGCAAAATAGCACACAATTATTCAACGATGTGCACGCCTATCAGTATGTGAATCCGGCGGCGCAGCGCCCGACGACTTGCAATTAACCCACATGGCTATGACCCTGAACACTCGCTCACAAACGCTGACCCTGCTCGGCATCGGCCTGCTGATTTTCGTGCTGGTCACGGTCTTTACGCACGATACGCTGACGGCACCCTACCCCGGCCACAACGATTTTCTGTCACGCTGGGAGGCAGCACGCTCCTTCTGGCAGGAAGGGCTGAATCCGTATGGTGCAGAGGCCAGCCTGAACATTCAGCAGATGATCTATGGCCGCGCCGTGACGGATATTACAACCGAAGACCCTGGTTTTTTTGCCTATCCGATGTATACAGCGTTCTTGCTCGCGCCGCTTGTGACGGTTGATTATGCCTGGGCGTCGGCCATCTGGATGACACTACTTGAGGTGCTGCTGATTGCGTCGGTGTTTCTGCTGCTGGATCATTTCAGGTGGCGACCAAACGCGCTCTTGCTGACGGTGCTGATTTTATGGTCGCTGCTGTCGTATTTTCCCATGCGTGGCTTGCTGCTAGGTCAACCGGGGCACCTTGTTTATTTTCTGGAAGTAGTCGCCATCTGGGGCTTAGCGCGTAAGCGGCAAAATCTGGCGGGGGTGGCGTTAGCGGTCTCTACGATTAAGCCGCAGATGGGCTATTTGCTGGTGCCGTTCTTGCTGCTGTGGGGCTTGCGGCGGCGTCAGTGGCGCTTTGTGGGCGCGTTTATCGTCAGTTTCGGCGTGCTGATGCTAGCCTCGTTCATCGCACAGCCCACCTGGATGCAGGATTGGCTATCACAGGTGGGGCTATACACGACGTATACGCAAATCGGCGGCCCGGTGTGGGTGCTGACGCACTATCCCTGGCTGGCGCTTGACCCGACAACAGGCTTATGGACGGTGGCGGGTGGCTTTGGCGATGCGCTGAATCTGCTGCTGTCGGCTGTGCTGTATGGCTTCATGCTGTGGACGTGGTATGGTGTGCTAATCCAACACAAGCACGAGCGCCTGATGTGGACCATCGTCATGACGCTGACGATCACGCATCTGGTCGCGCCGCGCACGGCATCGCCGCATTTCGTGGTGTTCATGATCCCTTTAGTGTTTTATCTGCGCTGGCTGACGCAACCAAAACGCCGACTGGGTAGCCTGTACGCGCTGCTGATCCTGCTGTTGCTGTTCGTGGGGCAGTGGGCACATTTCCTGCTGACCGTCGAAGGTGAATTCGAGCACCCTACGATCTACCTGCCGACGCCCTTTATATTGCTGCTGCTGCTGTGGGCCACGCGCCGCATGTGGTGGCATGACCCGTCTGACCGCTTTCAGCGTGAGGTAACGGCATGAAGCGCATCCGTGCTCTGATGCCCATCTCAGTCTCGGTGTGGATTTATGCGCTGCTGCTGGCCGTGCTGACCTCGTTGCCCTATGCGCTGCATGGCCTGAACACACCGCAGGGCTGGCAATACAGCGGTGCGGCAGTCGTGCCGGATGGCGTGCGGCTGGATTATCAGGTGTATGTGGCGAGCATGTGGCAGGGTGCGCGGGGTGATTGGGCCTACACGATGCCCTTCACGCATGAAGCACACACGGGCATTCCGCTGGTACACACGACCTACATGGCGCTGGGGGCAGTGGCGAACCTGTTGCCGTTGGATTTCATCGCGATGTATCATGTGGCACGCTGCCTGCTGACGGTGGGCGTGGTGCTGGCGTTGTGGCTGTTGGTGACGCGCTTCTTCGCGGATCGTGTCGGACGCTGGTTGGCGCTGCTGTTCGCCACGCTGACAAGTGGCTGGAGTTGGCTGCTGTTGTTCATCGCGCCGGACCTGACCACGACTGTCAGCCCGATTGAATTCTGGCTACAGGACGCCTTTAACCTGTTCGGCACGTTCTATACGCCGCATTTCGCCCTGATCTTGATTTTGCAGGTGGCGATTGTGCTCAGCTTCGATGCGTGGCTGCGTGATGGCCGCTGGCCGTCGCTCACCGTGCTAACGCTGGCGCTGGGCTATGCCGCAGGTGTGCAACCGTATGCTGCGCCGTTTTGGTTTGGGCTGTTGGGGGCGCTGGCGCTGTATCATGGGGTGCGCAAGATGAAATTCAGGCGGGTGCTATGGCTGGCTGTGCCGTTGGGTGTGCATGGGCTGCTGACGGTTTACGTCTACCTGACCATGAACGCTGATCCGGTGTGGGCTGATTTCTTGCAGCAGACCGCCACCGTATCGCCCCCTATCAGCCATTACATCACGGGTTATCTGCCCTATCTGCTGCCGCTATTGATCGCAATTCCGGCGCTGTGGCGTCAGCGTGACGCAAAATGGCTGCTGCCTGCGCTGTGGGTGCTGATCGCCGTGCTTCTGCTATACGCACCGTTGCCATCACAGCGCCGCTATCTATTGGGCTTGCAAACGCCGCTAGCGCTATTCTCGGCCTATGGTTGGCTGCAACTGGTTAATCTGCGACCGATTTTCGAGCGTGACCCACAGCAGGCACAATCGCGCCATGAGATCATCGCGAATACGCTTAAGCTCAGCGTGACGGCGCTGTATATCGCAATCGCAGCAGCAGGTAATCTCGGCATATGGGGTGCTAATCTGTTGGCGGCGCTGGATGCTGAGCGCAACGACGATGTGTACTTTTCGCCTGATACGGCTGATGCCTACGCATGGCTACGCGAGCACAGCACGCCGGATGACCTGATCGTGAGCGTGTTTGATCTGGATGGGCTGTATAGTGGTGGCTGGTTGGGCATGGCAATCGGACGGCGTGTTTACATGGGCCATTGGGCGTTTACAGCCTTCTCGCATGAAAAAGGCGCACAACTCAGGCGCTTCTATGACCCGGCGACAAGCGACACATGGCGGCAGGAATTCTTGCAGGACATCGGCGCGGATTACATCTGGTACGATGTGGACGCTAGAGCATTGGGCGCATGGCAGCCGGATTTGCCGCAGGTCTACGCGAACGAGACGCTTGTGATTTACGGGGTTGTGCCATGAAAGTCAACGCGCTGGTGTTTGCGGCCCTCAGCCTGCTGCTAGCAACGATCATCGTGCGCTACTTCAACGAGATGCCGCCCAACACAGATGCTTTCTATCATTACAATGCCGCCACGCGCATCGCAGCCGGTGAAGGCTTTGTCGATGATGTGCTGTGGACTTACGTGGGCGCACCGGATACGCTGCCCGCACCATCGCACCTGTACTGGATGCCGCTGACATCGGTTATCGCAGCGCTTGGCATGATGCTGTTTGGCGAAAGCTACGCGGCGGCACAACTCGGTTTGATCGCTTGCTTGTGGGGTGCTGCGCTGCTGACCTATTGGCTAGGCTATCGCATGGGTGGCACGTGGCGTCATGCCTGGGTCGCTGGCCTGATCGTGCTGACAGGCGGCTTTTTTATGCGCTTTTGGGGTGCAACCGACACGTTTGCGCCCTATGTGCTGCTGGGGTCGCTGGCGTTGACCTGCATGGGGCTGGGTGCATCACAGGATGATAGCAAAGCTGTACAGCGGACAGGGCAAGCCATATTCCTACAGCGTGATGCTGTATTGTGGGTGCTGGCTGGTGTGTTCACGGCGTTGGGGCATCTCACGCGCTCGGATGGCTTGCTGCTGCTGGTGATCGGCTGGCTGGTGATTCTGTGGCCGTTCGGCTTGCGTGGTCGCCTGCGTCGTGCCGGGGTGCAATTTGTGCTGTTCACGGTGGCCTATGGGCTGGTGATGCTGCCCTGGTTTCTGCGTAATCTGGACGCCATCGGTGCGTTACTGCCGACAGGCGGCACACAGGCCATCTGGTATACGTCATATCTGGATTTGTTCAGCTATCCACCGGACGCCAACCCGACCACATTTTTCGCGGATGGCTTGGGCTTGCTGTTCGCGTCGCGTTGGGAGGCGCTGACACAAGCACTCGGTACGTTTGTGGCGATTGAAGGCATCATCGTCATGACACCGCTGATGCTGCTTGGCCTGTGGAATCGGCGTGCTGATGCCTTCTGGCGGCCTGTGTGGTTGTTCGCGCCAGGCATTCATGCGGCCTTCGTGCTGCTGTTTCCGTATCCCGGCATACGCGGCGGCCTGTTCCATGCAGTCGCGGCGCTGCTGCCCTTCTGGGCGACGCTGGCCCTGCTGGGCCTGGATGATCTGATTGCGTGGCGTGCCAAGCGGCGGCGCAGTTGGCGTCCGGGCATCGCAAGACCGCTGTTCTCGCTGTTCATGCTCGGCACCATCATCCTGATTAGCCTGCAAATTTCGTTGCCGCGCCGTCAACTTACTGGTTTGCCGCCCCTGTACCCGGCATTGGAGCGCGTGTTGCCTGCTGATGCCCGTGTGATGATTAACGACCCTGGCATCCTCTATTACTATACCGACAGGGGCGGCGTCACACTGCCGAACGAAACACCGGATGTCATCCCCGTGATTGCACGCACGTATGGCATAGACTATCTGTTGATAGAGTTCACGCGCTTCGGCGCTGCCATGCCACCGCCGTTGATCTTTGACTTCGATAATCCACCGGATTTTCTAACGCCGATACCCGAACTCAACCGAAGGGATGCACGCCTGTATGCCATCCAGAGATAGCGTGTTGCGTGATGCAAGCCTGATGTTGCTGGCTGCTGTGCTGGTGGCGCTGTATGTGGCGTCATCGGGTGGCGGCTTCGCGCTGGATGATAGCTGGATTCATCAGACCTTTGCACGCAATCTGGCGCAATCTGGCGAATGGTCGTTCATCCCCGGCCAACCGACTGCTGCATCCACCTCACCCCTGTACACGCTGCTGCTGTCGTTGGGCTATCGCTTGCAAATTCCGTATGCGCTGTGGACGCACGCGCTTGGTGTGCTGGCATTAGGTCTGGCAGGCGGCATCGCAGCACGCATGGCCACACAATTCACACCGGACCTGCGCCATGCGCCACTGATAGCGGGTCTGGCGGTCGTGCTGGCGTGGCATCACATCTGGGCGGCGGCCTCTGGCATGGAAACGATGCTCTTTGCTACGCTGACGCTGCTTTTGCTGCATCTGGCATGGCGAGAGGTCAACGCCAGCGAAAAACCGCAGGCTGTGCTGCTGCGTGGTGGGCTGTTCGGTGGATTTACGGCGTTGGCGACGTTAGCGCGACCAGAGGGTGTGCTATTGGGTGCTATCGTTGCGCTGCTGTTGCTGCTGTTGCATCCGCAGGGCTGGCGCGGCCTGATCTTGTGGGGCGTGGCATCTGCGCTGACCTTCGCATTGCTGCTGACACCCTACTTGCTGCTGAATCTACAACTGACGGGCGGCTTATTGCCCGATACCGCCGATGCAAAATTTCAGCAACACGCGGTTTTGCTGGCGGCACCCTATTGGCAGCGCTTGCTGTGGATGCTGCAACCGTTGCTGGCGGGTGGGCAAATCTTGCTGCTGCCGGGTGCGCTGTACTTTGTGTTTGTGGCGTTACAGCACAAGCAAAATCGTCTGCGCTGGCTGTATCTGCTGCCGTTGTTGTGGGGGCTGGCGCTGATCGCCCTGTATGCAGCACGCCTGCCTGCGGCCTATCAGCATGGGCGCTACGTGCTTCCGGCTTTACCCGCCTTGATCGTAGTCGGCACGCTGGGCACGCTGCATCTGTTGCGCTGGGGACGCCGCTTTATGCTGCGCCGTGTGTTGACACGGGCGCTGGCGCTGGCCGCCGCTATAACCATGCTGGTGTTTGCGCTGGTCACAGGGCCGACGATTTACCGCGTGGATGTGCAGATCATCAATCAAGAGATGGTCGAGACAGCGCTGTGGATACGCGACAACCTGCCCCCCGACGACCTGCTGGCCATACACGACATCGGCGCAGTGGGCTACTTCGCGCCACGTGAGATGCTGGATATTGCCGGGCTGGTGTCACCACAGGTCATCCCGATTGTCGCAAATGCAGATGCTCTGTGGCGGCTGATGCAGGCACGCGATGCACGCTACCTGATGGCCTTCCCCGATCAAATCCCCGGTGATGACCCCGACGACCCGCGACTATGCCCATTGTATGTCAGCGATGGCGAGACCTCTCAGCGCGTCGGTGGACCAAGCATGGCCGTTTACAGGCTGTCATGGGGTGCTGCTGCCTGCCCGCCATCCTGAGATGCACCATCTTTAAATCGCAAGCTAGCCACTAATGGCAAATGATCGGAACCCGAATACACAAAGGGCAACACATCCGCCGTCAGCGTGTGCAAATCAGCAGAATGCCAGATGTAATCGAGACGAAGCAAGGGCGGCATGTAAAGGCTATTGGGCCACGTCATGCCGAAACCGCAACCTGCTTGTGCAAAGGCATCGTGCATCATCTGCGATAATTCACGGTAGATAGGTGAATACGGGCTGGTATTGAAATCCCCGACCACCAGAAAGGGCTGTCGCTCATGACCCAACACAGCCATCAGGCCACGTAGCTGCGCGTTGCGCACACGCTCATCATACCCCAGCACAAAGCGCGGGATCGTTTGGCTGAAGATCGGATGATGGTTCAGATACAGGCGCATGATATTGGGGTGGATGGGTGTAGGTAGATGGACTGCATACACGGCCAGCACATGTGCCCCCACGCGGACGCTGACCCGCAGCACTTGCTGCCGCATTAGAGCATATGCACGCGCCTCGCCCTCTGAGGCGTCCAGTGTGAGCGTCTCTTGTGCGATAATTGCGTGTCGCGATAGTATCATCTGGTCTTGCCGTGCAGCAGCCATATACGGGTAGGCATCCGCTAAGGTCTGCGATAGATACGCTCGCGCAACAGGTGATACCACCTCTTGCAAAACAATCACGTCCGCGTCTACCTGCTGCAAAAACCTTACCAGACTTGGTACATGCGGATTAAGACGCAGGATATTAAACGTCAGCACGCGCACATCTGGCTCTGCTGCTGGCAGTACATGGCGCTTTGTAGCCAACACAGGCAGCAGATAGCGACACACTGCCCACCAGATAAGCAGAGCCGGCAATATCAGGTCAGTTGGCCTGCCATGCAACGCCGTCAGCGGCAGCGTCAGCAGCAATGGCAGAAAATGTAATGGCGCAAAGACATCAAGCAAACGCAGGGGCCACCAATCATCACGGTGCGCCTGCTTGCAGATGAGATACCCAACGAGGCCGATATGATACGCCGCTAGGCTGAGCGTGATGGCATCCATGCGAGGCTTTTAGGTGTATCTGAGCGAATAATACGCCACAGTGTACTCTGAACCTGTGGCGTATCGTAGGAAAGATATACTTTTGCTGGGTCATTCAGGAAAAATATCAGGCAAAGTAGGGGTCTTTTGCAAAAAAGAAGCGTTTATTTTGATAATGCAAGAATTGGCCTTGCAGGGTGGAGATTGCATGAGGTTTCGCGGCGAACTTCTGTTGATAGCCGCGCAGACGCACATGGACGAGGCCGCGCACTGTGTCGATATAAGTAACCAGGGCTTCTATGGGGAACGCTGTCGGGTTCGGACGAACAAGCACTTTCTGACCAAGATACAGTTCGGGGGGATACTGCCGTGTCATTGTGAAAAAGCTCCAAGAAAAACATGTTGTTATTTGTCATTGAACAACAAGCAATGCGTGATTACAACTTAAGGTTTGGCACAAAACCTGTAAACATGGCCTAAGTCTGCAAAAAGCATCTTGTAATCGGTTGTTGAATGTGCGTGAAGAAATCGGACGTATGATGCAAGAGGGCTTGTCGGGAAGGGCTACCCCTGGAAAACGCTACGCCGAACCCGCGAGGATTCGGCGTAACTATCAAGGAGGGAGACATGCGTCCGGGTACCAGTGATAGATAGGGGGATTATCAATCATCTGGGTTAACAATGAGCGACTTAAGCCAACGGGATACTACCAATACACACTCTGCACACCGAGGTTGTCAGCTTGTCTGCTCACCGCTCACACAACACAACTTTCAGTTGTTTTTAAAAGTTGTGAACTTAAAACCAGTATATGCTGTCGGTGTCTGTGTGTAAAGCTTGACTTAGTTATCTCTAATTATGATACTTACAAGCTAACTGTCTTCGAGTAGCTTCGGCATCATCTGATCCATTAGCAGCGCCGTTTCTTCGATGGATTGGTAATCGTCTGCATAGGAAATAACGTTGAGTTGTGGGTCAAAGCTCCAGAAGGCAGCCTTGTCATACAAAAAGCGGATGTACGTATAGCAGATGCCGAGCACGACACGCGAGTACACGCCATACGCCATATAGGGGAAGAAGATAATCACGCCGCGCTGGTGCAAATACAGGATAATGCCCATGTGTTCATCGGGATAATGCAACTCGATGTCTTGATCCGGCCCCTGCACCGGAATTAAACCAGGATCAAGCCGCATCAGATGACGCGCCAGCGCACGCGGTCGCAGCCGATGCACCGGCCAATGCTGCTCCGGCAGATCCGTTTGTTGGCCATTCTCAAAAAGCCAATCCAGCATAGTCGGCGTCAGTCGTTTTGCTTTGGGGACGTAAAGGTGAATTTCGTAGATCATTGCTTATACTGTGCTGTTTTTACTCTTATGTTACGTCGTTCTTTGAGTAGCTCAACCAGCAGCATCTCATTATCCAGCGTTTTCAGCGGTACATGCGCCCAAACGTCGCGCTCGTCGGGGTCTTTTGGCCCGTTATCTTTGCTCTGTGTCAGCACATCAATGTAGCCTGCTTCCAGCGTGTAATCGACGAACGCTGCCCAGGGCAAAAAACGTTCTTCATAACGGATGCCCTCAGCAGATAGGATGAAATCCGCGCTAAAGACGGCCTGTTCGCCGCGCTGCATCTGTGCCTGTACGATGGGTTTGCGTGCGCGTGTAATCGCCCGTTCCAGCCGCAGCCCAAGCTCTGATATATTTTTATAGATGTTATTGAGTTTGAGTTGCTCATCTTCGTCGCTGGTCAGCAGATACTCGTAAACGTCGCGCTGCCACGCGCCAAACAAACGGATACGCTCGGCCCGCAGATGCACACGCACAATCTGCTGAAACAAAAACGGCACCGCACGCGACCCTTCACGATACGTAAAGCCGTGTTCATATAGCACGATCTCGCGGTTCCACAGGTGCGTGATGTACCAACCAACGCCCAATGCCAGCAGCGTAAACGAGCCGATCAACAGCGCGGATGCCGTCGCATCGTCCAGGTTCGCAAACAGCACTTGCAACAGCAGCACCGGGATGATGTAAGCCGCCCCTGCCCGCAGCAATAACATCACGCGATTGCTGGGATAATACGCCAGAAAACGCCCTAAAACCGGATCGTCTTCAAATAGCTGCTCTGATTTTTGCGCCTGCGTGTCTGCCTCTTGCTGTAGGTCGGCAGTGCGCCCTGTTGTGTCGGCCTGATCGTCGCTGGCTGGCATGTTGTCCTTCTTGTGTTTTGTGTTTTGTGTCTTGTGTTGCGCTTGTTTTCGTCTAACTGTATCACAATTTGGCGGCATCAACCTGAAGCTAGCGCTAGACATGGCGCACTCTGCTGATTAGACTAACGCTTGTTCTAACCGTCCACAGACAATAAACCTGATGATACCAAATCGGCTGGAAATTCATAACTTTTTACCGTATCGCTCACCGGACCCGGTGTACTTTGATGGCGTGCATCTGGCCTGCCTGACGGGTGCTAACGGTGCGGGCAAATCTTCCTTGCTGGATGCAATCACATGGGCCTTGTGGGGCAAGGCACGCGCACGCCGCGACGATGACCTCATCCACCAGGGGCAAAAAGAAATGAGCGTGCTGCTGGAATTTGAGCAGGAGGGCGTATCCTATGAGGTCTTTCGACAGCGGCAAGGCGGCAAAAGTGGCCGCCCCATCCTGACGCTGCACGCCAAAGGCGACGACCAGACGCGCACCAACCTGACCACTGCATCCACGCGCAACACACAGCACAAAATCAACGAGATTCTGCGCCTGGATTACGAAACGTTCGTGCATTCGGCCTTTTTGCAGCAAGGTAAAGCAGATGCGTTTACGACCAAGAATCCAGCAGACCGCAAACGCATTCTAGGCGATATTCTGGGGCTGGCACGCTGGCGTGATTACGAAGAGCGTGCAAAGGAGCGCGTGAGCAAGCTGCGTGACCAAATCGAAAATTTAAATGGCGCGATCAAGGCCGCAGAGGACGAAATCGCGCAGGAACCACAGTACAAGCGCGAAAAAGCCAACGCCGAAGCCGCCCACAAAGAAACCTTGCAAGCGCTGGAAGCCGCCGAAGCACGCCGCAAAGAGGTCGAGCACGCCGAGCCTGGTTTAAAACATGCCCGTGAGCGCCAGGCCAGCACAGAGCACCAACTCAAAGGCCATCGCAGCGATTTAGATACGGTGCAGCAGGAAATCCAGACGCGGCAGCAGAAAATCCAGCAATATGAAACGGTATCCGAGCAAGCCGAGCAAATCGAGGCGGGTTACAAGGCGCTACAAAGCGCCCGTGACCGTGACTCGTCCCTGGGAGAAAAGCTGCGCAAACTCAGCGACATCGACCGCGAACTCAGCCAGCTTAAAGCACAGATCGAAACCGCACGCAACGAGCTACAACGTGAGCAGCACGGCTATCAATCCACGATCACAGAGCTACAACGCGCCCTGGGAAATGCCGACTCACAAGCCTATGACGACATTCAGGCCGAGATCACGCGGCTACAGACCCTGGATGAAGAACGCACAGCGCTCTACGACGACATCACGCGCCTGAAAGAAGAAAGCGCTGAGATCAGCGCCCGTCAGAAAATCCTGAAAGCCGAGGGGCAGACACTTAACGAACGCCTGGAACGGCTGGAACAGGTCGAGGATGCGACGTGCCCGTTATGTGGCCAAGCGCTGGATGCCAATCACCATCAGACGTTACTTGCCGAAATCGCAGCCGAACGCGACAGCAAGCGCGACGATTACCGTTCGACCCTGGCACGCACCAACGACATTCAACGCGAAATCATACAGCATCAGGCCAAAACCGAGCAGATGGCCGACGACCTGAAGCGGCTACCCGCGCTGCAAAGCAAGGCCGGTGGTCTGCGCAGGCAATTGGACGACGCACGCGACGCCGAAAGCCGCCTACAAACCGTGCAAGCGCAACTCGACGCGGTGACGCAAGCGCTGGACAATGCCGATTATGCCCACGAATTGCGCACACAACTGGCAGAAGTCCGGGGCCAACGTGAGGCGCTTGGCTACGACAGCGACGAACACGCCGATGTCCGCAGCCAACTCAGCAGTTACCAGGGCTATGAATCGCAGCATGTGCAACTTCAGATCGCACAAAACGCGCTGCCATCAGAACGCGATGCGCTGCAAGCGGCAAAGACGCGCCACGATCGCCTGACACAGATCATCGAGCAGGCAAGCGACGAACTGAACACGCTACAAGGGCGAATCGAAGCGTTGACGGCACTCGTGGCAGAATTTCACAGGCGCGATGAAGAAGTCAAGGCGTTGCGCACCCGTGAGAGCACCGCCCGTGACAAGCTGACGACGGTTAAACAGAAACTCAACGCCATCGAGACGCAGCGCCAGCGCAAAGCCGCCAATGAACAGCGCCGCGCCGACGCCAAAGCCGAACAGAGCAAATACGAGTCGCTGGTTTATGCTTTCGGCAAGAACGGCGTGCCCGCTATGATTATCGAGACGGCCATCCCAGAATTAGAGATAGCAGCAAATCAGCTACTGGCACGCATGACCGATGGCCGGATGCATCTACGCCTGGCCACGCAACGCGAGAAGGTCACAGGGGGGCGTGCCGAAACGCTGGACATCGAAATTGCCGACGAACTGGGCACGCGCAATTACGAGATGTACAGCGGCGGTGAATCCTTCCGTATTAACTTTGCTATCCGCGTTGCCCTGTCTAAGATGCTGGCACGACGCGCCGGGGCGCATCTGCGCACGCTGTTCGTGGATGAGGGCTTCGGCACGCAGGACGACGACGGACGTAACAAGCTGGTTGAAGCGATCACCGCTATCCAGGACGACTTTGATATGATCCTAGTGATTACGCACATTGACGAACTGCGCGATTCGTTCCCGGTGCATATCGTCGTGGATAAACACAGCGACGGCAGCCACATCACCATGCGTTAGCCTGCATCAGCGCTTGAACAAACGCAACCCGCGCTTGCGTTGCGCTTCTGGGCCATGCGTCAGCGTCGTGAAGCCGCCGCCATGCACATCCATAAATGGGCGTTGCTCCTCCAGCAGGTATTCAACGCCCCTGGCAGGCTTGCGATAGCTGGCAATCTCGATGAATGCGCCGTACTGCTCAAACAGCGCGTGTGTATCGTCGGTTGTGATGCCCTGCTGCCAGCGCCATTTATCCGGGAAGAAGTAATAATAAACGGCGTAAGCCACCGCTGTTGATACCCCTACACCGCGATTCTCATAGGTCCACAGGTCGGCTCCGGCGTGGTGCGCGGCTTCTGCCGCCAATACCAGCCCCGCCACTGACATCACCTGACGATAAAGCGTGTCTTGCTCTTGGTTTTCAACGGCGGATTTAACGTAGCCTTCCGGGTGGATGTCGCTGTCGATGCGTTGTCGAAACGCCTTGACGCCTGCTTCAAATAGCGCTGCATCATCCAGGACCGCCCCCGCCGCCACCTGCAATGCAATGCACCAGCACGCCAGCACGACATCCGTCTCTGTCTCCGTCGTTACAGCCTGCAATGCCGCGTCTGCCTGCTGTCGATAGCGTGTGCGCTGATTATCAGCCGACGCAGCAAAATCAGGCTGCGCTGAGAGCATATCCAGCAATTGCCCCTGTGCGATGCCATCTCGCAAAGCAGCTAAAGCGTCTCCTGCATCATCATTTATATGTGGGGCTTGCTGCAATAATTCAAGCGCCTGTGCGCCACTTTGCGCGTCATCCAACAAGCGAAAACGATAGGCTAGGCGCATGATACGCCACAAAAGCGGCTGATCGGCGTCGCGCTTTACCAGCAGTGCCCATGCTGCCTGCCGCGCCGAACTCTCGCGCATCTCGCGGGCTTCTCCAAGTTGCTTCTGGCCGAAAAACAGGCCTGTATGAGTCGGGGTGAAATCCATCGGAATGGCACCTTGTCTATGCGCTTAATGCAGAGGTCAAAACGAATTCATAGAATCCTGTGTAAGGGGCTAATGCTTTGTAGGGACGCGCCTCGGTGCGTCCGAGACTCAACAATACGTTTCAACCAAATTCGATACACGACCATTGTAGCCGACAGTGGCAATGTGCGCTGAAGCTATTTATCATAGAGGAAAAATTCACGAGGCTAAAAATAATCCTATGACTTTTCGACGCTACGCACCCGATTACGAAAACTTAATGACCATCGAACGCTTCATTCAAGAGCAGCAACGCAATTATCCAAGAGCAACAGGCACCTTTACGCGCATGTTGCAGGATATGGCTATGGCGGGCAAAATCGTCGCCCGCGAGACAATGATGGCCAGCCTCAACGGGCTACTGGGTAAATCCGACACACAGAACGTACACGGCGAGCAACAAGCACGCCTGGACCTGCTGGCCGACGACATCATCTACAAGATCAACAACAAGACGGAACGCCTGTGTG
Organism: Anaerolineae bacterium; assembly: GCA_034437615.1. Classification (GTDB taxonomy): domain Bacteria; phylum Chloroflexota; class Anaerolineae; order Aggregatilineales; family Phototrophicaceae; genus DAOTTW01. The sequence continues at coordinate 32,167 of DAOTTW010000316.1, read as the reverse complement.
CGATGGCCAGCGAAGAACATGAGGAAGTGCTGAAAATCCCAACGGAATACGGCACCGGCAACTATGTGCTGCTGTTTGATCCGCTGGATGGCTCATCTAACATTGATGTGAACGTTTCCGTTGGGACGATCTTTTCAATTCACCGCAAATACACGCACGGCGACCAGGGTAGTCTGCGCGATTTGCTGCAAAATGGCCATCGTCTCATCGCTGCGGGGTATATCGCCTATGGTAGCAGCACCATGATGGTGTATACGACAGGCGTCGGCGTGCATGGCTTCACGCTGGACCCGACAATTGGTGAATTCTTGCTGACGCATGAAAACCTGACAATGCCGGACCCGCCCGAATACTACAGCATCAATTACGGCAAGATCAATAAATGGACGCCGGGCGTCCGGCAAGCGATATCATGGCTCCAGGGGGATAACCCGGACGATAACTTAGACCTCTCGCTGCGCTACACGGGCACGCTCGTTGGCGATTTTCACCGCGATTTGCTGAAGGGTGGCGTGTATATGTATCCCGGTAACCTGGTCGACCTGCACAAGGACAAAAACAGCCATGCAGGTAAAATCCGCCTGATGTATGAGGCGCAATCTCTGGCGTTTATCGCGCAGCAGGCGGGTGGCTATGCCAGTGATGGCGTTGGCGACATCCTCGACATCGAACCGCACGACCTGCACCAGCGCGTACCGCTCTACATCGGCCACCGTGACCTCGTGAAGCGCATCGAAGGCTTCATCAAAGAGCACGACGACGAATGGCTGCAAGCCTATCTTCCTTATCGGAATGCCAGGCCTGCAAATCTATAGGGGCGTATATGGACTAAATCGTCGCGATGGGGCCATTTTTTACGCTGAAATGCTGTATTCTTGCGTTAAATTTTACGGTACGGGCTTACAATTCTTTTAGCTGTGTGCTGCATTTGTTTGCCCAGTTGCGTTAAACTGCAAATTACACTGTAACTGACCAAGAGTTCATCATGACAATTGACCTGATTTTGTTCGGCAAGCCCCGCATCGTTTACGATGGTGATGAAATTGACCTCAGCGTAAAAAAGGCCGTTGCCATGCTCGCCTACCTCGCAACTACAGGCCGAGCACATAGCCGCGAACGATTGGCGACGTTGCTCTGGCCCGATTCAAGGGGCGATGTCGCACGTACCAGCTTACGGCAGGCCATGCGTGCCTTACGCGCCACGCCCATCGCAAAAGCACTGGAAACCAGCCGCGAGACCATCGCGCTGGGGCCAGATTTCAAAAGCGATGTCCAGGCCTTCATGGGCTACACGCGCAGTATTGATTACGAAAAAGCCACGCTGACGCTGGATGAGGCAGCCCGCCTACAAGCGGCAGAGGGCCTCTACACGGATGACTTCTTGGCGGATTTCAACGTTACAGGCAGCGCAGAATGGGACGACTGGCAACAATTACGCCGCATTGAATTTCAGTATCAGGCGACGCGGGTCATCGCCGCGCTGACGCGCTACTATGCACAGCAAGAGCGCACTGATTCCGGCCTGAAGATGGCGAAACGCTGGCTGGATATGGACCCCTTCAACGACGAAGCGCACTACCTGACCATGCACCTGTATGTCATCTCTGGTCAGGCGCAGCTCGCACTAGAGCAATATCACCTGCTCGTGCGGTTGATGGCCCGTGAACATGGCAGAGCACCCGATAGCCGCATCCGGCAGCTTTACGAGCAAATCCGCCAGGGGAATTACCTGCCACTGGCAGAGGAACAAAGCGATACAGAGGCGATACGCTCTTTGTTGCCACGCCCCATGCCACGCACGCCTGTGCAGGTCAACCAACAGCAGTATAACGCGCTTAAGGGCGCTGTGAGCAACACCAACCACCATAAGACGACTCAGGCTGTGTTACTGGATGAAGAGAATCGGGCCGCCTCTGCGATGATTGCAGCGCTTGCCCATGACACCGATATACAGCAACAATTCACCGATGGGATTTTGTGGGGTCGTCTGGATACCGACGCCGACCTTGAACATGTGCTGCGTTTGTGGCTGGATGCCATGCGTGTCAGCATCCTACGCAGCACCAGCAAGCTAGAGCATCTCACATGGCAATTCCACAACGGGCAACGGGATAAGCGCCTGCTATTCTTGCTGGAAAACGTGCCCAACAGCCGCTATGCTGCCCTGCTGACGCCTGGTTATGCTGGGTGTGCTCTGGTCATCACGACAACACACCGGGACGTGGCCCAAGACCTGATGACACACAGAGCCAAAGTCATCACCCTATCGACCTCCTGATTGCATGGCTGTTCACGATACTGATTGGAAAAACGAAAACGAATTCATAGTCTCGTGTGGGGTCGCAGCGTGCTGCGCCCTGGATGCAATGCATTGCACCCCTACGGGTTGGCTGGGTTTGTCTTCACTTCTTTATCAGGCTGACTGCTTTCTGCCGACGAAAATGTAATCTGTCTTCAACGGTGCGAATAGCGCAACCTGCAATGGCGTCAGCACATCATACGGATGCACGACAGCCACCTCAAAGCCGCTTTCTGCTAGCCGCAACAGCAAATCCCAACCGTAATCGCGTACATGGTAGGGGTTGTTGAAGAGGCGCTCACGCTCTTGCGGGTCGGCATCAAGCGCTTCTAAGGTCAACGAGCGCGTAAACGGCACCATGAACAGCGCTTGGCCGTCTGCTGTCAGGATGCGGCCAATCTCCGACATCGCACAGCGGTCATCCGGGATGTGTTCCAGCACATGTGAACAGATGACAATATCCACGCTGTTATCAGCAATCGGCAGGCGCGTGATGTCTAGCCGAGCGTTAACGTGGGGGTCGTAGCGGTCTGCGGTCAGATAAGTGACAGTCGGCAGGGCCTCAAATTTATCCCGTAAGACGGGCACAGGCGCGAAATGCAGCAACCGCTTTTGCCCGCCTTGTTTCAGCCCAGCGACACGCCGCAGGTAATGCCACAGCATCCGATGGCGTTCTAGCGCCCCACAGATTTTGCAACGCGCATTCTGCCGCACTGGAAAGCCAAACGGCGCAAAACCAGAGGACCAAGAAGCACATACCGGGCAGTAACGCCGCAAGCCAAAATAACGCAAGCGCCGTGACAATGTTTGGCCGCGATAGGGTAACGCCTCAAACACAGTGCCGTGCATAATGAATGCCTCATGGAATTAGCTGGCATCCGTGTTCAGGCGTTGCGCATCAATCCAGCCCTGTAGGCCATCCAGCGTACACACCTGCACCCAATCCGAATTTGAGGCTGCATCCGTCAGTGTCATGCTATCCAGGCGGCGAACCAGCGTACCCGCCTCAACGTCTGTCAGGCTCTCTGAGGAATCCAGCGGGTCGCTACGCAGGATGGCGTTGGCTTGCACGATCTCATATAGTTGGTTGAGTGCAGACGAATCGGTGCGGGCGTCCACGTTATAGAAAAGGCGCTCGTTGCAATCCAGTTCGCGCACGAAGCGGTTATTCAGCGTCCAGTCCAGTAAATCCTCACGATCCGGGATGAATTGCCACAGGCGCATGGTGCGGTCACTCATGCCCGTCACAGCTAAATTGCCATCGGCCCCGGTTGCCATGCTGCGGACCGCGACGACGTTGCCTTCGTCGTTCTGGATGCTATAGCGCCGTAACTCAAAGCCGGAGGCCGTATCCCACAGGCGCACCGTCCCATCGTCGGAGCCACTAATCAGTGCGCTGCCACCGGGCACGAAGGCCACGTGTCGCACGTTGTTGCTGTGCCCGGTCAGGGGCAGCACCGCCCGCTGGCTATCCAGGTTCCAAATGCGAACAGTCGTATCAGTCGCGCCAGAAGCAGCGAAACGCATGTCATCGCTGAAGGTCACGGACCGTATATCCCCGCTGTGGCCGCTGAAAATGCGCTGTGTCTCGCCATCGGAGGCGCTCCATAAGCGCATGGTGTCATCCTGTGATCCGGTCAACACCTGCTGCTTATCCGGGCTAATATCCACTGCGAACACGCTGCCCTCATGCCCGCTGAAGGTCTGCACGGGTGCCGGATTGGTTGCTGTAAGCGGCAATTGCCACAGCTTCGCTGTCTGGTCCGCCGATGCCGACGCTAACAACGTGCCATCCGCGCTAAAACTCAGGTCTAGGATGATGCTATCGTGCATCTGTAATTCGCGCTCAACGCTGAGTGTGCTGGCGTTAATCAGGTAGACGATGCCGCCTGTTGTGCCCGTCGCGTAATAGGCCCCGGTAGGGTCTACGGCCACCGCATTCAGCCACGTATCCGCCGCCACAGGCACGCCGAGCCGCAATTCACCCGTCAGCGCGTCCCATAGATACAGCGTGCCATCCGTGCTAGCCGAAACCACGCGCTCACCGTCGTGGCTCATGCCCACGTCGTTAATCTGGCGCTGATTGCCGAAGCTGGCAAGCTCTGCGCTGCCGCGAATGTCCCACAGGCGCAGTGTGCGGTCGGCGGCGCTAGTCAGGATGGTGTTACCGTTGGGGCTGGCGCTCAGGCTGGTCAGGCTGGCGTCCACCTGAAAGCGGTTGATCTGGCGTTCAATCTCGCGGTCCCACAGGCGCAGCGCGTTATCGTCACCGATGACCACGAACAGATTTGACCCCGGCACGAAGGCCAATTCGACCACGCCCCGCTCTAAATTCGGCAAGTCAGCCTGTGCGCTGCCTGTTGCCGCATCGTAGAGCGCCAGCCGACCATCCGCAAAGCCAGCCAGCACAAATTCCCCGGTGACATCAACGGCCAGCGCCGTCACCGCACGCGCATCGGCTGCGGCTGCGCCAGTGTAGGGCGTCGCAATCCAGCGGATGCTCTGTGGGTTATTGGGGTCATGCAGGCGCACGCGCCCGTTTTGCGTGCCAGAGACGATAAATTGTGCGTAGTTTTCGCCCATATTCACAGCAAGCTGTGTAATCGGCGCGGCGCTCTGATCCTGCAAAATGCCCTCAACGGGCGCATAAGCCGACCCCAACACAAATACGCCATCGCTGCGTGCGGCGTAGACTTCAACCCAGCCATCATCACCGGAGACAACGGCCCGCACCGGGTTCGCCAGGAAGGCCACCCCGGTCACACGGGCTGTACTGGCGCTACCGTCGCTGCTCTGGTTGCTGCTGGCCAGCGGCAGTTGATCCAGGCGTGTACCTGTATCAAGTTGCCAGACGAAAACCTCGCTGTTGGTGGCGGATAGCAGGTATTGCAGGTCGGGCGAAATGGCCAGGTAGCGCACCGCGTCCGTATGCCCATCAAACAGGCGCAGCGGCTCACCTGTGGCGCTGGCGTGCAGCGTAATCAGGCCGTCATTGCGCCCTGTTGCGAACAGGCTACCCGCGTCGTCCGGGCTGAAGGCCAACGACACGACGCTGCTATCCACGTCGATCTTCTGGCGCGTGCCGGGTGCGAAGGCAATCTCTGAGAGGGTGCGTTGCGTCTGAGAGGGTGCAGCTTCGAGCCGGGCGGCGGCCACCGCCAGCGATAGCGCCAGGTCGCCTTCGTTATCGCTGGCCAGCGCCGCAACCGCCAGACTACGGGCTTCTTCTTCGCGCTGTTCAAGCTCGGCATTGGCCCGGTTGCGCTCGGTGATCGTCTGCTCTAGCTGCTGGTTGTTCTGCGTCAAAATCAGTACGCCGATGCCTGCTAAAATCAGCATGGCCACCGACAGCACGATCAGGAAACGCGCCCGCCGGATGGCCTTGCCCTGTAATTCAAGCTCACGCTGATAGCGTTCGGCCTCCGCACGCTCGCGCCGATTGCGCTCGTTCAGGCTGGCTTCGATGAATCGGCGTTGCAGGTCGCTAGGGTCGGCGTTTTCCAGCCAGATTTCGGCGCGGTCCAGGCGGCGGCCCGTCAGCAAGAACGAGACATCCTGCCCGCTATCGCGCCAGTTTTCGGCGGCTTCGCGCAGTTCCGCATCATAAATCAGGTCCTCAGCGCTGTCGGTCACCCATGAGCGCAAGCGGTCCCACTCGCGGATGAACGCCTCATGGCTAATTTCCAGCCAGACAGTCGGCGCAGTGCGGCGTCCGCCGGGTGTGCGGCTGGCGATCAGCAGACGTGCATCCTGCGCCGTGAGCGTGCCCAGCACCTGCTGCACTTCGTCGTCGGGCACATCCCGGAAATGTATCTCTGGGCGGCGTACACGTCGCCGTGTCGCTTCACCGGATGGGCTGACCTCGACCAGCCGCAGCAACACCTTGCGCGTCAACTGCTGTTCGCGTGCGCTCATCTGCGTGTAGATGGCTTCGGCATGACGTGCGAGCGCTTGCTGCACCCCGCCAATGTCGTCGTAAGCCGCCAGCGTCAGTTGGTCGCCAGCGCGCCGCTTGAATAGCTCTCGCAGGGCGTATTGCAGCAGCGGCAGCGAACCGGGTTCGCTGCTCACATCCTCCAGGATGCGATCCACCAAGCCGCTTTCGTAGCGCATCCCCACCGCCTGCACCGGCCCCTGAATGACGCGCAACAGGTTGGCTGTCGTCATCTCCGTGACGATCAGCAGATGGTCTTGCTCAAACAGGGTCGCGAGTTCGGGGTACGCGCTGAGTTCACCGAAGAAATCCGCACGCATGGTAATAATGATCTGTGCGCGGCTCTGCTCTGATGTCGCGGCGGCCTGTAGCAGATTTAAGAAAGCAGCGCGTTCTTTGGCATTAGAGCGCGTGAAGACCTCCTCAAATTGATCGACCAGCAGCAGCAGTTGTGCGCTTTCCGGGTTGTTATGCAGCGCCAAGCGACACACCGCGTCGAACTCAGCCGGGTCTAAGAGGCGCTTTTGCAGGCTCAGGGTGGGGTCGGCGTCATCTGCGCCTGGCAGCAGTGGACCCAGGCGCAGCGCCAGCGCTTCTATCGGGTTGGTGCCGGGGGTGAAGATGACAATCGGCCAATTCTCGGAGCCAGGTAGCTTGCCTGCACGCACCTGTGGGATGAAGCCGGCCCGCACCAGCGAGCTTTTGCCGCTGCCGCTAGCCCCTACTACGGCCAGAAAGCGCGTGCGCTGCATCCGACTGATAGCCTTGCGCGTGAGTTCCTCGCGGCCAAAGAAGAAGGCCGAATCGCGCTGCTGAAAGGCCTCTAGCCCTTTGAAGGGGTTCGGCACATTCTCCGGGTTGAACTCATCGAAGACCCCCATGCGCCGACCACCCGGCAACGCCTGCATCAGCCGGGGGAAAGCCGTTTCGTATTGCCCGCGAAAATCCAGAAATTGCACGTCCAGCAGCCAGCGCCAGCGGTCATTGTCTTCGACCTGCCCAAAGACATCCGCAATCATAATCGGGAAGATGCGCTTGCTATTTTGGCGGCCAAATTCAACCTCACGGGCCACCCATTCGCTAGCCAGCGCCTCCGGCGAGACGATCACGATAATAAAGTCGGCGCGTTGCAGGCCCCGGAAAATCTCTTGCTGCCAGAATTCACCGCCGTGTATCTGGCGCAGGTCAATCCACACGTCCAGCCCGGCATCGGATAAATCCCGCGCTAAACGTTCGGCAAAGGCTTCGTTCCTGCGCGAATACGATACAAAAACGCGGTTCATGGCCTGTTACCCTTTAAATGAATTCGTTTTGCTTTTTTTACGATCAGCCTGCGCCACCATAGCGCCACTCACCGTCTACCATTGTACCAATAACGTTGGTGCTGACGATCTCATCCGGGTGAATCGTCGTCAAATCCTTATCCAGCACCACCAGATCCGCCAGATAGCCCGGTGCCAGCATCCCCAAGCGGTTTTCCATGCCTGCCGCATACGCTGGCCCCTGTGTGTAGCCGCGCAGCGCTTCGTCTATCGTCAGGCGCAATTCAGGATACCAACCGTCCGGGCCGGGGCTACCATCGGGTCGGCGGCGCGTCACTGCTGAATAGATGCCTTCCAATGGGCGAAAGGGTTCAACGGGCGCATCCGAACCAAAGGCCACGCGCACGCCCTGGTCGAGTTGCAGGCGCGTGTTGTACGACCATTGGGCACGCTCACCCCAGAATTTATCGGCGCGTTCATAATCCGATGTGGCATGGATGGGCTGCATAGACGCGATAATATCCAGTTCGGCCAGGCGGTGTTTGTCGTCCGGGTGGATGAGTTGCACATGCTCGATGCGGTGGCGGCGCTGTGTCGGTGTCTCGCCGCGTGCGGCTTCTTCTTTGCGCACGGTCTCGAAAATATCCAGCACATCATGCACAGCGCGGTCACCAATCGCATGGATGGTGGAGGCTAAGCCGCCTGCACTGGCCTTGCTGACCAGCGCCAGCATGGTTTCTTTATCGGTGACGGCGATACCGTAGTTATCCGGCTCGTGCTCGTAAGGTTCGACCATCAGCGCCGTGCGCGGCCCCAATGCGCCATCTGCGAATAGCTTCAGCGAGCCAAAACGCAACCAATCATCCCCGAAGCCACTACGGATGCCGAGTGCTAGCGCGTGGTCCAGCCATGAGCGATTAATCTGCTTGTGCACACGCAAACTTAGCTCGCCGCGCTCACGCAGGATTTGCAGCGCCCGCATACAGGATGGATTGTCGAAGTCGTGAAGGCCCGTCAGCCCGGTAGAGAGCGCTAAATCCTGCGCGTAAGCTATGTCATCGGCCAATTCGTCGGGTGTGGGCGCGGGGATAGCTTTCAGGACCAGATACATCGCTTCTTCCAGCAGCATACCGGTCGGCTGGCCGGACGCATCGCGGACGATCTGGCCGCCGGCTGGGTCGTCTGTAGCGGCGGTGATGCCTGCGGCACGCAAAGCCGCGCTGTTGGCCCAGCCTGCATGGATGCTCTTGGATGCAAAATAAGCGGGTCTATCGCCTGTGATGGGGTCTAAATCCGCAGCCGATGGGAAGGCATAATCGACCTCTGGCCATAATTCCTGCGTCCAGCCCTGCCCGGTAAGCCACGTATCGGCAGGGGTTTCGTTGGCCTGCACCTTGATGCGCCGCAGCGCTTCGGCCTTGCTTGGCACTTCGTACAGGTTGATTGCCTGCAAATTGCGTGCAAGCAATTCTAGGTGGATGTGGGCATCCGTCAGACCAGGGATGACGGCGTTACCATCCAGGTTGTCCATCTGCGTCTCGGCATTCGCCAGGCGCATCATGCGCTCACTGGAGCCAAGCGCCCACACGCGGTTGTCACGGATGGCGATGGCCTCTGCAAAGGGTTGGCGTGCATACAGTGTCGTGATCGCGCCGTTGTATAAGATACGATCTACCATCGGGTTCTGCCTTTTGTTTGAACACACTCATTTGGAAGCAGCCTACAAATAACAAATATGCTCACGGTGTTGACCCAGCCTGCAACGCCTGTTGCACTTCGTCAGGCGTGATGGCCTGTGTGGTGGCGGTGCCGCCCCGCGTGACGGACATCGCCGCCATGTAAGCCGCTGTGTGGATCGCCGCCCTGATACCGCCCTTACGCTGATGCGGTAAGCTGGCCAGCAGCGACGCTGCAAAGACATCCCCCGCGCCTGTCGGGTCGATTTCGTCTACGGGGGTGGCGCTGTAGGTGGTGGGCGTCCCGTTGTGGTAATAGGTGCCGCCATTGGCGCTGTCGGTCACGATCAGGTGCTTGACGACCTGCGCAAATTCGGCTTCGATTTCGGGTGCTTCGATGATGTCCGGCTTGCTAAAAACGACCACATCCACCGCACGTAACACGTCCTCATCCCACCAGCGCTTAAAGCGCACACGGCCCGACGCATCCCATTGGCGCAGCAAGCCCTGTAGCGTCAGCATGACGGTGGACCCGCGAAAATGCCGCGCCATCGACAAATCAACTTCATCCACCAGCGGCGCAAAGTGCACCAACGGCGCACCCAGCCAGCCCAGCGGTATCGCGCTGTAAACCAGCGGTGCGGCGAACTCGTGCACGTACTGCGTGCGGTTGCCCTGCGCATCGTAGATGTTTTCAAAGGTCGTCGTTTCTTCTGCGACGCGCAACGTAATCTCAGCATAGGGCATTAGCTGGGTGAGCAGCGGCTCACAGGCGGCAGCACTCGTCAGAATAGCGACGCGCCGCCCGAAAGCCTGTGCGACAGGTGCCGCATAGGACACGGTGCCGCCGAGCCTGCGGCCCGTAGCCAGCAAGTCGGCGGTGATGTGGCCGATTAAGAGATAGTCGATTGCAGTATCAGACATGGTGGCTTACTCTGCTGGCGTGATCGTGACTTTGCGTTCGTCGCCATCACCGACGCTTTTGGTGATGATGTCCTTGCGCTCGCGCAGCGTCATGTGAACGATGCGGCGCTCATGCGCGGGCATCGGCTCTAGCGTCACGGTGCGGCCCTGCTGGATGGCTTGATTGGCCATGCGGCGTGCTAGCTGCTCCAGACGATCCGAGCGTCGTGATTTGTATTGTGCGGCGTCTACGATGACGTTAGCGCGGGTCTGCATCCGGCGGCTGACGATCAGGCGCACGATGTACTGCAACGATGAGAGCGTTTCACCTCGGCGGCCAATCAGACGGTTGATGCGCTTGCCGCTGATATTCAGCACCCAATGCGCCTCATCGTCGTGCTTGCTGCCCTTGCCCCGGCCTGCGCCGTTGTTCTCTGCACGGTGGATTGTGATGTGGCCCTCGACCTGCATCCGCGTCAGCAATTCGTTCAGCACGCCACGACTGACCAGCGCCAGTTCGTCCGCTTCTTCATCGGGCACTTCACCTGGCGGCGGCACAGAGCCGATTTCGTCGTCATTTTCATCATAGCCCCTGTCATCACTGCCCTGGCCAATGTCATAGTCATCTGCACCGCTGTCGTTGTAGCGGCCATGTGGCGTATCCTGCCGCGTCTGCCGTGCATCCGTAGCGTCTGCCGTGCTGTCGTCATCATCCGCGTAGGCTGGCTCTGCTACCCGTGTCGCCATCGGGCCATTCATCAGCACCAAGCGCACACGCGCAGGCCGTGCCCCATGACCCATAATACCCTGGTCTGGCTCTTCAATCACCTCGACCATCACCTGATACGGTTCGACGCCGAGTTCTGCTAACCCAGCCTGTATCGCGGCTTCGACGGTTGCGCCCGTCTTTTCAATGGAATCCATAATCTATGTACCTCTGCTTATCACGCAAGAAGCGGAATGCACCCACGCACAATCCGCTTAAAACACCTTAATATTAGATTGTAGCGCGTATACATTCAACCCGTGCGTTTGCTAGCGGCGGGACTTCTTGCGTTTTTTGCTGCTCTTGTTGCCGCCTGTACCGCTCTTAACAGAGACGGGTGTGCTGGGTTTGGCGTTTTTGTTGTTGCCGGATGCCGCAACTCTGGCTGGTAGCATCTTGGTCTCGGTGCCCTTGCCGTTCTTGGCCTCTTTGCGGTTGCTGCTTTCGGCTTTGGCTTCGATGGTCGTTGGCTTGTCGTCTGCGTCCTTGTCGCCGTCTTTATCTTTCTTTTTGCGCTGGCCGCCGCCTTCGTCGTCGTGCTTGATGCCGAAAATCGGATCGAGATAGCGCTTACCGAGCGGGCTGTACTGAAAGATGCTGACCATGTTGGAGGTCAGGAAGTAGACAGATAGACCCACAGAGAGCGTCAGCGAAATGGCCCCGAACATGATCGGCATGATGGTCGTCATGGATTTCGTCATGGCCGCTGTCTGATCGGGCTTGCCGTCCTCCCTGGGTTCTGGCTTGCGTTGTGGCATCGTGAAGCGCGTCTGTAGCCAGGTCGTCGCTACCACTGCGGCAGGCAGCAACAGCGCATAGGCCGGGTTTAGCGGCGGTGTGGGCGGCTGCGTCAGGTCCAGGCCCAGCCACACATTTTGCAGCGGAATCAGGCCATCCAGACCCCCGACGAGCAAGCGCTCCGGCAGGTCAACCAGTTGATAGGGCGTGGAAGCCAACGCGAAGAAAATCCCCTGGTACAAGCCGATCAGGATCGGGAACTGGACCAACAGCGGCAGGCAGCCCCCCAGCGGATTCACGCCCGCTTCTTTGTATAGCTCCATCTGTGCCTGGGCCAGCTTTTCGCGGTCGTCTTTATACTTCTCTTGTATCTTCTTCAGGCGTGGCTGAATCTCCTGCATTTTCTTGGTGGATTGCTGCTGCTTGGCGAACAGCGGGTAGGTCAGCAGACGAATGAAGATCGTCAGCACCACAATGGATAGAACGATGTTATTGCCCAGTAGCGCGTACAGGGCGGTCATCACCGTAATGAACGGGTTGAGGATTATATCCCACATAATGTCATGAACTCCGTTTAGGGCTAATGTCTGGCTGGTTTCAGGCGTGCTTTTAGCGTGAATACGTCCAGCGTGAACTACCGGGTTCCAGGGGTAAGGCCGTCACCATACGCCCCAGGTCTACTGTGCCGACGATCACACGATCCTCAGATAAGCCTTCGACATCCTCAGCGCGGACCAACAGCATATCAGAGAGTAATTCTGGTGCGCCTTCGACCTCTTCATTGGCCAGCAACCCACCGGAATTACGGTTCAGCCAGTAGACGCGCCCATTGCGAGAGGCCGCGACCACGTATTGCTCGGTGACAAGCGGGCCAGGCCGCATCCCACGATCCGCCACTTGCTCTGACCACACGGCCTGCATCGTATCCGGGTTGACCGCGTGCACCGCACCGCCCATATCCGTAATGTAGAGCGTGCCATCGTATTCAACCGGAGACCCCCAGACCCAACTGGTGGCGTCATATGTGCCGACGACCTCGCCCGCTTGTGCGCCCATAATGGCGACCTTGTAGAGCTTGCGGTTGAAGCTGCCCACATACAGATGATTGTTGTATAGCAGCGGCGTCGCGGCCACACCGCCCTCTAAATCTGCACGCCAGCGCTCCGCGCCCGTTTCGGCATCCAGTGCATACAAGAAGTGATCCACAGACGGAACGTACAGCACACCCTCATGCAGCAGCGGCGTATCCCAGATGCCCTCTTGCGTCTGAAATTTCCATGCGATAGCCAGACTGTCACGGTTCACGGCTTGCAGCCCACCCTGCTTGAACGGCACATACAGCATCGTATCCGACATGGCAGGCTCAGCCAACACAGCACCATCAACGTCGATACCCGGTGACTGTAGGCGTGCTGTGACCGTATCCACGCGGAATACCTGCTCATTGAGCGACGCAAACAGTAACGTGTCGTCATCCTGGCGGATGGGGTCTGTGAAGAATTGTGCGCCGTCTGCATCGCCACCAAGCACGCGCCATTCACGCGGGTTGTTGTTCTGGTCAACCCGTATATTACCCTCAGTATCCAGCAAGTTAGCGGTTTGGCCCGTAACGGGGTTAATCAATGTGATCTGATCGGTGTAGGCGGCGGCGATGTGCGTTTGCCCGTTGACCTCAATCAAGGAGAGGGCTGGCCACTTTTCGCCAATGCGCGGCGTCACACAGCCGACTGTTAGCAGCAGCACCGCGATAGCAAGCGCGGTAAGCCTGACGTGCTTGTGCAAATTCATGGGTTTTTCGTCTCCGTCTTTTGCAATGCTTGCAACTGTTGCATGGTTTGCGTCTTTGTTAGCGGATGGTTCGGTTTCCTGTACCCCGCATCATATCATTGTGTGGCGTTTTGTGTTATGCATTATTGGCGCAGGGGCGTTTTTCGTTTCGCGTTACTGGCTGTTTTTCGTGTTGGGGCTGATGGCATCCTGGAGGCGCTCCGGTTCCTGGGTCGGGCCGCCTTCTCTGGGTGGCACGGGGTCATAGCCACCAGGGTACATCGGCTGGCAGCGCCACAGGCGCTTGAGGCCCAACACCGTGCCGCGCCCCACGCCATGAATCTGAATGGCTTCGTACATATACTCGGAGCAGGTAGGGGTAAAGCGGCAGGCAGACGGCAAAACCGGAGAGATATAGCGCTTATACAGGCGCAACACCTTGAGGGCCAACCATTTCATGATGGGTTTTCCTTTGAATTTACTAAATCTACTGAGTCTGTGTCTCAAGAATCGACAGCTTGTTTTACATCATAGCTGATCCGGGCCGGGTTGCGCTGGTTGAACAAGACCCGCTCGCTGATATAGCTTATTCAATGTACGTTGGATTGCAGCAAAAGGTTGCCCAACGATAGCGGGTTTTGCAATTAGAACAATATCATAACTGCTGTGCAGGTGGGGATGAGATAAACGCGCTGCTTCGCGCAGTTGGCGGCGCACCCGATTGCGGGTGACGGCCTTGCCGATGCGCTTGCTGGTAATCACACCGTAACGGTTGTGGGGGTGCTCGTTTGGGGCCACACTGAGGATGAGCCAGGCATGACGGTAGGCTCGCCCTATGTTGCGCACACGCACAAAATCGTGCGATTGACGAAGCCTGTACCGCCGCTGCATGATGTCATTTCGACTTCCAATTGATCTTCTTGGTGTGGTTGGGGGTAACCGCCAGTTGGTGACGCCCACGCTTGCGGCGCGTCTGGATCACACGACGCCCGCCCTTCGTCTTCATGCGTTTACGGAAACCGTGCACGCGCTTGCGGCGGCGCACCTTCGGTTGCCATGTACGTTTCGTCGACATATTGGCTTTGCCTCTATGATTTATTTTTCAGGATACGGCAAATAAGTATAGCGCAGGCGTCGTCAGGCGGTCAAGCCGTGCTTGCACAGGGTGCGTTGGCTCGTGTATACTGCTTTGTCGTTCAGCTACTCAAGCATTCAAGTTATTCACAGATTCAAACGAAGACCTCCCCCGGACATCAACACCGTCACCTGCAAGCAGCACCCTGTCAACCATTCGCGGAGAACGCAATCATGATCGGCTATCATTGGGCACGCAATTTCAATGTAACGGATGAAGACGTTGAGACGCTATCCAACCATCTGCTAGAGGTCGAACGGCCCCTGACGACAGAAGACCTCGCGCTGGTACTCATCAATCAACGGCTGGACCAGGAAACAGCCAAGCTCAGGGCACGTTACAAGGATACAACCGTCTACAAGCCCTCAGAAACCTACGACGTTGGGGCGCGTCTGCTCTTCTCGGAGATAGGCTTCGCGACGGCAACTGTGGTCGATACACGCCCCGGCGATAACCCCGATTACGGCGACTTTCAGGTTATCAAGGTGGAATTTGACGACGACGAACACAACACAGTGGACGATTACCGCGAATTCGCCAGCGCATTAGAGCAAGGCCACATCCTGAGCGAAAACGGCGCAGAACACCCGGCATTAGAAGTCAGTGACATCAGCGCCGAAAAGGTCCTTGAGCAAAACCGCCGCCTGATCCTGAACCGCCTGGATACAGCGCTGGGTAAAAGCGATTCGCTACTACGCTTGGCGGGCTACTGGTTCCCACAAGAGTTGGTGATGGACATCGACATCGGCACGCTGCACCTCTCCGAAGCAGTGCTCGACATCAACGGCGGCGGCCCCATGACATCCCCCAAAATCATCGAGGAAATAGGCGGTCTCGGTGACGGCTCACAGCAGTTGCAGGTCTTCTCGCTAAATCTAGCCCTCAGCGAAGACAAGCGCTTTGATGAGGTCGGCCCTGCCGGTGATGTCATGTGGTTTCTGACGCGCATGGAACCCGAATACGTGCGCGGGACGCCACCATTGCTGGCCTATAAGGACATCCCCTACGATGAGGACCTGCTCTCGGATGAGATGTACGACCTGGAGACCGAACTGGATGACGAATGGACGCCGATTGACTTCGAGGGGCGGCTGCGCAAGGCCACAACCACGCTGATCTATCCGCATCGACGCGCCGGGACGCTGCCGCTGAACGCCAAGACCAAGCAGATTTTCCCGAAGGGCCGCACAGCACGCATCCACGTTGAACTCGTAGACGAGACCGACGGTGAGACGTTTAATGGCTGGGTGGTGCACGAGGCCAAATACGTCTATGGGCTAGAGCCGTACTTCACCAAGCACCGTTTGCCCGTCGGCGCGTTCATCAGTGTGAAAAAAGGCGAAGCGCCGGGCCAGATTATCATCAGCCACGAGGGTTATAAGCCCCGCACCGAATACATCCGCCTGCTAATTCCACAGAATAACACCATCACATTCGAGAATAAGAAGCGCCAGATCGGTGCTGAATTTGACGACCTGATTATCATCGGTGTGGATGACATCGAAGCGGTGGATAAGCTGGCGAAATCCTATGCGAAGAAGGCGCTGGCTACGATCTTGCGCGACCTGATTAACGCGCTGGCCAAGCTGACACCACAGGGCACCGTGCACGCCGTAACGCTTTACAGCGCGGCGAATGTGCTGCGCCGCTGTGCGCCGGGGCCACTGTTCGCGACGCTCTCGGCCAACCCGGATTTTGAGGAAGTCGGCAATCATTACTGGACGATGGCCAGCGATTAGCCCGTATTAGGCTTGAGGTTATTTGCCGCCAGCCTGCGCACGCCCTATACTTGGGGTATGGTACACGTTAAGGTCAGGTAGGTAGGAGTTACGCGATATGCTGCGTCGTATCCTGAAGGGTTTTTGGCGGTTCATGGTGCTTTTCTCGTTCGTCGTGAACCTGGTGCTGGTGGTCGTATTGCTCGTGTTGGGCGTGCTGATCTTCGAGATAAAAAATCAAGTGGCGGAGCCGCTGGTCGGCGGGCTGTATAGCAGCTTCGCAGGGCTGGACCAGGCGACCATCGACACGACGATTCCAGTGCGAGACCGCATCCCGGTGGTGCTGAACATCCCACTAAAAACGGACACAACGGTGGTGCTGACGGACCCGGTGCCGCTGCGGGTCAACGCGATCATCGACCTGCCCGGCCTGAACGCTAGCAACGTGCCGGCAACGGTGAGCCTCACGTTGCCGCGTGGCCTGAACCTGCCTGTCGCGTTGGATTTGAACGTGCCCGTTGAAGAAGAGCTTGATGTGGCGCTGGATGTACGTGCTGTTATCCCCTTGCGCGATACACAGTTGCACGATGCCTTCGTGAATTTGCAACTGCTGTTTGACCCGATTGTGCGGGCGTTGTGGAGTCCACAATTGCCGGATAACTTCGGTGAGATACCTGATCTGGTCAGCACTGTGCTCAGTGGCGAAAGCATCAATTTGTTGGAGGTGCCGCCGGATGATCCGAATCACCTGATTAACAACCCCTGGCCCGGTTTCAGCCAGACGGCAGGCGTCGGCTATGACCTGTTCACCGAACCCATTCCGCCGGACCATGTGCGCCTGCAAACAGGCATCGTGCCGCAGGGCGGTATGCCCTTCCTGGATGAGCAGATACGGCCTGAAATTTGGGCGCAGGGTGGCCCAGAAGCCATCAACGACAGCGCACGCCAACAATTACAGCAGCAGGTGGTGCCAGCACAGACCTATGATGGGGGTATGGCGGCCTTCTTTGAGGCAGTGCAAAACGGCCTGACAGCAGGCGCAGAATTGGCTGTACCGGGGTCAGCACAGCCCGGAGCTGCCCTGAACGTTGGGCAGGATGCGCTGCCGACCACAGACCCCAGCGACTTTGACATCGTGCAGCCGGGAAACTAATGGAAAAATCAAAACGGCTTCGGATGATCTTTGTAGGGACGCCATTTTCGTCGTCCGGGGCGGCTGGCGTCAGCCGCCACTCACGCACACAATCCGCAGTTTGTTAACCGCATCCAGAAACGGTAAAATCAGCGCGTGACAGCGGACGCCCTGAAGGGTGCCCCTACAGTTCAAATTTGAACGACAAGTCAACCAGGGACCAAGCGCTTATGACACAACGTAAACAGGGGCTAGAGGCCGTACAAGCGATGTTTGAGCGCAGCGCCGACGCTGGCCGCGCCGCCTTTCTGCCCTATTTCCCCATTGGTTACCCGGATTACGAAGCGTCGCTGGATGCGATTATGGCAATGGCTGAGGCCGATGTGGACGGCTTTGAAATCGGCGTGCCTTTTAGCGATCCTATCGCAGACGGCGCGACGATTCAGGCCGCCACACAGATCGCACTGCAAAACGGCACCACCGTTACGCACTGCCTGCAAGCGGTGCGTACCCTGCGCGAACGCGGCGTACAGCAACCGATGATGATGATGGGTTACGCGAATCCGCTGATCGCCTATGGCACCGAGCGCTTCGTGCAGGCTGCCAAAGACGCAGGCGCGGATGGCTTGATCGTGCCGGATTTACCACCAGAGGAAGCGCATTACTTCGCGGACGCGTGCGCAAAGGCAGGGCTTGCTCTGGTTTTTTTCCTCGCGCCCACCAGCAACATAGAGCGTATCAAGCAAGCCGCACAAAACGCGACGGGCTTTATCTACGTGGTGTCGTTGGTGGGCATCACCGGAGCGCGTGCGGACCTCTCTACTGATTTGCAGGCGTTTATCGGGCGCATCCGCCAGCAAACACAGACGCCGCTAGTATTAGGCTTCGGCATCAGCACACCCGACCACGCACGGCGCATGAATGGGCTGGTCAACGGCTTCATCGTGGGCAGTGCGCTGGTGCGTGCTGGCGAACAGGGCACGGAGGCCGTGCGTGAATTGGCGCAAAGCCTGCGTGAAGCGCTGGATTAAGTATGGCTAACACCTGCTTAACGCCCTCATGACAATGCTTTGTGCACAATCATCAAGGGATCGTCGGTGTTTTACATGATTTTTCGACAAAACGCAGCAATCTCATACGCACTTGTTGACAGATGCGGCGGCAGGCGGTATGCTTTAGGCATCATTCAAGACAAATAAACGACCAAAAACCGAAGCAGCGACATTAGGCTGAAAGAATACAGCATGAACCGTGCAATTTTCCCGGACAACTTCTATTTTTTTTATTTTGGGAACCACATAGTGGAGTGTGCGGCGTTGCTACCCGACGTTTGAGGTTACTGAAGTACGAAGTTGAGTTCATCCAGGGCGCAGGGCCAAAATCCTGCGCCCTTTTTATTTACCTACAGACAAACGCATATCCAGAAGCCTATAGAGATAGAGACAGAAGGAGCCAAACCATGATGATGATGCGGGGTGTACGCGGTGCGACCATCGCCAACGACAACACCGAAGCCGACATTCTGGAAGCCACTGAGGAATTGCTGCTGGCAATGATCGAGGCCAACGGGATGCAACAGGACGAGGTATGCAGCATCTTGTTTACCACCTCGCCGGACCTGACAGCGTGCTACCCGGCCAAAGCCGCCCGCAACATCGGCTGGGCACGAACGGCCCTGCTTGGCTTTCAGGAGATGGCCGTGCCGACAGGGACGCCGCTGTGCGTCCGCGTCCTCATCCACTGGAACACCGCAAAAGGCTTGAACGAAATCGAGCATGTTTACCTGCGTGACGCCGTCCAGCTTCGCCCGGACCTCGCCCGCGCCTAGTAGCCAGACGCCATAACCCGTTAGCGGACGCGCAAATGCACGTCCCTACGCCCAATTATCAAAATAAATTAACCAGATACCAAACAGGAGACACACCACAATGATTATCGTCATGAAGCACGGCGCTAGCGCCAAACAAATCGCAGATGTCATCGGTCGCATTGAAAGCGACGGCTACCGCGCCCACCTATCCGAAGGCGAAGAACGCACGATCATCGGCCTCGTAGGGGAAAGCCCAACGCCCATCCGCGAAGATAACTACGCCACCATGCCCGGTGTCGATAAGACCGTGCGCATCACAGAATCCTACAAGCTGGCCAGCAGGACCTTTCACCCGAATGATACGCTGGTGCCGCTGAATGGCTCTCATGTGGGCGGCGACAAAGTGCTTGTGATCGCAGGGCCGTGTTCGGTTGAAAGCCGTGAGCAGATCATCGAGACCGCCTGCGCCGTGAAAGAAGCCGGAGCCACAGCCCTGCGTGGTGGTGCCTACAAGCCGCGCACATCACCGTACAGCTTCCAGGGGTACGGCGAACAGGGCTTGCAGTGGTTGGCCGAAGCGCGTGAAATCACAGGTCTGCCCATCGTGACAGAAGTGATGGACCCCAACCTGGTGCCGCTGGTCGCGCAATATGCCGATGTGTTGCAGGTCGGTGCGCGTAACATGCAGAACTTCACGCTACTCAACGCCGTCGGAGAAAGCCAGCACACGGTTTTGCTCAAGCGCGGCATGTCCAGCACCGTCAAGGATTTGCTGATGGCTGCTGAATACGTCCTCTCGCATGGCAACACCCGCGTCATGCTCTGCGAACGCGGCATCCGCACCTTCGAGACCGCCACGCGCAACACCGCCGACATCAACGCCATCCCCGTCTTGAAGCAAAGCACGCACCTGCCCGTTATCTTTGATCCCAGCCATGCTACGGGCAAATGGGAATACGTCGAACCGCTGGCATTGGCTGGCATCGCTGCCGGGGCGGATGGCCTGATTGTGGAGGTGCACCCAGAGCCAGAGAACGCCATCTCGGATGGTCGCCAGAGCCTGACACCGAAGAAATTTGCAGAGATGATGAGCAAGATTCGCCGCATCGCAGAAGCCGTTAACCGCAGCGCCTAAATATCAGCACATCCACACAACGAGAGTAGACCATGACGACGACAACCCATCACGACACACTCACGATGCAACCGGGGACGGCGCTACAGGGCAGCACAACCGTCCCCGGCGATAAATCGCTCTCGCACCGTTCGGTCTTGTTAGGGGCCATCGCGCAGGGCGCATCACAGGTGCGCGGCTGGCTGGCCGCAGGCGATACCGAGGCCACGCTGCGCAGCGTGGGGCAACTCGGCGTTCAGATCGAGCGCCACGACGAAAACACGCTGACGATACACGGCGGCGCACTGCAAGCACCCTCTGCCCCGCTGGATTTTGTGAACGCGGGCACGGGCATTCGTCTGGCAGCAGGCATCATGGCCGGTCAGCCCTTCGCCAGCACGCTAGACGGCAGCGCCCAACTGCGCCGCCGCCCGATGAAACGCATCATCCAGCCATTGCTGATGATGGGCGCGAATATCAACGGCGTGGACGGGCGCGCACCGCTGCACATCCAACCGTCAAAGCTCAATGGGATGCGCTATAACATGCCTGTAGCCAGCGCACAGGTGAAAAGCGCCGTGCTCTTGGCCGGATTATCCGCTAAAGGCGCGACGATGGTCGTGCAACCCGGCCCCGCCCGTGACCACACCGAACGCATGTTGATGGCTATGGGCGCAGATATTGAGGTCAACGGCAACACGGTGATCTTAGCCCCCAACGGTCCCCTGCAACCACTCGACATCACGGTTCCAGGGGATTTTTCGTCTGCGGCCTTTTTGATTGCAGCGGCTTTGATCGTGCCCGATAGCGCTGTGACCATCACAAACGTCAACCTGAACCGCACGCGCACGGGCTTCTTAGATGTGGTGCAAGCGATGGGTGGCGACATCAGCGTGAGCGAGACAGGCAGCGAAGCGGGCGAACCCGTCGGTGAAATCCGCGTGCGCCACAGCCAACTCAAGGGCATCGAGATCGGCGGCGAAACCGTTGTGCGTATGATTGACGAATTCCCGGTGCTGATGGTGCTGGCGCTGCACGCCGAAGGCGACACAGTAGCACGCGATGCCAACGAGCTGCGCCTCAAAGAGACAGATCGTATCGCGGTGATGGCGGGTGAACTGCGCAAACTCGGCGCAGTAATCGAAGAACGCTCGGACGGTTTCAAGATCAGTGGGCCACAGGCG
Source organism: Anaerolineae bacterium (assembly GCA_034437615.1). Classification (GTDB taxonomy): domain Bacteria; phylum Chloroflexota; class Anaerolineae; order Aggregatilineales; family Phototrophicaceae; genus DAOTTW01. The sequence continues at coordinate 10,729 of DAOTTW010000316.1, read as the reverse complement.
CGAATCCTGACGGGGGCGCTGGCCGATGGGCATGACGATCATCGGGTGGCGATGAGCCTGTGTGTGGCTGGCCTGATGACACAGGGCGCGACCACCGTCACAGACGCCAAATGCATCGGGGATTCGTTCCCAGGCTTTGCAGAGACACTGACGGCGTTGGGTGCACAATTGCTGGACGCCAACCCGACGACGTAGGCATTTCGTACCCAAACCCGGACGCCGCATCCGTTGGGCGTCCCTTATGATTTTTCTCCGAAGCCATCATGCACAGGCACCAGCAAACCCGCCTTATACCAGCCCATCACCTGCGCTGCGCTGGCATCGGCAAAGGTGATGGCATAGGGGTTCTCGTAGGCCAGCGCCGCCAATTGCGCATCGTGAATGCTGCGCCCCTCAAAATCATGGTAAAGCCGCATCTGTGCATCAATGTGGCACCAGGGAGCCAGCATAAAGCGCGTGTTCGCATCCAACGGGCGCGGCGTGTAAGGCATCGGTGGCAATTTGCGGGCGTTCAGGATGACATCGGCATAGGCGGTGACCATAGCCGACTGTGCGAAATTGGCGTGCAGCCATTGGGTTGTGGTCGCGTCCACGCTTTGCTTGTGCTGGATAATCTTTGCAGCACGTTCGGCAGCCGTGTCGATGTCGTCATAAGCGACCAGCGTGTATTCTGGCAGCATATCACGGTATGGCCCGACGCGAGCGGCTAAGACGGGCGTGCCACAGGCCAGCGATTCATAGGGCGTATTGCCGAACGTCTCCACATAGTTGCCGAGCGCAAGCGTCAGGCTGCCCAAGCTGTAATACGCTGGCATCAGCTCATCCCCGACCCACTCATGAAACAGGAAATGCGCGCTCAGGCCACGTCGCGCAATATCTGCCCGTAGGTCATCGTAGAAGGCGCGTACATCCGGCGCGATGTCCGCATCCATCCAGCGTGGCAGCAACACGCGCACATCCGTTAGGCCGTACACGTTCACCAGCTTGTCGGTTACGGCGATGGTCTGCCGGATGCCCTTTGCCGCTTCGGGCCGATGTGGGTACAGGATGAAATCGTGATCGCCTGTGATGCCAAGCTGTTCTCGCACGGCGTCCGTCGGCGTCGGTTGATACACAGCAAAATCCAGCCCGTTATGGATCACATGCAGGCGCTCTGCCAAATCCGGGAAGAAGCGGCCCACCGTATGCAGCCACGTCTGCGCTGTGTGATCTGAGGGCACAATCAGCGCATCGCCCTGAAACAGATAGCCGGCTTGCAGCGTCTCGCTGAATAAGATGCTGCGTAGCGAAATCACCGCTGGGATGCTGCTCTGCTGATACACATACGGGAAGATCAAGCCCCCATCATGGCTATACCATACGTCTGCATCAGCCATGTAATCGCTCGTGGTCTGAAGCGCGTCGGCAATGTTGTAGGTCGGCGTGCCATATGGATCAGGAAAGGGCTGTTTGAAGCGATACACAGGCAACACGCGCACGTTTTCATGCCAGTTAAACGGCTCGGCGGCATCCGGGCGCAGCGTGCAGAGGATCGTCACCCTGTGGCCCTGTTCGGCCAGGTGCATGGCGACCTTCTTCAGTTGTTTTTGCGCACCGCCCATTGAGCGCCTTTCAAACAAGGGCGTCATGGAAAACATCAGTATACGCATGATCTCAGTCTTTTTCGGTTACGCCGCGCACATCGCCAAACGTCCAGTAGCGATTCGCGAAGAAATTCCACAGCATCGTGATGGCAATGGCGCTCCCCGTCGCTAAGTTGGTGGCGATGCGAGCAACTGTCGTGTTGGTGACATCCGCCAGCAGGCCGCGTGTCACCTGTCCCCACAGCGGATAGCTGACCCAGATCACGACTGAGCGCAGGCCGAGCGCCAACACATACACCGTAAAGAAGCGGCCAATCTGCCCCCAAACGCTGCGCGTGCGGGCATCGGGATAGGTCCACTGCCGATTGAAGAAGAAGCTATTCGCCAGCCCAATCAGATACGAGATGATGGTGGCCACCAGCACGCGCACGGCTTCGTTTGGGCCTTCAGGGGGTAGCACAGTGGCTTGCAGCACATTCAACGCGGCAAAATCCACCAGCGTAGACAGCGTGCCGATGATCGCAAACTTAATGAAGCGTTCGACCTCCGGCGCGTATTTGCCGAAGCGCAGCGCAAAACGGTGAATGCGTTGGGCGATTGCGCCACGCTGATAATCGGGTGCCGATGTCGTCATGATGCCCCCTACTCATGAATCCTGATGCGTGTCGGTAAGACGGCCATTGTGCCCGCTAGCGCCGTTGCGTCGGCTTGCACGCTTAGATGCTGTATCTGGCCATCCTCAACCGTGTACAGCGCCAGCCACAGCACATACTCACCGGGCGCGATGTCCTGCGGGATGCGCAGCGCCCGATTATCCCACACGGGCACGCCGGCTTGCCATGTGTTCGTCGGCGCAAAACCAGCGTCGGGCGGGCGGTCCTGCCCTGCGGAGCCATGCACGACCACTGCACCCGTCTCGGCATCCGCCAGAAACCACGCCGAGCGATAGCTGAGGGCCAGCGCTGCATCCGTCTGCCAGTAAAGCGCAATCGGCAACACGTCGCCACCTGCATAACGATCACCACCCGGCAGATGATACCCCAACAAGCGTATGTGCTGGCCATAGCGTATATCTGTCGGCAACAAGGGATTATAGAGCGCGTAGGGGTCCTGTGAATGCACAGTCGAGAATTCCAGCAGGCGCACCGTCGGATCAGGATTGGCTAGCGGCACATCACGCAGCAGGAAATAGCGCTCGGCTAAGTATTGCTCCACAGGCCGCACCGCCCAATCGGTAAAATCGCTGTTGGCGACCAGCAGCCAGATGCGTTTATGATGCGCCGCGAGATGATCCAGCGTCAAGGGTGTGGAGCGCGATAGCAAGTCTGCCGGGTAGTCGCCGCTGACCTGCGCGGGTTGGCGTGGGCTGGGGCTTTCGCCCGGTTGATGCTCCAGCGTGATGAAGCGCACATCCGGCAGATCGTTGTAATTCAGCACAAAACGGTGATAGGTCGGGTCCGCCAGCACCACCACATCGCCCGCTTGGGCTTCGTCGCGCAGCACATCCAGCACATCATGCAGCGCGTCCTTGCGCCCCCAGGAGAGGCCATCTTCAGCATACAGGGCACGCAGGCCAGCCAGCAAAACCAGGATCAACGCCAGCGACAGCAACAATGCAACGATGACCTGACGAGACAACAATTCCCTGGTTTGCAGAGGGGGATTTAGGGGGTGAGGTTGTGGTTTGCGCAAATGCCGCCACAGCATAGCAACCGACACCAGCGCCAGCCCCATCAGCGCCACGCCGAACGCCGGATAGCCTGCACGCACCCACGCAAAATCGAAGGCCACGCTATCCCATAGCCCCGGCAGCAGCACCCAGCGTAAATACGCCAGATTATTCATGCCCGCCGACCAACTGAGCACGCCGTTTGCCTCCGTTGGTAGCACGTAACCGTATTGTGCGAATTGCAGCGCCACGCCGTTGAATTGCACCCACACGCTATAGAGCACGATCAGGCCGAAAACAGCATAAAGCAGGCCGCGCCGCTGCACCTGCCACAACGCATCCAGCGCCGGAGCAAGCAGCAGCGTCAGCAGGGGCAGCGTAGGCAACAGAAAGCGCGGCGGCCAACTCAAGCCGCCGAACCAGTGCGATTCTGTCAGCAGGGCGTGGCCATAAGCGTATGCAAGCAGCAGCAGCACGCCAACCCACAGCCAGCGCCCTTGATTGGCTTTCAGCAGCCGCCAGGCACCATACAACGCCAACAGCAGAATCGGGGAGGTGCCCCAGATGCTGCCGCCGATGCTGAACAGATAGGCGTGCAGCGCTTCGCGGATATAGGTCGTGTTGGTGCTATTGATGCTGATGAAGGGTTGCCATTGCAATATCTGCTCAAACAGCGCATACACGGGGTCAAGGTAGACGCTGGCCAGCGTACCGAGCAGCAGCAACGCCAAACCCAGCAGCGACAGCAGGCTTATGCTGCGCTTATCACCCGCTACATTCGGCAACGCTACGATCAACAGCGCAGGTAACGCCACCAACGCGGAGGTTTTCGTCAGCACAGCCCCCAGGATGCATAACAACGCCACAATCAAGCGCAGTGCAGCCCGCCAGCCCGCCAGATAGCCCCCTGTGCGCCACAGATGCAGCGCATACGCTGCCCCCGTGATGCAGAGCATAGCCAGCGGCCCGCGAAAGAACGTCTTGCTATACACCCACACCATCGTACACAGGCCCAGCGCCAGCGCGGTTAAAAGCGCAGTACGCGCTTCATAGCCCAGGGCACGCACCAGCCCATACAGCAGCACACAGGTGGCAATCGACACGATGCCGTTAAACAGCCAGACCGCGTGCACATAGCCCACCCAGGGAATTGCATCAGCCAGCAAATATAACGGCATAGCGGCTATGATGTGCAGGCGCTCTGTATACAGCGTCTTGAGCGGTAACGGACCATTGCTTGCCGTGTAGAAGCTGCGCCCCTGAAACCACGACTCATCCAGCAGCCAATCCCCAAAGCGCACCTGACTGCTGACCGCATCGAAGAATTGCAGCGCATCGCCGCTTTCGATGTCGGCGCTATAGGTCAGCAGGTAAATAGCAGCCAGCAGCGTTATCAGTGGCACGAGCAAGCCGATTTGTCGTGTGTGGGTCTTTGTGGGCATGGGCATTCGTCAGGTTTAGCGCCGATGATATGCGCCACATGCTATGCAAGAACCGCACGCATTGCAACGCAGAAAAAACAACAAATGCTTCACACGGCTAAATGGTCTATAATAGAGTGCATCTTAACATTGGCCGACAAAGCCACGACACACACAGGAGAAGCGACCACATGAGCATGGATTTACCCTACGCCGCCTTTGAAATTCAGAGTTACATGGTGATCTTCCGTCAGCTCGAAACGCGCACATTCAACGGCATCGAAGCCCGCATTCGCGGTATTGTGCGCTGCACGGGCACAGCCGCCGACCCCAGCGGCATCGAAGCGGATTACCGGCTGGATGTCTACTTCTTAGAGCTAGACAGCCCGAAGCCCGACCCCATCGTGGACCTGCCAAACCGCACCGGTTCGATCTTCTTGCCGATTAGCGAAATGGCCTTCCTGGTGGATGTAATGCGCAACGAGAAGCCCATCTATGGCCACCTGCGCGCCGATAACCCACAGTGGACCAGCATCACCACCACGCAGGAACCCGTTGGTACGGGGGATGAGGATTACTAGCGGGGCACAACGCTTATTCAAAGCCACACATTTTGGCGCTATACTGGGGGCAGCGTCTGACAGGTTGGGTACGATAAGGAATCGACATAATGGGCTTTCGCATTTTGTGTGTAGAGGACAACCCGCAGAATATGCGGCTTGTGCGCAAAATCTTGAAACATCATGGCTATGACGTGCTGGAGGCGGTTGATGGCCAGTCCGGTCTGGATATGACACGCAACGAGGTGCCAGACCTGATCTTGATGGATATTAACCTGCCGGATATTGACGGCCTGGACGTGACGCGCCAGATCAAGGCGAACCCGGACTTCAATCATATACCCGTCATCGCGCTGACGGCCAACGCCATGTATGGCGATGAAGAGCGGTCTCTGGCAGCAGGCTGCGATGGCTACATCTCCAAGCCCGTCAGTAAGGACATTCTGATTAAGACGATTGCTGAATTCCTGGAAAAAGCATGACTCAGCCAGTGGATACCCACACAGAGGCACCGACTATGGCGGCACGCATCCTGTACATCGAAGATAACCCGCAAAACCTGGACCTCACGCTGCGCATCCTGAAGCACGTCGGCGGCTATGATGTGCTGAGCGCGGTCAATGGGCTGGATGGGGTCGCAGTGGCAGAGCAGGAGAAGCCAGACCTGATTCTGATGGACATCAACCTGCCAGACATCAGCGGTTTAGAGGCCACACGGCGCATTAAAGCCATGCCAGACCTGAGCGGTGTGCCTGTCGTGGCCTTCACAGCCGATACAGCCGATGGCGACCGTCAGCGTTATTTAGACGCGGGTTGTGATGGCTACATGCCGAAACCCGCCAGCGCCCGCAGCTTGCTCGCGATGATTCAGCAGTATATCTAATTGCAGCGCAGATAAAACACGTAACCACGAAGGGCACAGAGTGCAGAGGGCACAGAAAACAGAAAATAAAATTTTCTGTTTTCTGCGCGTCTACGCGGCTTTAGATTTTCAAATGGTTCTTATATAGATAAACATGACACTAATTACTGTTTTAAAGAATAAACGCATTATTCTAGCAGCAACAGGTAGCATTGCCGTTTACAAGGCCGTTGATCTGGCCAGCAAGCTGACACAAGCGGGCGCGCTGGTTGATGTCATCATGACGCAGGCCGCGCAGCGTTTCGTCACCCCACTGACGTTCCAGGCGGTGACGGGCCGACCCGTCTACACGGATATGTGGCAAACGGACGCTTCCGGTGGCTTGCCGACGCATATCGCCCATGTAGGTCTGGCAGAGGGTGCTGACCTGCTAGCGGTCGTCCCGGCGACGGCAAACACACTGGCGAAGCTGGCTGCTGGCCTCTCGGATGACTTGCTGAGCGTGACGGCATTAGCGGCGCGTTGTCCCCTGCTACTAGCCCCGGCCATGGATGGCAGCATGTATGAGCACCCCGCGACACAGGCCAACGTGCAGACGCTCATAGGGCGCGGTGCACACCTGACTGAGCCGGAAAGCGGGCGCTTTGCGTCGGGTTTGGTCGGCAAGGGCCGCTTGCCAGAGACGCCGACGCTGCTCGGCCACATGCGGCGCGTACTGGGGATGCAAACGCATAGCACGCTGCTGGGTCGGCGGGTGGTCGTGACCGCAGGCGGCACCCGTGAAGCCATCGACCCCGTGCGCTACATCACCAACTATTCGTCAGGCAAGCAGGGTTACGCAGTCGCACAGGCCGCCATCGACGCAGGCGCACACGTCACGCTAATCAGCAGCGCCAACCAACCCACGCCCATCGGTGCAGACCTGATACATGTCGAGAGTGCGCAGGCCATGCACGCTGCCGTGATGGACGCGCTAGCCGATGCCGATGTGCTGGTGATGGCTGCTGCTGTCGCGGATTTTCGTCCGGCGACGCGCTTTGAGCAGAAGATCAAGAAGGCGACAGGCGTACCGACGTTGGAATTAGCGCCCAACCCCGATATTTTGCTGGATGTGAAAGCGGCACGCGAACGTGACGCGAAACCGACTGTGGTGGTCGGCTTTGCCGCTGAGAGCCAGGATTTGCTGAGGAACGCGCAGGGGAAGCTACAACGCAAGGCGCTGGATTTGCTGGTGGCCAACGACATCAGCGCCCCGGACGCCGGTTTCGCAGTGGATACGAACCGCGTCACGATCTTGGATCGGGCTGGTGGCCAACACCCCAGCGGCCTGACCAGCAAGGCCAGCGTTGCCGAGCAGCTTATGGACCGCATCGCGGCCCTGCTGTCATCGTCACCATCAGCCCCCTAGCAACGACGAGAGCAGCGCTACCACCACCAACGTCAGCGCCACAGCGCCGAAGATGGTGAAGGCATAGCGCAGCAGGCGCTTCAGGCTGTCGATCTCGCCCTCGGTTAAGCCCAAAAAACGCTCTGATGTCGGTTCGTCTTTTTCTGGCATGATCTTGTCGGACATACTGACCTCACCCGTGTTTTACTTGCGCTGGCGCGGCAACAAATACAGCACGAACAACAGCCCCATCAAACCCAACGCGATGCGCGGCGGCCAGAACGGTCGCACCAGTGGCGCACGCGGCGGTGTGGGGATGATGCGGATAAAGTGCGGGATTGCTTTGTCGCTATGGCGGTAAAGCAGGCGCTCGTTGCTCTGATCGACCTCGTACTCGCCGTCTGTCACCTGCACTTCAAAGCCTGTCGGATACTGCGAACGCGGCAGGTAGATTTCTGTCGGCTCAATTGGCGTGCTATGCCGAAAGACATGATCGAAAACGCCTGTGCGTGCATCGTAGCCCGTGCGCAGGCTTTCGCCGCCGCTGCTGATGATCTGGGGCTGCTGGTCGTTGCTTTGCGTGTAGGTCGCTGCGGTGTCAACCGTTGTCGCACCTGGCCCGTTATTCGGTTGGACCTGCCCATTGCCCTGTGTCGTCATAAACGTCCTTTCCATCAATCCATTAATCCATTAATCCATCAATCAACATTTGTATCGTTATCGCTGGCCTCTGTGCGCAGCTTACCAAGCGTGCTCAGGTTCAGGCCACTGTGGGTCGCTGCGTCGTCATTGTCCGGGTTATCCGGGTCATCTGTGGCATTGTCCAGGCGGTCTAAGAAGGTCTGGACGTCGATGATGTAGCGCACCATCGTGCTTTCACCGATCATCTCTTGTTCATCCCAGGCACGCACCTCCAGCGTTACACGTTTGCCGTCAACCGCGCTAATTTCTGCAATGGCTGTGATATTTTCACCGATTGGGGTGGCGGAGAGGTGCGACGTATGCACCTCGATACCGACACTGGCCAGCCCTTCGCTCAGGTACGGCTCGATGGCGGCAACACAGGCTTCTTCCATCAAGGCGATCATGGCAGGCGTCGCGTAAACATCCAGGCTGCCGCTGCCAATCGTATACGCTGTCAGGTCTTCCGTGACGGTTGTGATTGCCTCACCGATAAGGCCGACTCTAAGCTGATCCATGCTGTGTATTTGCCTTTTGTTGCTCGGTATTTGCGTGCGCTGTGCGTCTGACAGGTTTCGATTATGCCACTTGCACGCAGGGATTGAATAGGTTGGAGCGTTCGATATACAGTTCGACCTGTGGCAATTCGACGTTTCGCAGCACGCCTGTATTTTCACGGAAGCGATAGCGAAATGTGTAGATGCTGCTCAGTGCGTCATAGCTGGCTTCGATGTAGAGTGGCGAATCGTCTGCGGTGCCCAGGTCAATCCGCAGCGGCACGCCCGTTACCTCGCGCCAGATGCGCCCGACTTCATCGCCCCCGTCACGCACATCGCGGATCGTGCTGCCGACGCCGCTATTCGGGCATACCGTCGCTTGCAAGCCTGCGGTATCCAGCACCTTCAGGCTTTCTGTAAAGCGATCACCGACATTTTTGGGCAGCAGATAGCCAAAAACCAGCCCCAAAACGGCCAGTACCGTCATCAGGCCAATGAGCATCAAGAAGCGTTGGATGAAACGTGCGACTGCCTTCATTGTCGTTGTTCAACTCCCTATGATTGGCTGTATCTAACGCTTATTGTACGCTAGAAACGTACCGAAGTTGCATACAGTATGGTGATGCAGTTACGCTACAATGGCAATGTTTGATTTGTTGTCGCAATTAGAAGAGGTCACGGAACGTCCATGTTTTCAAAACGCCGCAGATGGCTGCTGTTCGCTGCAATTGTTATCGTGCTGGTATTGGCTGGTGCATTTTTCCTGCTAGAAGTGAACGCACCAAGCACAAGCCCTAACACCATCCCGGATAGTCCACCTGAAGCCGCCTCTGCACAAACGAGCTTGCCACAGGTCACAGGCGAAACGATCAATGGCGAGACGATCACGCTGCCGGATGATTTCACCGGGCGTTATAACCTGGTCGCGATGTCCTTCACACGCGAACAACAACAAGACGCAGCGGGGTGGTTGCCGTTCTTTCAGGAATTGAGCGCAGATTATGACGGCCTGGCCTATTACAGCGTCGCCGCCCTGCCAGACCTGAGCGTGTTGGGGCGCACAGGCGTTATGGTTGGCTTAGGCGCGGGTGTGCGCGAAGAAGAAGTCCGCGATGCCAGCGTCGTGTTATTTCTGGAGGATCAACAGCGCTTTCTGAACGCCATCACGCTGCAAAGCAACGACGACCTGGCCATTTTCATCATGACGCAAGCAGGCGACATCCGGCTCACCACCTTCGGCACCTACGCGCCAGCCACCGCAGACGACGTGCGTGCTGCGCTGGCGGACCTATACGAATAGCGCTACTCGTCGTCTTCTATATCCTGGGATTGGGTCTGTGGCTGAGACATCGGTGAATACAGGTAAATCGGCTGGCGCTGTGGCTGGGGCGGGTTCATCATATCCACAAAGGCTTGATCCAGCGCTTCGTTCAGGCCGATGATGGCCAACATAATGCCGCGCAGGTGCTCACGGGCGTATTGCAGGCGCTTCTTGACCGTCGTCAGGGGAATTTGCAGGCGCTCAGCGAGTTCTTTCTGGCTCTCGCCCTGCATGTAAAAGCCCTCGGTGACCATACGCTCATGCTCTGGTAGCGCGTCTATAGCTCGGTGGATGTGTTCCAGCATTTCATGCTCTGCAACCATCTCTTCCGGGCCGGGGTGTGTCTCTGCCAGATCAAAACGGGCTTCCAGTGGCTCTAATACCGGGCGTTTGCCGCGTATCAGCCTGTCACACTGCGTCAGCACAATCCGACGCAACCACGCCGGAAAGCCGCGCTCATCACGCAATTGGTTGATGCGGGTGTAGGCGATGATAAACGCATCCTGTACGGCGTCTTCGGCCATATGCGGGTCATTCAGCGTGGCATAGGCTTTTTTATACGCCATACCCCGAAAGCGGCGCACGAGTTCATTGAAGGCGTCACGCTTCAGGTTGTCATCGCTAGATTGCGCTTGTGCGACCAATTCTGTTAGCTGGGACATGCGCTTTTCCATAAGTCAATCACCCAATCATCATCACAACCACACCATCGCGACCACTGCAAAAAATTAAAGCCACAGATCAAGCG
>DAOTTW010000315.1:0-10197 GCA_034437615.1 Anaerolineae bacterium | reverse complement strand
GGCGCTGCTGCTGCGCTTGGGTTTGCCACAGAATGCCCGTGTGTTGCTGCTTGTTGTGCTGGTCGCCTTTGAATTGCTGAGTGTGAACAGCGACGCCGACAGCAACTATGCGGATGTACCGGCCAGCGAACAACTCAGCACGACAGCGCCGCCACTGGTGCAAACCGTGCTGGATCAAGCGGACGAGCAGCCTTTTCGCGTTGATGGTTTTCGCGGTCTGCGTGCTAATTATGGCAGCTTGTACGGTGTGATGGATATACGCGGCATCAGTCCGCTGTTCCTGAGTAGTGCGAACACGCTGATTAACGCGGATTACTGGGGCAATTATCTGGCGTGGGAGCTATTCGCGGTGAAATATGCCTTTAGTGAGCGTGAGAGCTTCACCATCCCCACGAGCGTGCTGGCAGTAGGCCAGGACCGCGAAGGGCCGATTTACCTGCATCAGCTAGACGACCCGCGCCCGTTTGCGCATCTGGTATACGATTATGCGCTGGTCGATAGCGATGCCTTCGCTTATGCGCTGCTGAACGATCCTCGTTTTGATGCCCGCAACAATGTGATTGTGCAGCGCGAACCCCGTTTGACATTGCCGGACGCCGCACCAGAAGATCATGCAGCGCGCGTTACATCCTTTGCACCGGAAGCGCTTAGTATTGACGTAGAGACGCCAGAAAATGCCTTGCTGAGTGTGGCCTTGCTGGATTATCCCGGTTGGCGGGCGACGCTAGACGCTGAGCCTGCGGAAATTTTACGGGCTTATGGGGCGCTTAGCGCTATCGAAATCCCGGCAGGCGAACACATAGTACGCTTCGTGTATGATCCGCTCTCGTATCGCATTGGGGCAGGGATCAGCGCGTTAACGTGGGGTTTGTTGCTTGTCGCGCTGATCTTTGGCGGGTTTCAACGCTGGCGCAAAAGGGCATGAAGCAGTGTCGTCAGGATGAACACACCGACCAGCACGGCAGCAATCAGCGCCAGGACATTCAGTTCAAGCAGTGTGCCCGTATCCGTGACCATCGGCGCAATCAACGGGGCCAGCAGGTTTGCAAACGGGTTTGTGATCGTCAGGATAGCATCGGCAAAATCGCTATCGACCTCTAGCATCACCATGAAGAAGCGCACAGCCAATAGCGCAGAAAACAGGCTTGCGATCAACCACAGGATGCGGTTGACCCACTGGACGTAAACGCCGCGCCTGGAGGGTTGGCGCACAGCGAACATCTCTTGTGTTTGGGTGTAGTGCTTGCGTCGGGATTCGCGCATCTCATCAGCGCGGTAATAATCGTAATCTGCCATAATACCAAGTCTCCAGCAGCTTGACCTTTTATGAGCTTTTTGCTTAAAGGCATCTTAGATAGGCAAACATCAGAAAAACATCAACGCAATGCTATTTTGATGTCTGCTGTGTAACATTGATGATATAACGTTTTATGTAATGCGGAACCTTATCGCGTCACGCTGCGTCTCGTATCATGGATGAATGAAAACAAACGTAACTACTCAGGTACGTGTCCCATTCTCAGTCGCCAGACGTTAAAACGTCCGGCTCCGGTAACGACAAGCCTGCTAAAACAGGCTGTATGCATCGTGCAATAGCCCCCTTCAGGGGGCTTGGTCCTGTGGAAGCCGCTGGCTTTAGCCAGTGGCGACACACACAGACTGGCCTGGGTAGTTACAAACAAACCCATATGTATGGGAAGGGTCATGAGGTGGGCTGTTCTAGGCGGACGCCCCATCGGGCGTCCCTACGACAATCATCGCAAGCTAAGAAAGCCAAGCATCATGCGCTACGACGATCAATATACGCTGCCATCTCGCTCTGCTAAAGCAGCACAAACCATGCCGAGTCCTGCGCCTGCGCCGCGTGCAGGGCGGCAACCCCACGTCAATCCACCGGACCCGACGCTATTACGCGGTCCGCGCCGCACGCAAGCGAATAACAAGCGTTCGTGGCTGCTGATAGGTCTTGCGGCGGCGCTGATTTTCAGCATTTCGACGGTGCTGGCGCTGATGCTATTTCTGCTGGTGGTTTATGGTGGCGGCATCTTGCCGAATGTCAGTGTAGGTGGCGTGTCTGTTGGCAATTTATCACAGGCTGAGGCGGCCAATGTGCTGCGGGATCAGTGGCGCACGCTGATTTTGCGCGATGGCCAGCGTACATGGGAGGTCGAAGCGGCGGCGCTTGGCCTGAGCTTGGATGCAGCAGCCACCGCACGGCAAGCATTTCGGGTTGGTCGCGGCGGTGGTAGTGGCCTCACCGCGCTTTTTCAGGATGTGGGCGTGGCCCCGGTCGTGAATTTTGAGCCGGATACGCTGCGTGATGAATTGGATCGCATGGCAGACACCTTCGCGATTCCGGCGGTGAATGCGGGTGTGTCGTTTGCGAATGGGCGCGTGGAGCCGACCCCGGCGCAGGCTGGTCAGCGCGTGGATGCGAATGGGACTGCTTTAGCCCTGCTGCAAGACCCGTTAAGCGCCCTGCTGGGTGGCGAATTGTCGCTGGTGATGCAGCCCGTGCAGCCTGAAATCCGTAATGTGAGCGCGCTGGTATCGCGTGCGCAGGCATTGCTGAATAATCCACTGGAGATGCGCCTGTATGATGCGGTTACAGGTGATTCAATTGACTGGTTGGCGATGCCGCAGCAGTGGGGCGCATGGCTGGAAGCTCAACCGGATCCCAGCAGCGACATCGGCCTGGCTATCACCATGCGCGCTGAGCCACTGCGGGATTATTTGAGGCAGCAGGCGGCATCATTGGGGGATGGGCGCAGTATTGATATTGATGCGGCTGCCGCTGATGTACAGCAGGCGATTGCGAATAACCGCACCGACACAGCCACATTTCAGGTGCAGCACTTGCCGCGCACGCACGTCGTGCAACCCGGCGAGACGATTACAAGCATCGCGTGGGATTATGGCATCCCCTATCCCTATATTCAGCAAGCCAACAACGGCTTAGAATTCATTAACGCTGGCCAGAGCATCACGATACCCCCAGCCGATACATTTTTGCTGTACCCCGCGCTGCCGGATAAGCGCATTGTGGTGGACATCAGCGAACAGCGCACCCGCGTCTATGAAAATGGCCAACTCAAATGGGATTGGCTCAGCAGCACGGGCATTAGCGATAGCCCCACATGGCCTGGTGTCTATCAGGTGATTTCACAGGTGCCGAATGCATACGCGGCCAACTGGAACCTGTATATGCCCAATTTCATCGGTGTGTATCAGCCTGTGCCGAATGCGGATTTCACCAACGGTTTTCATGGCTATCCCACACGCGGCGGCGGCCAATTGTTGTGGCGTAATGCATTGGGTCGGCGCGTGACGTATGGCTGCATTCTGCTGGATGATGCGAATGTGCGCCTGCTGTATGACTGGGTTGAGCAGGGCGTCGTGGTGGAGATCAGACCATAGCTATATCCCACATCCCACATGATACAATCAAGAGAGAGAACGATCAGGCGAGGTGTCATCATGGTTGAGAACGTGCGACCAGATATACAGGAATTACTCAAGATGCGCCCAATCACCGAGGAAATTGCGCTGCGGGTGAAAGCGACACCCGGTTACGAGCATTTGCTGGTGACGGATGGCGAGTGGATCGGCCTGGAAAAGGACAGAGAAGACGTGGGGACTGGCGAACAACATGCCTGGATTGAAACGCTTCTTTTGATAGCATTAGCGAATTGGGCCAGAAAGAACACAGCAGGTCGTGTCTACCCTGGCGATGCTACTTTTGTGCTTGATAGCACATCGGGCCAGGTGCGTAAAATGCGTGAGCCTGATGTGGCATTCGTCGCCAGCGAAAATGTAAAGCCTACAGAGGGTTTTATCTACCTTGCGCCTGATCTAGCCGTCGAGATTATTTCGCCGTCACAAGATTATTCTGAATTGCGCATCAAGATAGATGAATACCTGACACATGGCACACAGCAAGTGTGGCTGGTCTTACCGAGGCTCAAGCAAATCGAGGTTTTCTACCCGAACGACACGACCCGCATCTACCGGATTGACGATACGATCACCGACGAAGCATTGCTGCCAGGATTTTCCTTGTCTTTAAGTGAAATTTTTGAGGTTTGAGCTATTTTGCACAGCGCGATGGACATTCACATTTATGGCATAAACGATATACTCCCCGGCGGTGACCTTTTACCGAATTTTAAACTGGCGCTGACGGAGGTATTCACGGAGTAACCATGCCAAAACGTACAGACATCCACAGCATTATGATTATCGGCTCTGGCCCCATCATTATCGGGCAGGCCAGCGAATTTGATTACAGTGGGGTGCAGGCGTGCAAGGCGTTGCGTGCTGAAGGCTACCGCGTGATTCTGGTCAATAGCAACCCGGCCACGATCATGACCGACCCTGAATTTGCGGACGCGACCTATGTTGAGCCGCTGACGCCGGAAATCTGCGAACTCATCATCGAAAAAGAACGCCCGGATGCCTTGCTGCCGACGGTTGGCGGACAGACAGGGCTGAATCTGGCGGTTAAGTTGCGCGACCGGGGCACGCTGGATAAGTACGATGTTGAGTTGATCGGTGCGCGTATTGAAAGCATTCAGGTCGCTGAAGATCGGCAACTGTTCAAGCAAACGATGGACGAAATTGGCCTGAAATCGCCGGAAAGCAAGCTCGTGGGCAGCGTCGATGAAGCGCTAGCCTTTGTGGGGCATATCGGCTACCCGGCGCTGATTCGGCCATCGTATACGCTGGGCGGTTCCGGTGGGGGTGTGGCCTATGATGAGGATGATCTGCGCGAAAAAGTGGCGCACGGCATCCGGCTCAGCCCGGTGGGGCAGGTGTTGCTCGATAAGAGCCTGCTCGGATGGAAAGAGTATGAGCTTGAACTGATGCGCGATGGCGCGGGTAATTTCGTCGTCGTCTGCTCGATTGAAAACCTTGATCCGATGGGCGTGCATACCGGCGACAGCATTACGGTGGCTCCGGTGCAAACCCTGACGGATAAGGAGTTACAGCGCCTACGCAATATGTCGCGTGCGATTTTTGACCGTATCGGCATTACGACAGGCGGCGCGAATGTACAATTTGCAATTAATCCCGACGATGGTGACGTGTTTGTGATCGAGATGAACCCGCGTGTGTCGCGCTCGTCAGCGCTGGCCAGCAAAGCAACAGGCTTTCCGATTGCAAAGATTGCCGCGCTGGTGGCGGTGGGCTACACGCTGGATGAAATCCCCAACGACATCACGCAAGAGACGCCAGCTAGCTTTGAACCGTCGCTGGATTACGTTGTCGTGAAGATTCCGCGCTGGGATTTCAAGAAGTTCGTGGGCGTGGATGCGGTGCTCGGCCCACAGATGAAAGCAGTGGGTGAGGTGATGGCGATTGGCCGCACCTTCCCGGAAGCGCTACAGAAAGCCGTGCGCTCGCTGGACATCGGCATGAGTGGCCTGGGCAGCAAGGAAATCAGCGTCAACAATCCCGAAGCACTACAGGTCGCCACATCGGAGCGCTTGTTTCAGGTGGCTACAGCGCTACATCAAGGCGCAGAGCCAGACGCTATCATCAAGAACACGCGCTATGATCCCTGGTACGTGCAGCAATTGGCCGACACCATGCACATCCACAAAGCCATTCTTTCGCGCGATCTGACGTTGGCGGATTTCAACCGCGACGACTTCATGAAGCTGAAGCGCTATGGCTATAGCGATGCCTATGTTGCGCAGTTGACCGGAGAGCCGGAAATGGCCGTGCGCCAACAACGCCGGACGCTCGGCGTGCAGGCCAATTTTTACCGCGTGGATACCTGCGCCGCCGAATTTGAAGCACAGACGCCTTACCTCTATTCGACCTACGAAGAAGACAACGAGGCTTTCCCGACGCAGACGCAGAAGGTGATGGTGCTCGGCGGTGGCCCGAACCGCATCGGGCAGGGTATCGAGTTCGATTATTGCTGCGTTCATGCCTGCTTCGCGCTGAAAGACCTGGGTTACGAGACGATCATGGTGAATTGCAACCCGGAGACAGTCAGCACGGATTACGACACCGCCGACCGCCTGTATTTTGAGCCGGTCACAGCCGAGGATGTACTGAATATCATTGACGTGGAAAAACCCGACGGTGTGCTGGTGCAATTCGGTGGGCAGACGCCGCTCAATATTGCCGATGCGTTGGCGGCAGCAGGTGCGCCCATCTGGGGCACATCGGTTGAAATGATTGATCTGGCAGAGGACCGCAAGCGCTTCAACGCGCTTATGACGCACCTGGACATCCCGCAGCCACTTGGCGCAACCGTGATGACACGCGAAGAAGCCATTGAACGCGCCGAGGCCATCGGTTACCCGGTGCTGGTGCGGCCTAGCTATGTGCTGGGCGGCAGAGGCATGGCGATTGTGTGGGACCGCGCTAATTTGGTGCATTGGCTGGATGAGCACGTCGAGTGGACCGGGCACCCGGTGTTGATCGACAAATTTCTGGATAACGCCTACGAAGTAGACGTTGATGCGCTGTGTGATGGCGAAAACGTCACGGTTGGCGGCATTATGCAGCACATCGAAGAGGCGGGTGTACATAGCGGCGACTCGGCCTGTGTGCTGCCGCCGTATAAGATCACCGCAGAATATTTAGATGTGATTCGCGATTATACGCAGCGCATCGGCAAGGCCATGCAGGTCAAGGGGCTGTTTAACATTCAGTTTGCGATTAAAGACGGCGTGGTTTATGTGCTGGAAGTCAACCCCCGCGCCAGCCGCACTGTGCCCTTCGTCAGCAAAGCTACCGGGCATCCGCTTGCACGCTACGCCGCACAAATCGCAGCAGGTAGAACGCTGGCTGATCTCAACTTCACCGCAGAACCGAGCGTGAGTGGCTTTTTCGTCAAGGAGGCTGTGCTGCCCTTCCAGAAATTCCCCGGCGTGGATGCACGCTTGGGGCCGGAAATGCGCTCTACGGGTGAGGTGATGGGCCACGCGGATTCGTTCGGCCATGCCTTCATCAAAGCGCAAATGGCCGCTAATATGCAAATCCCGGATTCGGGCGTTGTCTGCATCAGCGTAACGGACGCCGATAAGCCCGAAGCGGCACGCATTGCGCGTGAATTGGTTGCGATGGGCTTTGAGTTGGTTGCGACAGCGGGCACAGCGCACTATCTGAGCGAACAGGGTATCGGCGTGCAGCAGATCAACAAGGTGCGGCAGGGGTCGCCGCATATCGTGGATGCCATCCGTGCGGGTGATATTCATCTGGTCATCAATACACCGTTGGGCGGTCAGGCGCATGACGAAGGTGGCGCGATCCGTAGTGCTGCTTATCAGATTGGCGTGCCGTTGATTACGACGCTGAGCGCTGCCATTGCCGTTGTCGAAGGGATGGCGTCGCTACGCGAGAGGCCGTTGAGCGTGCGCAGTTTGCAGGCGCATCACGGCGGCCCGGCATAGGCAGAACGGATTACAGGGGCGGATCGGGTCACGGTCCGCCCGTTTTGCGTTTAAGATTTGCCCTTTGTGTTATAGCGGCCTGCTAGCAACGAACGGTCCATCGCCAGCCCTTCATAGGCACCGTCCTCGTATTTGAGCACAAAGCCTGCTGCTTTGCGTTCGCGCATAATGCGTTCAGCCTGGTCGCGCACGGTCTCATCGCTTTGTTGCAGCGCATCTTGCAGGATTTCCTCGCTGGCCTCGGACATCAAACCCGCAGCAACGCGCACGATATGCGCCTTCACGTCGGGGTCCATCTCGATGCGATAGGTGCGCAGCAGGATTTTCGGTGAGCGCTCATGCCGTAGCCATGCCAGCGGCCAGATAGCGGCTTTGCGCACGCCGACATGCTCATCATAGAGGGCGTTTTCCAGCGCATCGAGCATCAGATCAGCGGATTCTGAGCGTGCCACGTCAATCTTCAGGTAATTCGTGGCATGGAAGAAGCCGAGTAGCACCTGTTCGAGCGTTTCGCCGCTGGTGCGCCCGATGACACCCGCCAATTCTTGCAGCCAGCCCTCACCCGCTAATTCCAGTAGGCTGAGTGTGGCAGCATACTTGACGTGAGGTTCGGGGTCGAACATGGCTTCGCGCACGGTGAGCATGGCTTGCTTCAGGCCGGACATGCCGAGCGCCTCCAAGCCCTTAACGCGCACATCGGGGTCTACGGCGTGCATCACCTTTTTCATCACGTCCACGATTTGCGGCTCTTGCGCTTCACGGAGGCCAACTGCTGCCGCTTCCAGCACGAGATCGTCTTCACCGTCGAGTTTTTCCAGCAGCATATCGTAGGCATCACCGTCGCGCTGCACGCACAGCGAATATACAGCCGATTCACGCACACGCGGGTCGCTATCCTTGAAGGCCACTTCGAGCAGTGGCTTGGCTGTGTACCACGAAAAGCCGTATAGGTGCCGTGCAACGCTGGCGCGTGTGCGGGGTTGGCCGTTTTTCAGCGCATCTTCGACCACCGTGCGGGCGCTGCGGTCAGCGCGCTTGCCCAGTAATTTAGCGGCGTTGTAACGCACGAGGGTATCGTCGCTTTTAATCATCTCTGCAATGGCATCCAGCGAGACTTTATCCGGCGACAACGCATTCAGCATTGTCCCCAGGCGGCGCAACGACAAGCGCCGTTTACCGCTTTCTTCGCTTACGACCTGTAGGCGTGGTTCGCGGCCTGTGATCTTGGTTTGTCCTGCTTCATCTGGCATAGCTTCTAGCTCCCTGGAGTCGGTTGTGTGGTTGCTGGATTTATTGCAAGGTGACGAGCGCGACATCGTCAAGCAGCAGCTTTTTCGCAAGCAAATCGTAGACGGTCATGCGCAAGCGGCGGCGGTCATCCACCGTGAACATCACGCGCAGGCGGTCCTGGCCGGGTGTGCCGGGCGGGTCCAGCTTGGCCAGCATCTTCAGCGCGTCGGCCTCGTTCAGCGGCACGATCTGTTGTTCGCTGGAGGCGGCATCCGCTACGAAAACGGCTTGCCCGTCCTCATATTTAAGTTCGACCATTGATACGGCTTCGGTGTCAATCTCACCGATGACGAATTCGATCTCTCGCTGTTGGTCATGCGCTGCGCCAAGCAGCACTTCAACGGGCTGTTTGATGGGGTAGCCGCTGCCCATCGCGATAATTTCATCCCATTCGTGTGCGCCGTCGGGCGTCAGATGCCGCAAGCCATAGCTATGCACGAGGTAATCTTCCAGCCCGTAGCCCGCCGCTAATTGTAGTGCGCCCTCTGCGACTGCTGTAAAGGGCTTATCGGCACGCACAGCCATATCGGTAAAGTATTCGCCAAGCGTGTGCTGTACGGATGGCATCAGCGAGGTGCCGCCGACCATCAGCACATAATGAATATCCTCTTTGAAGATACCACGCTGACGCGCCACATGCATGACCTTATCCACCACACGGCGCAGCGCATCATAGAAGCCGTTTTCGCGCAGTAGTGCTTCCAGTTCGTCACGGGTGATGGTGATTGTATGCTGCTTGTCGCCCACGTGAAAGCTGATCTCGCTGCTGTCGTCTGTGGAGAGCGCAATCTTGGCCTTTTCGCATTCAGTGACCAGTGGCGTGTAGCCCTTGCCGAGTTGCTCTGGTGTGAGGTTGGTGCGTTGCAGGATGTTGGTCACGAGCCATTGGTCGATGTCGCTACCGCCGATGACGCGCCCTGCCTTTGCGATGACGCGGGCTGCGTGCTTGCTGGCGTTGGCCTCATTCGAGACGAGCCGCCGCAGAAAGCCGCCTGTTTGCTTCTGATGCTCTGGTAACTGCACAAGCGACAAATCCAGCGTGCCGCCGCCAAAATCAAACACCAGCACCACCGCGCCCGGTTCCGTCACGGCGTAGCCCAACGCCGCCGCCGTCGATTCGTCCACCACGCGGATTTTCTTGGTGTCGATCTCGTCAATCACGTCATTCAGCCATGCAAGATAACCCTCGAAGGCCGCTACAGGTGCGGTTAGCACAAGCTGGTCGATGTTTTCGTTGGCGAAGGGGATGGCTTCGAGCACCTGCTTGACGAATTGTGTGCCCGCGTCGCGGTCTGCGAATTCGAGGCCGTCAATCGTGCGTGGCTCTGGCGCGGGTGACGAGACGATGCCGCGCTTAAAATTGCGAAAGAGGCGGTTGTCGCGCTGTGCATCCAGGCGTGCATTGCGCACGGCTTGCCCGACGGTGAATTGTTGGTTCCTGGCATCGTTGACGTAAATCAGCGAGGGCACAACAGAGGGGCGGTCCTCGACGCTGGCA
>DAOTTW010000314.1:0-11931 GCA_034437615.1 Anaerolineae bacterium | reverse complement strand
GTCAGACGGTGTGAGTGTATCGCTTGGCGTCTGTGATGGCGTCGGCGTATCGCTTGGCGTCTGTGATGGCGTCGGCGCATCGGTTGGCGTCTGTGATGGCGTCGGCGTATCGCTTGGCGTCTGTGATGGCGTTGGTGTATCGCTTGCGGCGGCAGCAACAGCGCCAATGGGCCGCCCACTGACCGCCGTCGCCGTCAGCGGTGCGTCGCCTGTGTCGGGTGAACTGGTTGCCGTAGATAAGCTGACCGTGCTGCCTGGTGTTGGGCTGGCGGATGCGGCTTGTGCAAGGGCTGTACGGGCGTCATTTGTCGCGGCGTCGATGGCTGCGCCCGTAAGTCCAATGGCGCGTTCAATCCGTGCTTGATCGGTGGTCGTGCTGGCCGCGTCGAGGGTGTTCTGTGTCGCTACACTGGCGGCAGCGTTGGCAGCGGCGGTCTGTGTGGCTTGTTGGTTGCCTTGTGTGGTGCCGGGCAGCAAGAAAACAGCCGCTAGCACCAGCACGACGATGGCCGCAACGACCCCCAGCACGATAGCGCGTGTATCCTGACGTGATTGGCGCAGGTCGCCGGGTGGCTTGGGGATGGTGCGGGCGTCTTTGTCCTGTGGCGCTTGCCCTTTTTCATTCTGTAGCTGGTCGGAGCGCGTTTCTAAATCTCGTAACTCATCATCCAGGATTGGACGGCTGGCCGTATCCATGATGGTTGGCGCGTTATCGTCGTCAATGGGCCGCGCAGAGGGCAGATTCATGCTGCTGCGTGTAGGCCGCGTGCCACCGCTGACCTTTGGCTCGGAATCCGACAAGAGCGCGGACTGTGTGCCGCGTTGCCTGGCCGCCTCTACAATATCCGGCGGCAACGGCGAAGTTGGCGAGGTCGGGCGGTCATCATCCCCAATATCGAAGGCGCTTGCCAGTTCACGTGTAAAAGCCGCACAGGACGTATAGCGCTTTTGCAGGTCTTTATCCAGTGCACGCACAAGCACGCTTTCTACGGGTGGTGTGACCGCCGGGTTAATCTCGCTGGGTGGCGGCGGTGGGTCGCTGATGTGCTTGAGCGCGACACTCATCGCTGAGGCATCATCAAAGGGCACCTGACCCGTCAGCATCTCGTAGGCGATGATGGCCAGGGCGTATTGATCGCTTTGTGCGACGGCCTGCGCCGATGAGATAGCCTGCTCAGGTGCGATGTAGTGCACGCTGCCGAAGGTGTTGCCGATGGTGCCTTCGACCGCATTCAGCGCTAAGCCGAAATCCGTCAGGACGGCTCTACCGTCGGGGCGCACGATAATATTCGATGGTTTGACATCGCGGTGAATGATGCCCTGGCTATGAGCGTAGTCCAGCGCCTCACCGATGTCGCTCAGGGTGCGCAGAGCGTCCGCACGTGGCATATAGCGTGCATCACGGATGTAGCCCTTCATGATGTCCCGCAGGTTCCGCCCTTCAACGTACTCCATCGCGATGTAATAGAGGTTATCCAATTGCCCAAATTGATACACACTCACAATTTGCGGGTGGCTCAGGCGGGCAATCGAACGCGCTTCCCGTAAAAAGCGTTCGCGGTATTCGTCTTCGTCTGCGCTAGCGATTAACTGTGGCTCCGTGACTTTGACGGCGGAGAAGCGGTCGAGCTGATCGTCGTAGCCGCGATATACCCGCGCCATACCCCCTGTGCCCAGGATGCCCTGTATAATGTAATCACCGAGTTTTTGACCAATTATCGGATCTGTAATGGACATGCGTGTTTTTTCCAGGCGTTGTCGTGTTGTACGATGGCAATAAGCAGTGACATGATAACATGACCATTATACCCGCATCTGCGCGTTTTAAAACAAACGGAAAGCTAGCATTAGACATTCATGGTTCAAACGTCCAACTGTCGCACTTGAGCACAGATGACGGACACAACGACGACTGACAGGGTATACTGCAAACGTTGTGAAGCGTAGTCTGGTTTGGGGTTTCGTTTATTAACGATGATGATGCAAAAGCGGTGGGTCGTTACGCGCTAGCGATTTTTGGCCTGTCCATCAATGGGCGCTGTGGCCCCGATTGGCGGCGTGGCCATGGTCGCGGGGTGGGCTTGTGTGGCGCTGGCTGCATTGCAACGCAGCCCCCCGCTAGACTGCATCGAAGTCTTCCGGGGAGCACACGCGCACCACACCCGCCAATTCATAGCCGATGTGGTGCGTCGCGCCACCCACTTCAACTTGCAGCGGCCCGTTGAAGGGTGCGCGGTCGATCAGACGAAAGCCCATGCCCGGTTTTAAGCCCAGGCTGCCCAGGTATTGCAGCTTGCTGTCGTCGTGTGTGGTTACGCGGCTGACAAAATACTCAGCGTTCAGCGCGGCCTCGGTCAGTGGCTCGTCAATCACACGGGGCATAAAGCCGGATGCCGTCGGGATCGGTTCGCCATGTGCGCAGCGCGTCGGCTCCTCGGCCATTGTGTTCATGCGCTCCACCAGCGCATCACTGACGACAGCCCCCACTTCATCCGCCAGATCATGCACTTCATGCCAGCCGAAGCCCATGACATCGCACAAGAAGCGCTCTACGATGCGATGCCGCCGGATGTGTGCGAGGGCCTGCTGCTCGCCTTTTTCGGTCAGGCGGATGCCCCGGTACGGCTCATGCTCCAAAAGTCCGGCTTCCTTCAGGCGTTGCACCATGCGCGTCACGGCTGGGGCGCTGACGTTCTTGATACTCGCCAGCGCCGATGTGGAGATGTACGGTTCACCGTCCTGGTAGTAGGCCAGACGGTATGCCTCAGCCAGATAATCTTGCATTGCCGTGCTAACGACCATGCGCGGCGTCTCTTCCTTTGCTTGTGTTGGTGTAGCCTGCTCGTCTTGCTTGTTTCGTTGTAGCCTGCTCGTGGTCTGAAATAATGATGACCCTTATCAGCATAAATATACAAGACATGCTTGGAGCTACGCAAGATAAAAGTTTGCAAGCGTTAAATCAGCAGTTTTAGCCTGTTTAGATGTCGCACCAGCATCGGCTCATGGCGTGACTACTCAGGTACGTGTCCCATTTTTAGTCGCCAGACGTTAAAACGTCCGGCTCCGGTAGCGACAAGCCTGCTCAAGCAGGCTGTATGCAGCGTGCAATAGGCCCCTTCAGGGGGGTTGGCCCTGCGGAAGCCGCTCGGACACCCAGAAGGGTGTCCCTACAGGGCATCGTTCGTGCGGACGCGGCAAGCCGTGTCCGCAAACCGTGTCAATTATTTTGTTGGGATGGCCTTACCTCATGGCGGCAGTGGTGTCGTTTAATCCCGCTCGTCTTTGGCATCATCTTCGCCGCTGCGTTTGCTCGGCTCCGAGCGGAGTTTACCCAGCGAAATCTTGAAGGGCTTTGAGTCGGGCTGCTGACCCTGACGCCTTGCTGGGTCGATCTCTGTGCGGTTGTCCGGCTCGGCCTGGGGTTCGGATGGCGGGGTGTTGAATTTAAAGTGCATCGGCTTTGAAGCACCCTTCGTAGTCTGGCTCTGGCTTTGGCGATTTGCCGGGTCGATCTCTGTGCGGTTGTCCGGCGTCGCTTCTTGCTTGGCATCACTTGAGCGCCCGGACGCTTGCGCACGTAATTTGTCAGTGCGGAAGTTAAGGCTTGGCATCGGTGTGGTTTTGGGCCGATTGTCCGTTTGCTGATGCGGCTGCCCGGCTTGCTTGCCTGGGTCTACTTCTGTATCTGCTGTATCTGCTGTATCTGCTGTATCTGCGTTGGGGTCGGCTGTCGATTGTGCTTTGAGTTTATCTGTGTTGAGCTTGAAGGCGGGCCTGTTTGGTGTCGTCTGTATGGGGTCATAATCGCCCAATGACATCGGATCGCCTTCTGTTTGCAGGTTTGGGTCTTCTGTCAGCAAATCGGGGTATGCTTCCAGCAAATCCGCATGTTCAGCGCTGTTCGCGGCGGCAGCATCCCGCTGCGGATCAATCTCTGTTTGGCCAATTGCAGCGCTAGCCGTAGCCGACGCAGGTCGTGATGTGACTGGCATAACGGGGAGGGCCGCATCCGCGCCCGCAGTGGCCATTGCTGGCGTCGGCGCAGGTTGTGGCAGGGTCGGCGTCGCGAACAGGTCTTGTAGTGAGATTTGCGGCATGGTGAAGCGGTCCGGCTCCATCTCATCCCATAGGGGCAGCAGCGCGTAAGCCAGCAAGCCCAGGTGTATTGCAGCCAACAGCGCGACGCTTTCCTGTGTGGGGCTGAAGAGCGCAAGGCCAAGCCACAGCGCCAGCAGCGCCAACAGACCGATTGCGCCCCACATCTGCCGCCGCAGCACACCATACACCGAGCCAGCAATCACCAGGCCCGAAAGGGCCGTCGCGACCAATGAGGGCGTTTCCAGCAGAGCAGGGGTACGTCCCGCACTGAATGCGTCCTGTATAATGCGCATATCCATCAGGAAGCCGCCAAGCAGCAACACCACGCCCATCAGCAGCAACCCACGCGCACCCCAACGCGCCCAGCGCCACGTCGCCAGCCCGAAAACAAAGGCCAGAAAGCCCCACATACTCCAACCCAACGCCCACAACAGGTCGCTATGAACGGAGAACAGCGCCAACAAGCTGACCAAACCCGCGCCGACAATCGCATACCCCAGCACACCGCTGGCCCAACCGCCGCGTTCGTGGCGTTTACGCGCCCTGCCGATGAAAGCCCACCAGCCACGTATCAGCGTCAGGCCGTTAGCGCCCAGCGCCAACGTGAAGGCCACCGGCAAGCCAACGCTGAGCGTCTGCCCGATGGTGTCGTAGGGCAACAGGGGATACACATAATTACCGCCCTGGCCCGGCGCGACGACGCTGATCTGAAAGAAGCCATCTAACAGGCTGTAGAGTGGCACGAAGGCCGCCATACTGACGCCGATGAATGCGAGGCGTCCAGTAAACCGCAACGAGAAAACCAGCAGCAGCGCAAACAGCAATGAGGCAGCAGCCAGCAGCGAAATTTCATCCCAGGTGACGCTTTGCTCGGCGTAGATGCTGCTGATAAGCAACCAACTGCCGACGGCCCAAACGAAGGCCAGCGCAGCACCCACAGCGATGTGCAGCCAATGCGGGGTGCGTTCGAGGGCCTCATGGATGCTCTGTGGGCGTTTAATCAACCAACCGAGAAAAGCGCCACCCAGCAGGCCGATCAATGGTGCCAGCGTGAATGAGAAGGCCGGGAATGCATCGCAATCGACAACCCCTTCTTCGTAGTAGTAGCAGAGGAAATTCTGATGATACTGGTTGTGCTGTGCGGCGATGATCGGCAGGATGATGGCCAGGGTTGTAATCGGGATAGCAGGCCAGCCGCGCAAACCCAGCATGGCAGGCGCGACGAAGGCCACCACCAGCCCCAGGCTACCGAAGCGCATCAAATCCCAGGGGATTTGGCCGCCGCCGGTGAACAGCCAGACGTAGCCAGCGTACAGCAAGATGCCGAGGACAAAACTCAGCGCACTGCTCAGCAATAAACGCCCCCACCAGGGCCAGAAGCCGCGTAAGCGTCGGCTGGCCTCATCGCTGACCAGCAACAGCACGCTCGCAAACAAGCCCATAATCAGGCCGATGGCCAGCGCATTGCCCCAACGCTCCGGCGTGAAGAGCGCCTCACCGCGAAAGGTCGTATACACATGCTGACCGAAGGCCAGCCACGCCACCAGCAGCATAATCAGCCAGCGTGCAATGCCATCTAACGGATTGCGCGAGAGCCGCACCATTGTATTTGTGATCCAGGCGTAAATGCGTGCCTGTGGCGGCACGATGTTGGGCAACGCGGGGGCTTCATCGCGCACCAGCGCCAGCGCACGCAAGGCACCGGGGTGCTTAGCGCGGTGGGCCTGTGCCAGATGCCCAACCGCAGCCAACGAACGCATCTGGCCGACTGTACGCGCTGCTCGGTCCGCGACGGTATGGCTGTTATCCTCGTCAATGGCTGTCTCTGCAATCAGTTCATCGACTTCGGTGCTGTATACATGCTCGCGCCACTCGTCCAGCGGCGTCAGTTCCAGCCCGACCCGTGTCAGCGTCGTCAGCAGCCGATTGTTATACTCGGTCTTGAGTTCCAGCCTGTTTTTCATCAGTTTGGCGCGTGTCGCCAATACCGAGAGCGCTGCTAGCTTGGCCTCTTCGTTCGTTTCGACCTGCAACGCCTCGCCAACCAGCTTGGGAATTACGGGCGGTTCGGCGTCTTGCAGCGTTTCCAGCCGATACGTAGCGCGGATGCGTGCGGGGGTGGTGCCACTGCGCAACGTGTGCAAGCACACCCAGCGCCGATTGGCCTCGTCAATTTGTGACCACCAGTATTCGACCTCGTAATCATATTCCAGCGCACCACGCAGCAAAAGCTGATAGCCCGCTTCATCCAACAGCAGGCCGAATTCATCCGCACGGGCGTAGGTATCGGCCATCAGCATATAGTGCGTCAGGCCGAGCAGAAAACGCCCCTGCCCGCCCGACCAGGCATGACGCGCCCGATTGTAAATCTCGACGGCTTCCAGCACATCGGCGTCTCGTGTCGTCAGCAACGCCTCGGTATCTGCATAGGCCGCTTCGACGCCGAAGCCATAGGGATCGGACGTCAGCGTTGCGCCGGAAAAAGTCACGTCCGTTTGGCCGGAGAGGATTTCGCGTATCTCGTCCATGATTTCCTGATGCGTGTTGGGGCGCTCTTCGGGGTCTGTCGATGTGCCATGCCGCAGCAGGTCCGTCAGTTGATACGGTAAATCCGGGTTGAATTCTTCCAGGTCGGGCAATTCGTCTTGCTGCTGAATCTGACGCAGGGCCATCGGGGATGCACCCTCAAACGGCAATTGGCCCGTGAACATGTGAAACAGCATGATGCAGAAGGCGTAGATGTCGGCGCGGTGGTCGATGGTCTCTGCGACGAGTTGCTCTGGGGCCATATACAGCAGCGTGCCGGAGCCGGGGTTCTGTGCGCGTCCGCTGGCGTCTAGCATGGTCGCCAGGCCAAAATCAGCCAGATATGGCGCTCCAGAGCTATCCAGCAGGATATTCGGCGGCTTTAAATCCAGGTGGATGACGTTCTTCTCGTGGGCGTAATCCAGCGCGCTGGCGATGGCCTGCCCCATGCGCAGGACCTCATCGACTGGCAACGGGCCATCTTGCAGCACATCCTCCAATGAGCCACCCGGCATGTAGCGCATCACGATAAACAGACTACTATCGTGGTCGCCAAAATCATAAATGGGCAGGATGTGCGGGTGCTCCATGCCTGCGATAGTCTGCGCTTCGACCTCAAAGCGGCCCAGTGGGTCAATATCTGCGCTCAGGCCGCGTGCGATGGTCTTTACAGCCACCAGACGACGCAGGCGGGTATCCTTCGCGGACCAGACATCCGCCATACCGCCACGCCCGATATGCTCGATGACATCGTATTGTTGCTTGATTAATGCGCCGACTTCCATAGAACCTCAAGACCTCGCGAATTCACACCGTAGTTCCATCTTATCCTCAATTGTTTCATCTTACCTTGAGGGCAGCATGAACGCCAACGCTATACGCGCCGCAATATGTTCAGATGTTGCAAAAATTTCAGGCTGGCGCTACTTGGGCTGTGTCATCCAGCGATAGAAGCATTACAATTAACGAACGACGACAAGCGCTTTTCATCACACAAGGCCCGATTACAGCCCATGCAAAGCACACAACCGATTCTCCTGCGTCTGCTGCGCATCATCGTTCTGTTACTGCTGCTGAGCGTCACGCGGCCCACGATGGCCCAGCCCACGCCCGATTTACGCGCCGAACTCGTGACGATTACAGCCGGTGACAGCGCCGCACAGGTGCAGATCAGCGGGGTACAGGGCGCGACCTTTTCGCGTGCGCAGATCGCCATTCGTAACCTGTTCACAGGCGCAACAGCCTATGCCGACGCCGACGCGAACGGTGCCTTTCAGGTGACGCTGCTGGGCACAGCGGGTACACCCTATTGGCTGCTACCAGCACAGCGCATCAGCGATGCACAGCGCCGCGCCAATGCGCTGCCGGATGCGGTGGACGATGGCGTGTTGATCTGGTCACAAACGGCTGCTGCCAGCGCGTCTGGCTTTGAAGCGGGTGGGCAGGTGTCGTATGGGGGCAGTGTGTGGCTGGCACGGGGGCGCGTCGATCAAACGAATCTGCAAGCAGGCGACGATCTAACGCTGCTGCTGGATGTGACGCTTTTCGCGCCGGATGCCGACCCCGATTTGCCGCTGACGTTGCGTGGTGAATTGGCGCTGCAACCGCTTTTCGCTGCGGATGGTGCGCAAATCCCGCATCCCGGTGCAGATTGGTCGGATAGGCTGACGCGCACGGGCTTACCCATCGCCACGCACACGCAACCGATCCCATTGGGCAGCGCCCCGGCTACGGGCGTGCGCCAAACTGAGGGCGTGATACAGGCGACACTTGCCTTTAGCGTGCCCTTGCCGGATGACATCAGCGCGGGCTGGTATGTGCCCGTGTTTCGCGGGAGCGGCCAGATTGCCGATAGTGCCCCCTTCGGCTGGTACGCGAACCGAGTCTTCAGCACATCCGGCGACACAGCACCCGACCTGAGCAGCACAGCGCCGGAATCCAGCACGTATCTGCCGCAATTGCTCAGGGTTGGCGAGCCACAAGCGCCACAGGTGCAGCTTTCGCTGCTGCATCACAATTTCGCGCTGGCTGGCAACGCAGGCAGTTTGCATCCGGTGCGCTTTCAGCCGCAGCACGCCTCGCTAGCGCCTGCTGCCTACACAATTACGCCGCGTTTGCATGTGCCGCCTGTGCTGCTGCCTGCCCTGTTCGCCTCCGGCAGCCTGACCTTGCGACAAGACGGCACGCTGCCCACCAACCCACTGCCAATTCAGCAGATTCACCTGAGCAGGGACGGCAGACTCAGCCTGCGCACGCTCAGCAATCGCGCCCTGCTGGATGCCACGCGCTATGGCGACAAAACGCTGTTCGTGGCCGCCACACTGAACACACCATCCGGCCAGCGCGTGACGTATGAGGGCGAGCACCGTTTCATCGCGGCTGAAAGCCTGGCGCTGCTGCCGAGTGTGTTGCCGGGTGCGCCTTTTGCGGTTGGGGATGTGCCGCTGATGGCTGTGCGCGTGCTGCCATCGCTGCCCGCTGCTGTGAGCATCCGGCTGCGATTTGCGCCACTGTTCACCGATCAGGTGATTGAGCGCACCTTCAGCGGCCAGGCCGACGCCGGCGGTTATTTTCAGGCCGACGAGATTTTCCGCTTCGATCAACCCGGTGAGTACAGGCTGGATGCCTCAGCACGCTACACGGATGCGCAAGGGCGCGTGTGGGCTGGTTACAGTAGCGGCGCAGGCACCGTGACCGACCCGGACGAAGCAGGCGCACTGGCACGCGGCGCACGCGGACTGGCTGATTACAGAGGTGCAGGCCAAATCTGGTACGACACGGCCACGTATCCTGATGATGCGCCACAGGTGGCCCCGATCACGAATTATCCGTTTTTCGCGGGGGACGTGGCCTATGTGCCGGATGTCAGCAATGCAGGTGTGCGGCCTGTGCTGCAATTTGCTTGTATGGATGCTAGCTGCCCCTTGCCGGATGACGCCTATGCCTACCTGAGCAGCACGCGGCCTGCTGTGATGCTGGGGCAAGCGGTCAGCGCTGCCGGGGTTGCGCCGCGCTGGACCAATGACGCCGCGCTGGATGGCCAGATCGGTGCAGGTGCAGCAGGCAATCGGCCCGGTGATTATGCATGGCTGTTCGGCGGCATCGTGCAGCGCAACCCGGCAACAGATACATACACCACAGCAGGCTATGCGGCTTTGGCCATCATCACAGACGACGATGCGACGCTGCGCGTACAACCACCCTTCATCGACCCCGTGCTGAGCATTGGGGATGCCAGCAGCCCGCTATTCTTTCATCCCACAGGCACGCAGCCGGGCCAAACGCTGACGCGCAATAGCCGCTTTGCGCTAGCTGGCCACATCGCGCCACCCCTGGCGGGCACAATCGACGCCAGCTTAACCGCGCCATCGGGTCGCACGCAGCCAATCAGCCTGAACGCGAACGCCTTCGGCTATGCCTACGATCCGGCGCAGGATGTCGTGCTGAATGAGGTCGGTGTGTGGCGCGTGCGCGTGGATGTGAGCTATGCGGGGCGTGTTTCGGCGGGTGATTTAGCGGCGGTGGATGGCGTGCAGCGCGGTGGCATCGCCGCACAGGATGCCAACAGCTTTCTCGTGTTCGTCACCGCGCCGGATGCCGCGCCACTGGTCAGCAATCAGCCCGACGAAAGCGAGATTATCCCCGGTCAGCCGCTAAACTTCAGTGTGGATGTGCCGCCGGGCTGGACCGATGCACAAGCCTATTACACGCTGCGCACACCTGCTTATGTGCTGGAACAGGGCAGGCTGCGCACCAGTAACGGACGCGCTTTTTATCAGTTCACGCCGCAGACGCTCAGCCGCAGCTTCAGCAATCTGGAATTCGACCCGCGTGCAGAGGGCGCGGCGGCAGCCGACGCGCTGACGCTGACGTTTGCGATCACAGGCCGCGATGCGAACAATCAGCGGCAGGCACGCACGCGGACGTTTACCCTGCTGCATGACCGCTTGCTATCCGGCATGTTACAATCAGAAGCAGTAAATTAGCGACGGAGCACGACGCAATGACGAGCAATATCAAAGGACAAAATCAGCCGATTACATTGGATAACATCATGAGCGTGCCGGACCACACCGAAATCGTGGATGGCGAACTGAGGGAGAAACCTGTGGCGGGCTATATTCATGCGTTAGTGATTACGCATTTGATGTACATCATCGGCAATTACGTTCGTGCGCAGCAGTTAGGCGCTTGCTATGCGGATGGCCTGACATACATTTTGCATGTCGATGACAACGACGCGCCCCGAACGCGCATACCGGATTTTTCGTTTATGCGTCGCGGTGCGTTGCCACAATTCGACAAACGTCGTCCGGTTCCGGCTGCGCCGACGCTGGCGGTTGAAGTTGTATCGCCGAGCGAAAGCGCCGCAGAACTCAACGACAAGATCAACGATTACCTGACGTATGGCGCTGAGGCGGTGTGGGTGATTTACCCGGACGCACGCCAACTGCATATCTATAAGCCGGAGCGCACAGGCCACATCCTGACGGCTGACGACACGCTGCAAGACGAAGCGCTATTGCCTGGCCTGAGCGTGACAATCCGTGACCTGTTCGTAGACGCTGACGAGATATAAGCAACCATGACCGATTTTGCCCACAGCACAGCGTCAGAAACGATTATCACGCTGGATAACCTGCATGAGGTGGGGGATTACGTCGAAATTGTGGATGGTCACCCCAGAGAAAAGGCGCAGCCCGTGACCGGACTTGAGCATATGTTTATCCTGCGGGCGCTGTTCCGGTTGCTAGATGCCTTTGTGCAGCAACACAAGCTAGGGGAAGTCTTCTTCGATGGCCTGACTTACGTGCTGCACGTCGAAGAAGCAGACGACACAGCCGAAAAGCGCGTGCGCAAGACACGTCTGCCTGATCTGTCGTTTGTGCGCGGTGGCATCCTGAAAAATACAGACCGTCGTAAGCCGTTTATGGGTGCGCCGACGCTGGCGGTTGAGGTGGTTTCAGCGAGCGAAAGCGCCGCAGAACTCAACGACAAGATCAACGATTACCTGACGTATGGCGCTGAGGCGGTGTGGGTGATCTACCCGGAGGCACAGAAACTGCATGTGCATCAGCCTAACAGCAAGACGATCACAGTCTATGAGGCTGACGACACGCTGCAAGACGAAGCGCTATTGCCTGGCCTGAGCGTGACAATCCGTGACCTATTTGCAGACGAGGACGCCGACGCATAGTATAAGGCCATCCCAACAAAATAATTGACACGGTTTGCGGACACGGCAAGCCGTGTCCCTACGAACGATGCCCTGTAGGGACACCCTTCTGGGTGTCCGAGCGGCGTCAG
>DAOTTW010000313.1:0-2192 GCA_034437615.1 Anaerolineae bacterium | reverse complement strand
CTTGTGAGAACGTCACAGGCTTAATCAACGTCAGGTCCGCCTGATGTCGCAGGGATTCCGCCACAAGCGGGTCAGCGCTCGCAATGAACACCAGCTTATCTCGCAAGCGCTGGTCATTGCGGATGTAGTGCAATAGCACGCTGCCTTCGACGTGCGGCAAGTGCAAATCCAGCACGATGAGATCAGGCTCAGCTTGTTGTAAGCGTGCCAGCGCTGCATCCCCGGAACTAATGACCTCTGTTTGATAGCCGACCATCTGCAAAGCCGTTGCATAAATCGTGGAGGCGTCGTAGTCATCTTCGATGACGAAGGCGGTCAACTGGCGCTCAATTTTTGTATCAGACGCAGTGATAGATTGTGTCATGAGATTAGCTCCGTTTTAGCGGTGGTCGGTTGTGTGCTTTCGCTGTCGTCTATGGCCGTATGCAGCGGCAAAACGATGCTAAATGTACTGCCCCTTCCCAGACGACTTTCCAGCGTGATGTCGCCTGCCAACAGCGTGACAATCTGCTTAACGATGGATAGCCCCAGGCCAGAACCGCTGGTCTCGCGGGTGATCGGGTTGTCGGCTTGTCGAAATGGCTCGAAGATGGTGCTGTGTGCTTCTGGTGGGATGCCGACGCCCGTATCGCTAACGCTGAAGCCCCATTGTGACGCCCCAAGCGTGTAAATTTGCACAGTCACGCCGCCCTCTTTGGTGAATTTAAGCGCGTTGCCGATCAGGTTCAGCAAAACCTGACTCAAGCGGCGCATATCGCTATAGACAAGCTCCGGCATGTCTGCTGCGATGTCAAAATCCAGCGTGAGGCCGCGATGCTGCGCCAGCACGCCCGTTACATGCTCGGTTTCTTCGACCAGCGAATGCAGCGAGAACTGTGATAGCTGCACCTGGAAGGTGCCGGCCTCTAGCTGGGCTTGATCCAGGATGTTATTGACGAGGCTCAACATACGCTTCGCATTGGCGTTGATGCGGGTCACGGCCTCATCTTGCTTGTGGTTGAGTGGGCCATGTACACCAGCCTGCACCATATCGGTATAGCCCAGGATGGCGTTTAACGGTGTGCGCAGTTCATGCGAAGTCATGGATAAGAAGCGGTCTTTCAGCGCATTCAATTCGGCTTCTCGCGTGAAATCACGACAGACCATGACGCTACCAATGGCCGAGTTGTTTTCCGTGCGCACCGTCGCAAATGTGATTGACAGCACGCGCTGCCCCCATTGCACTTCCAGCTTTTCGGCTTTTGATTGTGGATGGTCGCGCAAGGCCAGCAACGCCGCCTGATCGTCCGCTGGTACGTCATGCTGCATCAGTTCTTCTAACGTTTGCCAGATCAAATCGTGCTGTGGGCGGTCCAGCAGTTGCGCCAGCGCTTCGTTTGCCACCAACACGCGCCCGGATTCGTCAAAGAACACCACGCCATCCGCAATGCTGGTCAAAATCGCTTGATTCTTGCTGGATTCGTTTTGTTCGCGCTTCAGTGCTTCCGTCAGGTCGCGGGTACGCTCCACAACGCGCAAATCCAACTGCTGATTGATCTGCCCCAGGTCATACAGCGCACGCTCCAAGCTGCGTGCCGACAGCCACGACACCAGCGCAATCACGAAGAAGCCCAATACTGCAATCAGGTTCGGCGGGATGTCGTTGGCTAGCGAGATGCCGACCAGTAAAATAGTGACCACGCCCGACATCAAAAAGCTAGCGTAGGGTTGTAGTAGCACACTGGCCATCAAAATGGGAATCACCAGGAAAAAGAGGCTGCGCCCGTTGACGATCTCTTCCGGGAAATCGGCGGCGGCCAGTACAACCGTCAGCAGCAGCAAAAAGAGCGTGCTGGCCAGCCAACCAGGGCCATAGCGATTAATAAGATAAATCGCGCCGGATGCGACAAGCCACACCACGAATACTGTTGTGAGCAGACCACGCATCGAGTCGCCCACGTGATGCGGCATCAGCAGGATGGTCACGGGCAGCAGCAGCACCACCGCCAGGACACCCGTCAGTAGGATGTTCAGTAGACGGCGGCGACGTGCGTCTTCGGGATCGCTGCTTTCGACCTCAATCCAACGACGCCAAACTTGTGTCAGGCTAGCTATTGTCATGTCGTTGCTCTTTCGGGTACATAAGCGGACTGCGCCAGGGCTTTCTCTGCCATCAGCAAGGCGCTGTAAATCGCAGAGCGCACCACATTCAC
>DAOTTW010000312.1:0-2275 GCA_034437615.1 Anaerolineae bacterium | reverse complement strand
GTAACTACTCAGCCCATACGCATCCGGTTAAGCATTGTGCCTTGCGGCACACGGGAGCCGCATGCGACTCCCCTACACAGACGCATTTTGTAGGGGAGGGTCATGACCCTCCCGCGCACTTGGTGAGGGCCAATTCGCGGGCAAAATGGGCCTACCTGAGTAGTTACGGTATTACAGCAGCACGGGGTTACAAATTCATGCTGTCAAGAAGCGTCATACAAGAAGCAAGCCGCCTGCTGCTGTGCGTTCTGTTGGCGCATACTGGGGCGTTGCTCATGGCAGTGCGCCATGACGTGCGGGCAACGGCCTGCATAAACGCAAGCGTGCGCCTCGACGGCTAGCTCGGTTGTGTCTAAATAGCCCTCATGCTGCTGCGACCCCTGGCGCTTTGCCGGGTCCGGGTTGGGCACAGCGGCGACGAGTCGCTGCGTGTAGGGATGCGCGGGCTGCGCGATGATCGTATCCATATCGCCCTGCTCGATCACGCGGCCTTTGCACATCACCAGCAACTCGCCACCCAGGTAGTAGGCCGTCGCCAGATTATGTGTGATGTGAATGCACGAGATGCCGTACTGATCGCGGAAGTCCAACAGAATATTCAGAAAGAGCGTGCGCAGCGAGGCATCAATCATCGACAGCGGTTCATCTGCGACAATCAAGCGTGGACGGATGAGGTAGATACGCGCCAACATCACACGCTGACGTTCGCCACCGCTAAGCTGATGCGGGTAACGCCCCAACACATCACCGGGGCGCAGGTCAACCGCCGTGAGCGCCTCCTCGATCTTGGCCTGGGCCTCGTCCTTGCCCTGCGCCAGCTTGAACTTGCGTATCGGCAGTTGCAGCACGCGGTCAATGCGGTAAAACGGGTTGTACACGGCGTAGGGGTCCTGAAAGACGGGCTGTACGTCGCGCCGATAGTCAAGTAGCTCACGGGCGCTCAGCGTAGCGATGTCACGCCCGACATAACGCACCTGCCCGCGTGTCGGCTGCGTCAGGCCCAGGATGTTACGCGCCAATGTGGATTTACCGCTACCGCTTTCGCCGACGATGGTCAGGAAGCTAGCACGGTCCGCAGGCAAGGACAACGATACGTCGTCCACCGCCACAACCGAGCCTGCGCCACGCTGCCGCGCCTTAAAGATCGTGCTGACAGCATCTACGCTGATTAAGGTCTGTTGCTCAGGCATGGTCTAACGTGACCTCCTGTGTCTCTGTGTCGTAATACAGGTGGCAGGCCACCTGATAATCCTCGGCAACCGTCACCAACGGCGGCTCGACATGCTTGCAACGCTCCATCGCGAGTGGGCAACGCGGATGAAAGCGGCAGCCAGACGGCATGTTCAGGCGGTCCAGCGCCTGACCGAGGATGCCCTCCTGCCGCTTGCGCTCACCACCCAGGCGCGGCACGGAGGCCAATAGGCGCTGGCTGTAGGGGTGTAACGGCTGCGCAAAGATGCGCTCAACTGGCCCCACCTCGACCACCTTGCCCGCGTACATAATCGCCAGGCGGTCTACAAGCTCTGCATGGACGGCGAGATCGTGGCTGACAAACAGGATGGTGGCGTTTGTCTCGGCCTTGACGTTCAGCAGTGCATCCAGGATAGCGCGTTGCACGTTCACGTCTAACGCAGTCGTGGGTTCATCGGCAATCACCAGTTGCGGGCTGAGCGTCATGGCTGCGGCGATGATGGCGCGCTGCTTCATGCCGCCACTGAGTTCGTGCGGGTAGCTTTTCAGTGTGCGTGGGGGCAGCCCGACCAACGCTAGCACCTGTGCGGCGCGTTTCAAGGCGGCGGCCTTGCTGAAATCGGCATGAGCGCGCATCGCATCAACAATCTGGCTGCCGATTTGCATCACCGGGTTCAGCGAATTCATGGACGCCTGTGGGATGTAGGCGACATAACGCCAACGCAGGTATTGCAACAAGGCATCATCCACCGTTAGCAGGTCAACCCCTTTCGATAAAGCCGTTTCGTGTTCGGGGTCGGCGCTGGCGTCCTGCTCGCTCTCCATAGGGGGCCGAAAGTGCGTGCTGCCGCCTGCAATGTAGCCGGGTGGCTCGATCAAGCGCACGACGGCCTCGACGACGGTGGATTTACCGCTGCCGCTTTCGCCCGCCAGACCGAGAATTTCGTTGCGGCGCACTGCCAGGTTCACGCCGTCCACGACCTTGTACTCGCCGCGTGTGCTGTGGAAGTACACGCGCAAATTGTCGATTGTCAGCAGTGTTTGTGTCATTATTGGCCTGTTGTGCCTTTCAAGCGCGGGTTAA
>DAOTTW010000311.1:0-2911 GCA_034437615.1 Anaerolineae bacterium | reverse complement strand
CTAAAAAACAAGCAATGCGGCTGACGCCGCTCGGACACCCAGAAGGGTGTCCCTACAGGACATCGTTCGTAGGGACACGGCTTGCCGTGTCCGCAAACCGTGTCAATTATTTTGTTGGGATGGCCTTAGCTACCCCAAGCAACAGCCCGAAAATTTAATATGCTATGATGATCCTGCGGCCTAGCCGTTAAGTGGGGTTAAAATGACGATTGGATGTCGTATTTGATACTCTGTATTGTCCATTTTGTCCATTTTGTCTATTGTGTCTATTGTGGAGAACCCCTGATGCAGCGATTAAAACACCCGACGACACTCAGCGCCGTATTTGTCGTCTTGATCTTTACGATCTTCAGTGGCTTTGGCGTGCTGGCCATCGGTGAGGACATCAGCACAGCGACCCCCGCGCCCCCAGCGCCCCCTGAAGCGTCAGAACCCGCGAACACACAATTCAGCCCTGCGCCTATCGTCAACGCTGAAGGGGGGCCGCGTGTGGTTACGGGTGACGTGACGTACACCAACCCCTTTTTCACCTCTGGCGTCTCTCAACCGCTGATTATCCTCGAAGATCAGGCCGGTTTTGTGGATCGCAACGAATATTTCTTGTTCCCGCCAGAATCACAGGTATTGGGGCAAATCACCTCGGACTTCTTCACGTCGCCCTTTAGCTACAGTCTGGCGCTACCGATAGAACCACAGGGCACGCTGCGCGATGTCGATAACGATGGCGAAGCCGATACGGGCGTGATGGTGTTCGCGGTTGCCTACTGGTCGAATACGTTCGGTGATCCCTTTTTAGAAGAACGCGACCTGTACGGCGGTGGCTGGTCGGGTGCCTATGCATCGACCCGCGTCAGCAGCGACCCACGCGAACGGGGCGAATATGTCGGTGGGCAGATCATCATCTATGCGCCGGATAATCAGCAGGGTTTCCCCGCCGGCTTCGGGCCAGATGGCGAACTATTTACGCAGGACGACCCGATTGTGGCCGTGCCACAGGGTTACACGGTGGTCGATCTGGATCAGGAGCCGTTTGTGTTCGACCGTTCGCAAGCCTATGCGATGGACTTGTATGAGCCGGAAGGCTCCGCGCTGGTCGATTACTCGGATCTGTCCTACATGGCGGCGTTTGATGCCATGATCGAGAAATTTCGCACTGAATATGCCTTCACGGAATACTACAACATCGACTGGGATGCACTCAGCGAGCGCTATCGCCCCGATGTGGTGCGTGCCCAGGCCGCCGGTGATGCAGTCGGCTTTGCCCGCGCTATCCGTGATGTGCTGTGGCAGGTGCCTGATGGTCATGTCGGCATGTCGCTACAACTGCTGTTTCCCGAAATCCGCCAGGAGACCGACGGTGGGCTAGGGCTGGCCATGCGCGAATTAGACAGCGGGCGTGTGATTACGACGCTGGTATTGGAGGGAATGCCTGCGGCTGAAGCAGGTATCGCAGTCGGTGCAGATGTGCTGGCGATCAACGGTACGCCGATTCAGCAGGCACTCGAAGAGGCGTTCGTGTGGGAACATGCCTCATTCAGCACAGCGCACAACCGCCGCTTGCAGCAGTTGCGCTATGCGATTCGCTTTCCAATTGGTGAGGCGGTCACGCTGACGTATCGTAACCCCGGCGCAGGCCAGCAGACCGCCAGCATGACGACGATTCCAGAGCGCGAGAGCTTTACGGCGTCCTCGCTGGATGCCGATGTGAGTGGCCTGGAATTGCCCGTCGAATTCGAGATTCTGGATAACGGCATCGGCTACGTCTCGATTTACAGCTTCCTCGATGACGAATTCCTGACTGTGCAACTGTGGGAGCGGATGATTAACGAGTTTAAGAATCAGGGGGTGCTGGGCATCATCGTGGATATGCGCAACAACGGGGGCGGTAGCCCCTGGTTAGCGACGCAGATGGCCGCTTACTTCTATGATGAGCCGCTGGTGGTGGGCAACGCATCGCGCTATCGCGAAGAACTCGGTGAATTTTACAGCGACGAGCGCGGCGAACGCCGTTTTTACCTGCCCAGCGCAGATCAGCGCTACGATGGCCCGGTGGCTGTGCTGGTATCGCCATCTTGCCTGAGCG
Organism: Anaerolineae bacterium; assembly: GCA_034437615.1. Lineage (GTDB taxonomy): Bacteria > Chloroflexota > Anaerolineae > Aggregatilineales > Phototrophicaceae > DAOTTW01. The sequence continues at coordinate 828 of DAOTTW010000311.1, read as the reverse complement.
CCTGCGAAACGTTCACGCATTCGATGACGCTGCAAGAGCGTGCTGAGATCGTCGGCTACTATCCGACAGGTGGCCTGGGTGGTGGCATCAATCAGTTCAGGATGCCCGAAAACATCACGATTACGTTCACGGTCACACGTGGGCTGGATGCCGATGGCAATATCCACATCGAAGGTAAGGGCATCGCGCCGACGCTGGATGTGCCCGTCAGTGAAGAAACGCTCTTCAGCGCTGGCGACCCGGTGCTAGAAGCCGCCGCTGATGCCATCATCCGTGAGGCACGCGGCATCCTGCGCGACGGTGGCGAGATCATCCTGTCGCCTGATACAAGCGGGGCCACCCGCGAAGAGACCATCCAAGCCGGCGAAGCCATTCAATACGAGGTCTTCTTGCCAGCGGATACCGTCGTGAGCTTCTATGCGCAGGGCAACGATAACCCGAACCTGGACCTGGAGATGCGCATCTACGATGCAACAGGCCGCACCGTACAATTCGAGAACGATAACCGCGACCTGGGCATTCCGGCCCCGGCGATTGAGGGGCTGGTGACATCCTCAAATGTGGACATCGTGCTAGAGGTCAAGCTGAAGGAAGATCAGGAAGCGGGCAATTTCACGCTGCGCATCCAGACATCCCCACGCTAAGGCGGTAGCACCACAAGAAAACGTGGACGGTGAAAATCGGTAGTCGTTATGGCGGCTGACGCCAGCCCGGACGCCAAGAATGGCGTCCCTACGGTTCACAGTGGTCATGTAGGGACGCGGCTTGCTGCGTCAGCCGAAATATCTGGTGTGTTACCAGGCCATGACGATCTTCGTCACATTGGCC
>DAOTTW010000310.1:0-3179 GCA_034437615.1 Anaerolineae bacterium | reverse complement strand
GGCGCGTTCTGATAGCTGATGTAGCGCGGCGCAGGCAGGCCGAATTCCTCAGCGCCCCACCAGTCGTCGTTGCGTTCCCACAGGAAGGCACGCTGTTCTTCCAACACGTCGATCAACTCGTAAGCAGCAGTGCTGAGCGGCGGGTTGTTCTGGAAGGTCAGCGGATCCTGTTCGCTCCAGACGTGCTCTGGCAGGATGGTTTCACCGCCGACGATGGCGATCAGATCATAGTGGAAGCGGGGCAGGGGGTTGCTCAGCTCGAAGACGACCGTGAAATCGTCCGCTGCGCTGACGGCAGCGACATCACGGCGGATGCTGTTCGAGCCGAATGCTTCATTGTCCAGGATGGTCTGGAAGGTGTAGACGACATCCTCAGCGTTGAAGGCTTCGCCGTCGTTCCAGGTGACATCATCACGCAGCGTCACGGTCATCTCTGTGAAGTCTTCGTTGTACTCATAGCCCGTCGCCAACCAGGGCACAATCTCGCCAGCGGCGAAGTTGGCGTAGAACAGGTACTCCTGACCGATCTGGCGGTAGCCGTTAGGACCCCAGTTGCCCGAAGGGATGCGGTCGTTGAAGCTATCGAAGATGCTGATGGGCGTGGTCGTATCCTCAATCACGAGGGTTTCTTCACGGGGCACAGGCAGGTCGTAACCTTCTTGTGCGGCAACGGGCATCACCAGCGCGGCGATGCTCAGGACGAGCAGTGCAAATACCGAAAAACGTGCAATACGGTTCATAGCTACTAACCATCTCCTGAATTGATGTACAATCTTCATCTTGAGTCTAAACCGTTCACGATGGTAATGCCCGCTAAGCGGACTTGCCAGAGACTTAACTAGTCTGCTGCTAAAGCTTAAATTGGAATAAGTATCCTTAGCTTTGCATACGTAGACACTTAACAACTAATTTAGGATAAGGCTTGAGACATGCTACGCATCGTGACACAAAATATCTGGGGCAAGAACGACCACTGGCAACAACGCGCAGACGCCATCGGCGCGAATTTGCGAGCGCAAGATGTAGACGTGTTGTGTATTCAGGAGACCTCGCCCGATCATTTCGAGTACCTGCGCCAAAGCAGCTTCACACACCTGCCGTATGCTTACTACGCGCCGTCTGACGATGGCACCGTGACGCCGGGGCAGCAGGGACTGGCGATCTTTTCACGTCATGCAGCGCAGGCTAACGGGCAAAGCGATCTAGGGCGCGAAGATCACCCGCAGATTGACCCCTGGATGCGGATTATCCAGTGGGTGCGGCTGGCGATGCCGGCTGGCGAGGCCGTGACGATCTTCAACACACACCTATTCTTGAACGCCGCGCAAAAGCAGGCCGGGATTCAGGGCTGCGTAGAGGTCATGCAACAAGCGACCTTCAGCGACGATACACGCATCCTGACGGGGGACTTCAACATCCTTTTAAACGACCCACAGCAGCAGACGGCCCCATTGACAGCACTCGGCTTCCGCGACGTTTGGCAAGCGCTACACCCCGACGACGCAGGCTACACCTGGCCGCTGGGCGTTGGGCGCACGCCACAACGCCGCCTGGATGGTTTCTTCGTCCATATGGACGGCCTGGCGCGGGTGCAGGCGATCACACACATCAACGAGCAACCACAGTCACAGCCCAGCCTGTATTTATCCGACCATATTGGCGTACTCGGTACATTTGAGATTTCGTTAGGTTAGCGACGACAATTTCGGCATACCTTTGTGGTTGACCCTTATGGAGAAACGAAGGCGAATTCATAGAATCCTATCCCGAAGTCGGCAAAACAACCCGGTTGCATCATCGTGCCACTGATAAGGGTTTTCGCCACTGTCGCGCAAGCGCTGTTCTTCGGCGCGTAACGCATGGATATATGCAGCAAGACCCACGTCGTGGCTGCGCTGACCCATCTGTTGCAATTGGCGTGCCGCCGCGTCGTTGTCTGTGGCTTGCAACCAATCAGCCGGAGGTTTGGGCCAGAACATGCCATCCGTCACCAGCATAATGGCCTGTATGTCGCCCAGATCATAGCTGGCTGTGTACATATAATCTGCAATTTGTGGCAAGCCATTCAACACCGAGACACCGACCTGCGCATCAAGCTGACCATCCGCCGACACGTAATTGTGATACAGGCCGTTGATGCGGTTGACTTCACGGCCCAGATTGTCGCCCAATTCACGGAAAAACGGATGCTGTGCTGGTGTATCGTATTGCTCGACGTAGAGCCGCTTGAAGCTGTCGTCGTGTTGTACCATCTGGTCCGGTGTAAGCTGCTCAACGCGACCGTCGCTGTAGAGCGCAATGAGCGCGGAATCAGCACCGTGTGCGACCTCTAGCGTGTCGTGCTGCCAGTTTATGCGGGCAACGGTGTAGGTGGACGCGGGCAACATCAAGCGAATGTAACGCTCGTCCTCAGCTAGAATCGTGAGGTGGGCTTCCTGCTTCAGCACGGCTTCGGCGCTGAGCGCACCATAAATCAATGTGAGTTCGTGGGCCAGGCGTGCGTTGGCTGCCAGCACCATATCAGCAAGCGCTTTGTGCGGGTCAATGGCTTGCTGTGCCACTGTATCGCGTAGCAAACGTGCTGCAACACCCGATGGCGTGATGTCCTTGCCGTAACGCTGCTTGTGCTTATCCAGCAGTGGTTGCAGGCTGTTGATCGGGCGTAGGCGTAAGGGTGCACCATCGGCTATCGCCAGGACTGCGTGATGTTCATACACCCCGGACCACGCTGCGTCTTCCGTCAGGTGGTCGTCGCCCGTGCTCTGTGCAAATTCGACTGTGATGTTACGGTTGTGTAGTGTTTTCATTGTGGCGTTGCCTAGCCCTTTAAGCCCGTCGTCGCGATGCCGTCCACGATGTAGCGCTGCGCAAAGATATATACGATCACCAACGGCAGGATCGTCACCACCGAACCCGCCAGCAGCAAATCCCACTGCGAGGCGTATTCGTTCTGGAAGGTGGTCAGGCCCAACGGCAGCGTGCGCATATCCGGCGACTTGATGTAGATCACAGCGCGCAGCAGCGTGTTCCAGTTGGCGATGAAGGCCAGCAGGAAGAGCGTCGTCATGGCCGGCAGCGACAGCGGCACGTAGATGCGCCAGTAAATCTGGAAGACGCTCGCACCATCCACAACGGCGGCTTCTTCCAGGTCACGCGGCACAGTGCGGAAGAACTCACGC
>DAOTTW010000309.1:0-2245 GCA_034437615.1 Anaerolineae bacterium | reverse complement strand
ACAGCGTCGGCCTCTGCGATAAACTAGTTGTGTGGCACGTATGGCCCAATGAAGCCGCCGTAGGCCTACACCGCCGGGTTAGTGGGGTCCATTTGCGGCACGCCAGCGGCTTCGCAGACATGCTGAAAACGTGGTTCGGTCTGGTGGGTTCTAGCGCATACCCAGGCATGATCCGGCGGCTTCGGGTTCGGTGTCACGGGCGCGCTGTACGAATTCATCGACTCACCAGAGCGCTTCGTAGATATGCGCATCTTCTGGGCGCATCACTTGGTTTCCCACACAGAGGAGCCATTCAGGATGCGATCAAGTTGCTCTGTGAACTTATCCGGGTCGATGGGCTTGCCGATAAAGCCGTCAAAGCCCTGCTGATGTGCTTCGTGCATTTCGCTGATGTGCACGGTATAAGCGATAACGGGCACATCAGCAAAGTTCGGGTTCGCCTTAATGCGTTCGAGCACCTCAAAGCCGCTCAAACCGGGCATTTCCAGGTCTACGAACATCAAGGCGAATTGGGGCGCTTGGGTCAATACGGCATCGAGTTGGCGCGGGTCATTGACGATCCGCGCTGCGATAGCTTGTTCCTGTAGCAAACGCGCCAATACAGCGACGTTCCTGGGGTTATCATCAACGATCAATGCGGTGAGTGGCTGTGCTTCGGTCATGTGATGGCCTCCTGTGGGGGTTATGAACAACTCACGTTATACAACGCCCTGATAGCGGCCACCAGCGTACCAGACTTGCTGGCCTGCCATAACGCTTGCAAGCTGCTGTGGGAAAAGTTCATCGTTAATCGGCTTGGCGATGAACCCCGCAAAACCCATCTCACGCGCTTTAGGCAGCGCAATGGTCGGCTCTGCGGCGGAAACGGCGACAATCGGTATCTGGCTGTATTCTGGCTTCTGGCGAATTTCTGTGAAGATGTCGAAGCCGCTTTTGCCGTTCGGCAGCATCAAATCCAGGATAATCAGGTCTACGGGCATGAACGCCTGCAGACGGATGAGTGTATGCCGTCCCCAGCGTTCGAATTCCATCTGTGCGCCGCAGGCTGTCAACGTCATGGTAAAGACGACGCGGTTATGGATGTTGTCTTCGAGAATGAAAATGCGCTTACCGTGTAAATTCATGGCTAAAGCTCTCCTTGTTGCGTTAGTTTACGATGCGCCAGACTTGCTCACCGGCGATAATCTGCTGGACGGATTGCGAAAACGTGTCGATGTCGATGGGCTTAGCCAGGCAGCCATCGAAGCCCGCAGAACGTAATTGGTCGATTTCCTCATTCATGACGCTGGCAGTCATGGCGACGATGGGCACTGCGTCGAACTGGCTATTTTCACGCAGCAACGCCAGCATCTCGAAGCCGTTTGGCGGCGGCACGTGAATATCGAGGAAGATCAAGTTCGGCTGTGGGTCCAGCGCTGCGGCGCGCTGCGCGAAGTTCGTGCCATCTTCAAAGATCGTCAGGTGCATGACGCCCATATCGGCGGCGATCATACGCATCACCTTACGACTGCGGGCTTCATCCTCGACGTAAAGGATACTCAGGTTCGATAAATCCATAGCGTTGTGTTCCTTCTCATCATTCCTTCATCCTTATGTTTCATGCTGTGCATAGTTCGTTACGGTTATGCCCCAGGTCGGCTATTACGCAATGCGTAGCGGCTCTAGCTTGTCAGATTGCACGGGCAACGCAACGTAGAAGGTCGTACCTTGCCCCGGTTGGCTATCCAGCCACAGGCGGCCCCCGTGCGCGTCTACCAGGCTCTTAGAGATCGGCATCCCCAGGCCCGTACCACCCCCCTGACGCAAGCCTGTCTCGGTCTGCTGGAATGGCTCAAAGACCAGCGCTTGATCTTCCAGGGCGATGCCCGGCCCTGTATCCGCAATCGAGAGAAAGACATGCCCGTCTTCACTGTAGGCCCTGAGCGTGATCTGGCCTTGCTCGGTGAACTTACAGGCGTTCGACATGATATTCAGCAACACCTGCGTGATGCGCTGACGGTCCCCGACGATGCACGGTAGTTCGTCTGCAATCACCGCTTCAATGCTGACAGGCTTCTCGTGGATCAGTGTTTTGCCTGCGGCGATAACGGATTGCAGGACGGGGCGTAGATCGACATCGGATTCCACAAACAATTTCAACGACCCCGACCCAATCTTCGACATATCCAGCACATCGTTAATCAGGTTCAGCAGGTGTTTGCCGCTGTCGATGACTTCTTCAAGCGTCTCTTTTTGCTCGTCGTTG
>DAOTTW010000308.1:0-3280 GCA_034437615.1 Anaerolineae bacterium | reverse complement strand
ATTTTGCCTGGGGTATGCAAGGCGCAACCTACAGCGTAAGTGATTTAGGGCGCAACACCAAATTTGCTGCGCAGCCACTTGAACGACGTTTGCTGGTTGGTAGCAATGCAGGACGTGGTCGTGATCCCAACCACGATTTATTGCGAGCACTCCAGGTCACAGATAGCACGCCGGGCACGCCACAGAATTTGCAATTGCTCAGTGTGCAGGTGGTAAAGGGTGTGTCAGGCACTGGTCCACCGATTGAGCTGGAAGGGGTGCGCCGAGATGTTACTTTTACGGTACGTTTGACGTTGGATCAGTATCTGCTCAGCAAAGAACAGCGCGAAGTGTTGGGTTGGGACAATAACCAGCGCAAGATTCTACGCAATTTGCAACAGGTGATTAACACGTGGACGCAGGCGCGTCTGGACGAAGATCAAAGCCGTGTTCGCACAGATGGCTGGGCGAATTCTTACAAGGTCGTCCTGAACGAGTTGCTTCAGGCGACACAGACCGCTGACACCTGTATTTTGCAACTTGGCTGGGGTGGTGGCTGGGATAGCAAGACAATGGGGACGCATCTGACAGGTTCACCGAACGAATTCGCACGTCTGGTATATCAATACAAAGGTCAAATGCTGCGGCGTGGCGATTTCAAACCAGGAGGACGTTACCCGAAGAGCCGTCGAGTAAGCATCTCGCCGAAGACAGATAAGCCGCACAGCGAACTCGGTTGGGTGAAGATCAAGATGACACAGGAGCCACAGACATGACCATTTCGTTTATAGCAAATGTCGGCACACGTGATGTGAAATTGCAAGATCATTCGGGTCAGCCAAAAGACCCTCGCACGCTGGGTGAGATGATCTTGCAAGACTGGGAAAAGTACCGGGACAGTGTTACGATGCCGATTGTCGTCAAGGCGCTGGAAACCGTTGTAAATAGACACGAAAAGGTCGATCGCATTGTACTGTTTGCCAGCGATCAGCCTGATTCGGATTATCGACACACCGATACCTTGCCGTTCGCACGGATCATTCAGCGCTATCTAGTCGCAACCTATGGAAAGTGGGTTGAGGAAGCGCTGGAAATCGTCGAAATTCAGCAGAATCCATCCGACTACGATGGGATGATGCACTTTTACGAGAATAACTTGCAACGCTTCCTCGAGGATGAAACGGTGTATGCAGAGGTCACAGGGGGTACACCAGCTATGTCCTTTATGCTACTGTGGCAGGGTGTCGAGGTACTACAGGAAAAAGTACAACCACTTTACGTGTTGCAAGGCAACACAATGCCACGAAGCCTGAATATCGGACAACGCATGATGCTACGCACCGTGTTGGATGATCTGGACGACAGCATTGAGGCCTTTCAATATTTTGCGGCTCGTCAGCTACTCGATGCAAACGAGACGCTGCTGAGGCGTTTCTGGAATAACTACTACGATGCAATCTATGCTGTTGTCGAGTATGGTCGTTCAAGGATGAACTTCAACTTCGAGAAGGCCATGGGCGCATTGTTTCAAGCAGACCGCCATGTTCCGCAACCGCTGGCGCAACGTATGATTGATCTGGTTGACGACATTCGTCATCGTGATACCACTTGGTTATTGTGCGAGGTTTACTTCACCGCGAAAGTTAGCTTTGATACAGGCGCTTATGCGGATTTCCTGGGTCGTGCGTTTCGACTTAGCGAAGGATTGACAGAAATATTCGTTGAGCAATGGCTGGGAGCACCTCTCGAAGATGTATTTGAGATCGCCGTGAGCGAGAAGTTTGGGCGCGAGGTTAAGCGTAAGGTGCGAATCCGCTCCGACTGGTTAGCAGCAAAATCCGATCTTCAAGCACATTTCAAACAAGAGGACATCCAAGTGCATCGTGATGTGAATCGTCTCATCCTGCTATCGCTGGCCGCTTACCTCGCGGGTGACGATAGCAAGCGTAAGAATACTGTCAAACGCTTGCGCCGCTTTAGTGAGCTGGGTGATTACCGCAATCAAATGCCGTTTGCACATGGATTTGCTGGGGTTTCGCTGGATAAGTTGATGAAGCATTACGGTGCCAAAAAGGATAACGAGATGTTGTGGCATTTACGAGGGCTTGTCGGTCATGTCACTGGAACACCGCCTGAAAATTCCCCCTACGACACCATCAACGCGCTAATCCGTGACCTGATTGGAGAGGCCACATGAGCGAGCTACTCGCCGTCGTTGTGCAGGTGCAGAGCGCCGAGGACGTGCTGCTGCCCGGCCACCTGGGGCGCGCCGTTCATGCGTTGCTGCTGCGCTGGCTGGATGCCTACGACGCGGCGCTTGCCAAGCGCTACCATGATGCGGACGGTCCCAAGCCCTACACGGCGACGACGATCATCGGAACGCGGCACGCTGGTAAGGATCAGCGCAAGCTACCGGGCGGGCAATCCGCCTGGTTACGTCTGACGGCGCTGGAACCGGAGGTCGCGGACGCACTGCGCCAGCGAATGCAGCAGCCACCTAAATCCATCAGCCTGGACGATGTAGCCCTGCCTGTGATCGGCATGACCTGTGACCCGGATGCACATGAGTGGGCGGGCAGCAACAGCTACGAAGCGTTGAGCGCACCCTACTTGCTGGCGCGTGAGCAGCCACCGCGCCGCCTGCAACTGGCATTTGCGGCACCGACCGCCTTCAAGCAAAACAAGCTGGACTTACCCGTTCCCTTACCTGATGTGGTCTTTGGCAGTCTGGTGGATCGCTGGAATGCCTACAGCCCGGTGGCGCTGGCAGCCGAAGTGCGTGACTATGCGCGGGACGCAGTTGCCTTGTCGCGCTACGACCTGCGCTCGATCAGCCTACCGATCAAGAATGGCCGCATCGTCGGCGGCAAGGGCAGCGCCCAATACACCGCCGTGCGCTATGACCGCTACTGGATGAGCTTGCTGGGCCTGCTGGCGGATTTCGCGCTGTATGCGGGTGTCGGGCGCTACACCAGCACAGGCATGGGGCAGGCCCGCCGCATCGATTGAGCGCAGCCACAGCACCTTACCAGGTGAATACAGCACCTTCAGCTTCGGCGCATGATCGTGCTGCACGTACCACGAAGCTATCGTCGCTACGTGGCGTCGAAGGCAGTGCGTCGGCGGCTTACTTTTCTGGTTTGCGGCAGACGTTTAAGCACGACTGGCGCTTTCAGAAGCGCATACGCAGGCCACCCACTGACCCCGTCAACGTCTTGCTGAGTTTCGGCTATACGCTGTTGACACGCGGCCTGGAATCCAGCGTTGCGCTTGTCGGCCTTGACCCCAATATCGGCATCCT
>DAOTTW010000307.1:0-4046 GCA_034437615.1 Anaerolineae bacterium | reverse complement strand
ACGATCTTGCAGCGCCCTTCGCCTTTGTTTCAGTGTTCGTCATTCGAACCGAGTGTCTGCAAGTCTGAGAGACTGCAAACCATGTATCCAGACATGGTTTCAGTGTTCGTCATTCGAACCGAGTGTCTGCAAGCCTGCGGCGATTATAGCCGAAAAAGGTCTCAGATGTCCAGAGCCGCGTGAAAAACGCGCAAATCGCGTCCTGCGGCTTATAATGTTCACCGTCAGGGGCCAAAATGACCCCCAAACGGCGCTTGAATATGAAAGTCGGTTCGTGTCGCAAAATGCGGGCGGGTTTCATGTTACACAGCATTAAAAGATATCGTTGCAGAAGCGCAGATAGCGGCAACTGCGGCATTTTGCGTGCTTGGTCGTCGGTGGCGGACACACATCTTGCTCGATCAATCCCCACAGCGCGGTGATGGTGTCGCGCAGTTTCTTCTCGTCGCGCTTCGTGGGCTTGATCTCATGGTAGGTTTGGTCGCCGAGCGTGTAGACGTAGCAACCGAGTACGGTCTGCCCCATTGACTGGACACACAGCCGATAAGCTAGCATCTGCACGCGCCAGTAGCCCATATCCTGCTGCTGGTCTTTGTAATCGACCAGATACAAGCCATCCGGGACTTGCACGGCTTCGTCAAGCTGGCCGACGATACGTAAGCCATCGTGGTAGATCGGGATGCTGAAATGGCGCTCGGCCCCGTCGTGGATGGCGTGCAGGGCGTGTTTACGGCGCTTCATGCGTTGCTTCGTGGCTTCCTCTTGCTCCATGCCGATCTGCATGAGGCTGGTCTGACGATCCAACCCCATACACAGCGTATAGAAGGCGGTGCGCGCACAATAGAGATAGTTCTTGATCTCGTTGATGCGCAGATAGTGGTCGCGGTTGCCGTTGGTATCACTCATGGAGTGGCGCTCCGAGTTCGATACGGTCGTCCCATTGATTGGCGGCGATGGGCATAATCAGGATGCTGCCCTCTTTTTCGTAGCGTTGCAGTTCCTTTGCAAGCGCCTTGATCTGGTTGGCGCGCAGGCGTCCGCTAAAGACGCTGTATTGTAGACGGTCCAGGCCATAATCCAGGCAGGTGTCCGCAACCTTCAGACGCGGACGATCCTTGCTCATGTCGTACAGAACGATAATGCGCAGCATGGTCTAGCCTCCGCTATAGGCTATATAGCCGCATTCATCTCGGAAGGCCGCCGCCAGCTTACGTGCCTGCAACTGGATAATGGCCCGCAGGCTGTAGCGTTTTTTGTCGTACACCCCTTGTGCATTCAAGCGCGACAGGATGTGTTCGGCGTAGGCTTTGCGCGTCTCACGGGTCATGCGACCATCGTCAGTCTGTTCGACGACGAAGTTGCGGCGTGCTAGCCCGATGACGGTACGATCCACGATAGGCGCACGGAATTCTTCGATCAGGTCCAGCGTCAGACTAGGCTTACCGGGGCGATCCGTGTGCAGCAGGCCGACATGTGGCTCTAACCCGGCGATGACCAGGGCGTTTTGCACCTCACCGTAGAGGATGCCGTAGCCATAGTTCAACAGGCTGTTAATCTTGTCGGTGGCGTGGCGTCCGGTGCGTCCTGTCCAGGCGTAGTGTTCGGGCAACAGGCTGCTCCATGCACCCCAGTAGATGCGGGTGCTGTAGCCCTCAATGCCCATCATCACGGCGCGCACGTCGTCCAGCGTCTCAGCTTCCAGTTTTTCAAGCTTGGCGAGATGATCCGTCAGATCAAGCGCAGCGATATGTAGCTTTTCGGCTGTTTCATCATCAGCCCGGCGTACTAGATAGCGCAGATTTGTGATCTGGCTGCGGATTTTGCCCAGGCCAATTTGTCGGGCAGTCTCGATGCCGATGGCATTGTAGGCGGCTTCGATCTGGCAACGGCGGCTGGTCACCACGCTGGTCAGCGCAGGCGATATGACGCTGGCAACAGCACCTTGTACGCTGTCGATGATATGTACAGGGATGCCCGCCTCACAGCAGGCCGCCAGCGCTGCCGCGCTGATGTTGGCGGCACGCGTCAGGATTTGCACACTCTTCAGGTGCATCAAGGGTGCATCTGTTGGCTTGGCTTCCGGCACACTCACACGAATGCGGCGTCCGACCAGCCCCACCGATGCACCATAGTCGGATACGATCAAGTCTTCAATGATAGGCATGTCTGTCTCGCTCTACTCAGCCTCAGTTTTTTGTGGATTACGCTCGCTGCTGCGCCACTGGTACTGCACGTCATACCAACCGCAGCCCTTCATGGTGTTCTTGCCGACCTGCAAGCCCTGCCCCAACAAAATATAAGGCAGTAATCGTGTGAAGTCGCCCTGATATGAGACAGTGCCGACGAAGCCGCTGGTCGGCTTCATCTGACCATCGCGCCGTGACCCCGACCAGCCTTCTTGCCAGCGCGTGTCATCGTGCGTGATGCGAACGCTATCCGCATCACCTAGCAAATCGTGAAACGGCACAAACAGCGCTTTATCGGTATACAATTCGCTGATCTGGCGCACACGTCCTAGCAAGCGTTGCATCAAAGGCCGGAACTCCGGCGTTTTGACCAGCTTGCTATCCTGCACGATGCGCGTCGGCGTCAAAAACTGGATCGTGAGTTGCTGTGGGTCCAGTGCCTTCGCCAGATGCACGTAGGCGCTGGCGGGCAGTGGTTGCGGCACATCACCAACTGTACGACCCGCTGCATCCAACACCGCAGATGCTTGTCGGCTGAGCGGATCAAGCGCTCGTACACCCTGCAACGCGAATTTGCTTCGGTCCCGACCTACGCCGATCTTTTGCATCGCCCCAACCGCTGACAGTACCATTGGCAGCAGTTGACGCGCATAGCCGTAGAGCGCAACGGCAAACGTCATCTCTGTAAACCGATTTTGCAACGGCGGGCGGATTGCTAACGGTCGTACCGGATAGCGCCCGCCGGTTGTCTTGTTATCTTCCATACGCATCAACCAACCGACCGGGTTCCGCCAGACATCCGTCCGCGATTGCACATCCTCATGGGTGTCATAAAGCGCCCCAAGCGCCTGATAGAGCGCACCCCGCAGGCTAGAGCCTGGGTTTGCACCCAGGTCTAGCGGGTATTCGCTGCGAATATCGACTTCCAGCAAGGTCACAGGGATCATGGCATCCCTCCTGTCGCTTCTGTGCGCTCATAGACGGTGTGATTATGCCCATGATGCGCAAGCGCATACGGCAGTATCACGTAGTATGCTTTGACGCGCCCGCCATCAGCACGCGCTGACTTACGCTCATAGGTCGAGACATCCGCAAAGGTCGCGTCGGGGCGCATGTCATCCATGAGTTGCATCATACCCAGCCTGACCTCCGTGCTTTGCTGGCACAGGTTAACATAGGCTTCATCATCGACGGGTTCGGTCACATCGCTGTCGTAGGCGACCATCTGCACGAAGCTGCCACGCCGCCCGAAGTAACGGATGGCGGCCAGGTAGCGCAGCATGTCCTGCGCCAGTTCGTCGGGCGGATTCAGGGCCAGCGTCAGCGCTCCGGTGTGGATGCAATACTCGCGTTGTGCGATGGTGCTGTTCCATACCTCGCCGCTTTTCTTGTTGGTCTGCACGCGCAGCACTTTCTGAAATGTGCGCGTGACAGCGACTGCCAGTGGCACCCGCGCATAGATCGTTAGGTCACGCACCGCTTCAAAGAGCGCTTGCCCCTGCTCTAGCCCATCCAGGCGAATGGCGACATCCAGCAGCGCCATTTTGATGGCATACGGCGTCGGCACCAGCAGCGACTTGCCGCCGCTACTGGTCGTGTTGGATGGGCGCAAGCCGAAGGCAGCAACGGGTTCGTAATCGACCGTCAGCCACATGGCAATTACTCCTGTGCCCGTGCGAAGTACATGCCAGGGCTGTAGTTGTCCATCACGTAGCCGAGCGCTTCCAGCAGACCATCACCGCCATTGAAGTCCGCGACTTGGACCGCATTATCCGAGGCGTGTAAGCGATTCAGCATCGCAGCCGTTTTGCGCGTGCGCTCAATGTAGTCATCCGTCAGTGGGCTGAGCAACGGTGCAGC